>NZ_JABMCA010000036.1:0-97113 GCF_014706005.1 Actinomadura sp. RB99 | reverse complement strand
CGATCTCGGCCTTGCGGGCCCGGCGGCGGGACTTGACCGCGGCGCGCTCGGGGGCGGCGACCGGGGCGGGCGCCTCGGCGCGGCGCCAGACGCGGGCGACGACGACGACCTCGCGGGGCTCGCGGATCGGGGTGAGGCGGCACCAGGTGCGCGGTTCGGCGAGGTAGCGGGTCTGGGAGAGCAGCAGTTCGGTGAGCCGCTTGCCCTCGATGACGGGCCGGGTCGCGAGCCAGGTCAGCACGCCGGGCGGGACGATGTACAGCACGTGCCAGGGGGACTTGAAGGGGATCCCGACGAATCTCAGCAGCAGGATCCACGGCACGAACACGCCGAGGAACACACCGATCTGGACCAGCGGCAGCGGCATCGGAAGCCGCAGGTCGTACAGCTTGTACAGCCGCTTCTCGATGCGCCATATGTTCGTGTACGTGGGTAGATCCACGCCCCTACTCCCCTAACTGCGCGAGCACGGTGCCGCCTGCCGGCCTCCGCGTGGTGCCGACCTCCGCGTGGTCAGGTGGCGTCCACCCCGAGCGCCTTGGCGATCGCGCGGGCGGTCGTCTCGATGATGTTCGGCACGTAGAAGACCACTCCGATTCCTATCGCGAGCACGATGAATTGGACGAAACGCGTGATCTCCCGGGTGAACAGAAAGAAGATCGCCACAATGGAGACGATGACGAGGAAGAGCGGGCCGAAGATGTTGCGCAGCCAGTCGGCGAGATTGCCGGTGTTGAGTTCGTCGTTCTTCTGCGGTTCCGCCCAGACCTCGTGCGGAATCGACGCCATGATGTGGTGCAGCATCGACTGATCACCTCTCTGGGACGGCGGATGTCGTGGGGGTTGCGGTCATGATGCGTTCGGCTCCGTGGTGCCGCGGATGTCTCTGACGTACCAGGTCGTCCCCTTCTTCACCACGGTGAGCTCGTAGGCCTGGTCGAGTTCGCCGCCGCCGCCGGCGCCCGCGCCGCCGGGCAGCTGCCAGCCCACGGTCGCGGTGACGGTCCGCTCGTCGGCGGCCCCCTTGGGCGCGACGACCTCCTTGACCTGGACGTAGCTGACGGAGCCGGCGAGGCCCGCGATCGGCGTCCCGTCGGAGAACCGCGACAGCGCGGCCTGGTTGCCGGACGCGTACGCCTGGAAGAACGTACCGAGGAACGGCTGGAGCTCGTTCTCCAGGGCGGTGTCGCGGTCCTGGACGCCGCCCTGCGGGAGCGCGGCCTTGGTGGGCGGGGGCAGCAGCGCCGGCCGTCCGGAGACGACGAGCGCGCCGCCGTCGGCCGCGTAGACGGGCACGGAAAGGCGGAGCCACTTGTCGGCGGTGCGGGCGAGGACCGTGACGGTGCCGTTGTGCGCGTCGCGGGCGTCGACTCCGGCGACCTGGACGGACTGGACCTGCAATGTGCCGACGCCGTTCCAGCCGAATTGGGCGTCGGCGCCGTCGGGCAGGAAGGTGCGCAATTGGGCTTCGCGGGCGGGCGCGCTCTTCTGGTCGTAGTTCAGGTAGACGTTCGCGAACTGGAGCGCGAACGCGCCGGCGGCGCTGCTCGGGAATCCGGTGCCCTTTCCGGGCTTGGCGGTGGCGCCGGTTCCGGTGGAGTCGCCGTCCTTGGCGGTGAAGCGCTCGAAGGGGGCGCGGATGCCGTTGACGAGGATGACGAGGATGAGGGCCCAGAGCACGGCGCGCCCGACCCACACCCACCAGCGGCCGCCGGAGCCGCCCCAGCGGCCGCCGCCGCGCCGGCCGTCGCCGGATCCGCCGGAGCGCCCGCGGCGCCGTTCGGGCGCGGGCGCGTCCCACGGGTCGGCGGACGCGGCGAGCGCCGCGGGCGCCGCCGTCTCCTCGACCACGGCCGTGTCACGGCCGCGTCCTACGGCCGACCTGCGAGCCATCCTGCCTCCGCTCGCGCCTCGCCCCCGGTCGGCGCGGTCTGTTGCCTGGGTCCTGTGCGGGTGGTCCTTTCCGAACCCCACCCCGGGCCCAGAGTAACCACGAGCGCCAATTGTTCCAGCGCATCGCGGCGAAGCACACCCCCGGCACGCGGTTGCGGATAATGCAATCCAGCTCAACAGGAACGGGGAAGATTGCCAAACGGTGACGATCCCCTATCCAAGGCTCCGAACGGTGCGCCTGACCAGGTTTCCGGCAAGCGGCGCGACTCGGCAGTTGCTTGGTTACCGGGTGTCCGTTCCGCCCGCAATCTCTTTCCGAGAGATTCCGGCAAAGTGTCGACTTCGGGACATATCGTCACAGAACACGCGGTGACCTGGGGCGCGACCCCACATGCAACACCTGTATCGCAAATCACACAAGCCCCCGACGTGCATCAGGCCCCACCGGACGGGTGGGGCCTGACGGGACGGCGCGGCGAGCCGCGAACGCCGGCGAACGGCCGCGTGCGACGCTGCGGGCCGGGGCGCGCGGACGGCTCAGACGTTGAAGCGGAACTCGACGACGTCGCCGTCCTGCATCACGTACTCCTTGCCCTCCATGCGCACCTTGCCGGCGGTGCGGGCCGCGGCCATCGAGCCGGCCTCGGTGAGGTCGTCGAAGGAGACGATCTCGGCCTTGATGAAGCCGCGCTGGAAGTCGGTGTGGATGACGCCCGCGGCCTCCGGGGCGGTGGCGCCCTTGCGGATCGTCCAGGCCCGCGACTCCTTGGGGCCTGCGGTCAGGTACGTCTGGAGGCCGAGCGTGGCGAACCCGATCCGGACGAGCTGCGACAGGCCGGACTCCTCCTGGCCCATGCCCTGGAGCAGTTCGAGCGCCTCGTCGTCGGGCAGCTCGATCAGCTCCGCCTCGATCTTGGCGTCCAGGAAGATCGCCTCGGCGGGCGCGACCAGGTCGCGGAGCCGGCCGCGGAGCGCCTCGTCGGTCAGCTCGCCCTCGTCGAGGTTGAAGACGTAGAGGAACGGCTTGGCGGTGAGCAGGTGCAGCTCGCGCAGCAGGGCGAGGTCGATGCCGGCCTTCTCGGCGCCCGCGAACAGCGTGATGCCGTCGTCGAGGAGCTTCTGCGCCGCGTTGACGGCGTCGACGACGGCGAGCTTGTCCTTGTCCTTCTTGGTCCGCGCCTCCTTGTCGAGCCGCGGCAGCGCCTTCTCGATCGTCTGCAGGTCGGCGAGGATCAGCTCGGTGTTGATCGTCTCGATGTCCCGGGACGGCGCGACGTCGCCGTCCACGTGGGTGACGTCGGGGTCCTCGAACGCGCGGATGACCTGGCAGATCGCGTTGGTCTCGCGGATGTTGGCGAGGAACTTGTTGCCGAGGCCCTGCCCCTCGGACGCGCCCTTGACGATGCCCGCGATGTCGAGGAACTCCATCGTCGCCGGGATGATCTTCTGGGAGCCGAACAGCTCGGCCAGCACCCCGAGCCGCGGGTCGGGCACCCCGACGACGCCGACGTTGGGCTCGATGGTCGCGAACGGGTAGTTGGCGGCGAGCGCGTCGTTCTTGGTCAGCGCGTTGAAGAGGGTGGACTTGCCGACGTTGGGCAGCCCGACGATTCCGATGGAGAGGCTCACGGCGGTCAAGTTTACGGACCCCGCCGACCCCCTGGGCTGCCGGACGGCGGACGGGGCCGGAGCCATCGGCGGCCGGCGGGCCGGACGGTTGGCGAACAGTGAACGGATTGTCCGCTCCGGCGGGCGATCCGGCGCGTCGCGGTCGCGCTTCGCGAGTCCGCTGTCACGATGAAGTAATGGACCTCGCGCTCTTCGCCGGACTTCTCGTCGGCGCCGTCTTCGGCGTCGTCGCCGGGTACGCGCTGGCGACGAGCCGGCAGGGCGCGCTGATCGCGCGGGCCAGGGCGGCGGAGGAGAAGCTCGCCTACGCCGAGGAGCGGATGGCCGAGCACTTCGAGAACCTGTCGGCGAAGGCGCTGGACGCCAGCAACCAGCGGTTCCTGGAGCTGGCGGACGCGCGGCTGAAGGCGGCGGGGGTCGAGGCGGCGGGCGAGCTGCAGCGCCGCCAGCAGGCCGTCGAGCACCTGGTGGCGCCGCTGAAGGACACGCTCGCGAAGGTGGAGGAGCAGCTCCGCGAGGTCGAGACGGGCCGCCGCGAGTCGCACGCGATGCTCGCCAAGCAGGTCGACTTCGTCCGGCAGAGCTCCGACCAGCTGCGGCGGGAGACGCAGGGGCTCGTGCGGGCGCTGCAGCGGCCGGAGGCGCGCGGCCGGTGGGGCGAGCTGCAGCTGCGGCGGGTCGTGGAGCTCGCCGGGATGGCCCATCACTGCGACTTCGACGAGCAGGCGAGCGCGGCCACGGCGAACGGGACGGTCCGGCCCGACCTGGTGGTGCGGCTGGCCGGCGGCAAGAGCATCGTGGTCGACTCCAAGGTGTCGCTCGCCGCGTACCTGCAGGCCGCCGAGACCGGCGACCCCGTCCGGCTGGACGCGCACGCCCGGCACCTGCGCGACCATGTCGACCGGCTGGCCGCGAAGTCGTACTGGCAGGCGTTCAGCCCGGCGCCGGAGTTCGTCGTGCTGTTCATCCCCGGCGAGGCGTTCCTCGCACCGGCGCTGGACCGCGATCCCGGCCTGCTGGAGTACGCGATGCGGCGGCGCGTCCACATCGCGACGCCCACCACGCTGATCACCATGCTGCGGACGGCGTCGTACGCGTGGCAGCAGGCCGCGCTGTCGCGCAACGCCCGCGCCGTGTTCGAGCTCGGCAAGGAGCTGTACGAGCGCCTCGGCACCATGGGCCAGCACGTGGACGAGCTGGGCCGGGCGCTCACCGGCGCGATCAAGTCCTACAACCGGACGGTGGGCTCGCTGGAGACGCGCGTGCTGGTCAGCGCCCGGAAGCTGAACGAGCTGGGCGTCGTGGACGAGTCCCTGGACGGCCCTCAGCCGGTGGAGGAGAGCCCACGCGCTCTGTCCGCGGCCGAACTCACGGCGCACGACGACCGTCCAAACGACCGGGGGCTCTCCGGTCGCGGTGCCCCCGGCGACGAGGAGCGGCCTCGGCCTGACGGCGCGTCGGAACCGGTAGGTTTCGGCGGACGGGCCATCCCTGATCAGGATGATCGGCGAGAGAGGTGGCCATGAGCTCATCGACGGCACGCGACGCGCCCGGCGGCGCCTCGCCGGCCTCAGGGGGTCCAGTGGGACGTCAGCGCGCCGCCTCCTCGCGCCGTTCGCACGCCGCCGGGCCGGGCGCCGTCACCCTGACGGGGCGCGGCGGCGTCGTGCTCATGTTCGGCGCGGCGCTGGTGTGCGCGCTGCTGTCGCGGTGGCTCGGCGTCGGGCTGCTGGCCGGGGCGGGCTTCGCGATCGCGTGCGCGCTCGCCGCGTTCGCCACCCGCCCGGCGGACCTGCTGACGATCGCGGTGAGCCCGCCGCTGGTGTTCTTCTTCGCGACCGTCCTCGCGGAGATCGTGGACGCGCTGGGGCACGGCTCGCTGCTGCGCGCCCTCACGGTCGGGCTGCTGACGTCGCTGGCGTCGACGGCGCCGTGGCTGTTCTTCGGCACGCTGCTGGTCCTGGTGATCACGATGTTCCGGGGGCTGCCGGCGAACGTGCGGGAGCTGCGCGGCAAGCTCGTCGGGGTCCGGTTGTTCGAGAAGGAGGACAACGAGAACCCCGTCCGGTGGGACGACTCCCCCACCACGACCGCCGAGCGCCGCCTCCACCACGGCGACGTCGACTGACCCGGGCGCCGGCTAGACGGGCGTGACGCGGAGGTCCTTGCGGAGTTCCTTCGGCAGGGAGAAGCGCATCCGCTCCTCGACGGACTCGATCTCCTCCGCCTCGCCGAAGCCGCGCTCGGCCAGCCACGCCAGGACGCCCTGGACGAGCTCGTCCGGGACGGAGGCGCCGCTGGTGACGCCGACGACGTCGACGCCCTCCAGCCAGGCCGGGTCGATCTGCTCGGCGTAGTCGACCAGGTGGGCGTCGTCGGCGCCGTGCTCCTTGGCGACCTCGACCAGCCGGACGGAGTTGGAGGAGTTCGTGGAGCCGACCACGATGACCAGCTGCGACCGCGCGGCCATCTCCTTGACGGCGGTCTGCCGGTTCTGGGTGGCGTAGCAGATGTCGTCGGACGGCGGGTCCGTCAGCTTGGGGAACCGCTCGCGGAGCTTCTCGACCGTGGCGATCGTCTCGTCCACCGACAGGGTGGTCTGCGACAGCCAGGCGACCTTCTCCGGGTCGCGGACGGTGATGTTGGCGACGTCGTCGGGGCCGTCGACGAGGTGGATGTGGTCGGGCGCCTCGCCGGTGGTGCCGATGACCTCCTCGTGCCCCTCGTGGCCGATCAGCAGGATGTCGTAGTCCTGCGCGGCGAACCGGACGGCCTCCTTGTGGACCTTGGTCACCAGCGGGCAGGTGGCGTCGATGGTGCGCAGGTTCAGGCCGCGGGCCTCGTCGTGGACGACGGGGGCGACGCCGTGCGCGGAGAACACCACGATGGCGCCCTCGGGGACCTCCTCGGTCTCGTCCACGAAGATCGCGCCGCGCTCCTCCAGCGTCTTGACGACGTGGACGTTGTGCACGATCTGCTTGCGGACGTAGATCGGCGCCCCGTACTTCTCCAGGGCGATCTCGACCGTCTGGACGGCGCGGTCGACGCCCGCGCAGTAACCACGCGGCTTGGCGAGCAGGACACGGCGCTGGCTGTTGGCGGTCATGCCCCCCATCGTACGAGCCGCCCCGCCCGCGCCGTGCACGGCGGGACCCGGCGCGCCGGGCGGCGGGAGACCGCCGTGGAAACGGGTAATGCTCTGGTGAAGCCCGCTGTGTGACCCACTCCACGCGGCTTTTGGACAGAATTCCATTAACCCGGGGTGACCCTCCTCGCACCCATGGGGCAGAGTGAGACACGAGAAGACGATTGCCGCATGTGCGTGAACAGGACGGCAGGAAGAGGAATGACCATGACGAGATCGCCGCGCCGCCTCAAGCAGCAGGTCCAGGACGCGGTGGGCGAGCAGGTCCGCGATCTCCCGCTGCACGCCGTCCGGCTGGCCATGTTCGGTGTGGGCCGGGCGCTGCTGCTCGGCGACCGGGTGAGCCGCGACTACAAGGAGATCACCGAGGGCGACGGCGTCGGCCCGGTGATCGGCCGGCTGCGCGACGACGTCCGGCACACCGCGGAGAAGGTCGTCGGGAAGGTCGTGGAGACGGTCCGCGGCGGGGAGGAGCCCGAGCCGGAGCCGCGGCCGCGGACCCGCACCCGGCCGGCCAGGCCGGCGGCGGAGCGCGGGACGGTCCGGACGGCGCAGCGCCGGGCGGCCGACGGGGAGATCTCCGTCGGCAAGCCGGCCGCGAAGCCCGCTCCGAAGCCCGCCCAGGACGCTCCGGTCGCGAAGCCGGCGCCGGAGCCGAAGCCCGCCGAGCCGCGTCCGGAGCCGGAGGCGCAGGCCGAGCCGGCTCCGAACCCCGTCCCGGAGGCGGACCCGACGCCCGCGCCGCCGGCGGGGAAGGCCGCGGAGGAGGGCCCGTTCGACCCGAAGCCCGAGCTGAGGCCGGCCGCGCCGGCGGAGGCCGAGCGGGCGGCCGAGGGCCTGCCGGTGCCGAACTACGACGACGCCACGCTGCCGCAGCTGCGCGCGCGGCTGCGAGGGCTGTCGGCGGACCAGGTGAAGCTGCTGCGCGAGTACGAGCGCAAGCACGCCGCCCGCCCCGAAGTGATCAAGATGTACGAGAACCGGATCGCCAAGCTCAACGGGCTCAACTGACCCGGGAGCGCATGCGTGAAGGCCCGTCCGGCCGTGTTCCGGACGGGCCTCGGCGCGTGTACGGACCCGTGACCGCGGTTCTCCGGCGGGGTCAGCGGACGAGCTGGTCGCCCAGTGGGCTGCGCATGTAGAGGACGGAGCGTCCGGCGCGCGTGCGGTTCAGGAGGCCGCCCGCGTGCAGGGCGGTCAGATGGTGGCTGACGGCGCCCGGCGTGACGCCGAGGCGCGCGGCGAGGTCCGTGGTGGAGGCGGGCGCGGCCAGCATGACCAGCAGTTCCGCGCGGCGCGCGCCGATGAGCGCGGCGAGGGCCGCGGGGCCCTCGGGGGCGGTGTGGTCCCAGATCGCGCCGCGGCCGCGCGCCGGATAGCAGATCAGCGGCGGGCCCTGCTCGTCGATCATGGTGATCGCGCCGCGCAGGAACAGGCCCGGGACGAGGACGAGCCCGCGTCCGGCGACGTCCACGGCGCGTTCGGGCGCGAGCCCGGAGGGGACGACGAGCCGGACGAGGCCCGGCGTCCAGCTGATCCGGTCGTCCAGCTCGGCGAACAGCGCGGCGGCCCCGCCGAAGGCCAGCCGCCGGGCGCGGTGCGCCAGGTCGGCCTCCAGGACGGCCCGCATCCGGGCCCAGTACGGCTCGACGCAGGCGTCCCAGTACGCCTCGAACGCCGCGCAGATCCGGTCGAGGACGGCCGCCGGATCGCCGCTCAGCAACGGCGGGACGGGCACGTGCCGGTACGCGGCGGCGATGTCGTGCCGGACGGCGTCCGGCGGCGTCTCCCGCAGCA
Source organism: Actinomadura sp. RB99 (assembly GCF_014706005.1). Classification (NCBI taxonomy): domain Bacteria; kingdom Bacillati; phylum Actinomycetota; class Actinomycetes; order Streptosporangiales; family Thermomonosporaceae; genus Actinomadura; species Actinomadura sp. RB99. The sequence continues at coordinate 88,649 of NZ_JABMCA010000036.1, read as the reverse complement.
CGGCGAGGTCGTCGGCGATCTCGTTGCCGATCCCGGCCGGGCGGGGCGTGAGGAAGTCGGGGATCCAGCCGTGCGGTGCGAACAGGACGTCGAGGAGCGCGGTGTCGAGCCGGGCGTACGCGGCGGCGGTCTCCCGCACCCAGGGCAGATGCTCGGGGTGCTTGGCCGGGAACACCCGCGGGCGCAGGCTGAACACCAGCTCGAACAGCGGTGACATCCCGAACGACGTCTCGGCGAGGTCCTGGATGCCGAGCCTGAACTCGTACATTGAGCAGAATCCTAAATCCATTCCCGTGGGCGGGCCGCGCGGCTGGGATGGCCGCATGACGACGATCTCCTCCCCGCCCCCGGGCGTGGCCGCCCTGGCGCGGCATCCGGTGATCCGGGTGCTGGCCGCGGCGATGCTGGTCAACACGCTCGGCAACGGCCTGTTCATGACCACCAGCGCGCTGCTGTTCACCCGCGCGGTCGGGATGTCGCCGGCCCAGGTCGGGGTCGCGCTGGCGGTGGGCGGGGTGTTCGGGATCGCGGCGGGGGTGCCGATGGGCCGCGTCGCCGACCGGTTCGGGGCGCGCCCGACGGTGGTCGCGCTGCTGGGTGCGGAGGGGGTGCTGATCCTCGGCTACACGCAGGTGCACTCGTTCTGGGCGGCGGTGCCGCTGATCTGCGGCGTCACGTTCCTGGACCGGGGCGCGAGCGCCGTCCGCAACGCGCTGGTGGCGCACGCGCTGCCCGCGGAGCTGCGGATGCCGGGCCGGGCGTTCCTGCGGATGATGACCAACACCGGGGTCGGCATCGGGGCGGCGCTGGCGTCCCTGGCGCTGGTCGCGGACACCCCCGCCGCCTACCGGACGATCGTGGTGCTCGACGCGGTGACGTTCGTCGGGGCGGCGCTCCTGCTGACGCGTGTCCCGGCGGTGCGTCCGGCGCGGGACGCGGCCTCCGGCGGCGCCGGCTTCGGCGCGCTGGCCGATGTCCCGTACCTGGTCATCACCGTGCTGGGCGGGGTGCTGGTGCTGCAGCAGGGGATCCTCGAGGTCGGCGTGCCGCTGTGGGTGACGCGCGAGACGCACGCGCCGCGCCTGCTCGTCTCGGCCTGCCTGGTGCTGAACACGGCCCTGGTCATCGCGTTGCAGGTGCGGATGAGCCGCGGCGTGGAGGACCCGCGGGTCGCGGCGCGGGCGTGCCTGCGCGCCGGGACGCTCATGGCGGTCGGCTGCCTGCTGTTCGGGCTGGCCAAGGGCCCGGAGCCGTGGACGGCGTCCCTGCTGATCCTGGCGGCGCTGGTGGTCCAGACGGTCGGCGAGGTGCTGTGCGCGGCGGGCACCTGGGCGCTCAGCTACGAGCTGGCGGACGAGCGCGCGCACGGCGTCTACCAGGGGGTCTTCAACAGCGGTTTCGCGGCCGGGGTGCTGCTCGGGCCGCTCGTCGTCACGCAGACGGCGCTGCGCCACGGCATGGGCGGCTGGGCCGTCTTCGGCGCGGTCTTCCTGGTGGCGGCGGTCGCGTTCGTCCCGGCGGCGCGCTGGGCCGCCGCGCACCGTCCGTCCCCATGCCGGCCCCGGCTCCGGCGCCGGAACCGGGGCGGGCGCGCTGACACCCGCGCGGCGGCGGCAGCGGAGGCGAGCCGCCGCGCGGGTGATCGTTGAAGCGGTGCCGCCTGCGGTCACGCCTGGGCGGGCAGCGGTTCGTCCTGGAAGGCGTGGTCGATGTCGACGCGCTCCAGGGGCGCCATGTGGCGGCGGCGCACCACCAGGACGCCCATCGCGACGACGCAGCACGCGGCGCCGACGACGTACGGGAGGTGCGGGTTGACCTCCTCGGCGAGCTTCGTCGCGAAGTAGGGGGCGAGGGCGCCGCCCATCCAGCGGACGAAGTTGTACCCGGCGGACGCGACGGGCCGCGGGTTGTCCGAGACCTCCATCGCGGCCTCGGTGAACGCGGTGTTGTTCAGCCCGATCGGGATGCCGGACAGGATCGTGCAGACGATGATCCCGTCGTGCCCGAGGAAGGCGAGGCCGAGCTGGAACAGCACCAGCAGCGCCAGCCCGAGGTACATGACGCGGACCGTCCCGATCCGGCGCTGCAGCGCGGGCGCGCCGAACACCGAGGCCAGCGCGACCATGACGCCCCAGCCGAAGAACACCAGGCCGATGCCGTGCGCGCTCATCCCGAGCACGAACGGGGTGAAGGCGAGGACGGTGAAGAAGGCGTAGTTGTAGAACAGCGCGGTGAACGCGGTGGTGGACAGCCCGCCGTGCCCGAGCGCGCGGATCGGCGCGGTCAGCCGGGTCTTCTCCGCGGGCTTCGGCGGCGCCTTGAGCAGCGTGACGATCAGCAGGAAGCCGACGGCCATCAGGATCGCGGTGCCGAAGAACGGGAAGCGCCAGTTCATGTCGCCGAGCAGCGCGCCGACGAGCGGGCCGAGCGAGATGCCGAGGCCGAGCGCGGCCTCGTACAGGACGATGGCCTTCTCGGCGCCGCCGGACGCCGCGCCGACGATGACGGCGAGCGCGGTGGCGACGAACAGCGCGTTGCCGAGGCCCCAGCCGGCGCGGAAGCCGACGAGCTGGCCGACGGTGTCGGACGTCCCGGCGAGCGCGGCGAACACCACGACGAGGGTGAGCCCGATCATCAGCGTCCTCTTGCCGCCGATCCGGCTGGACACCCAGCCGGTGATCAGCATGGCCACCGCGGTGATCAGGAAGTAGCTGGTGAACAGCAGCGAGACCTGGCTCGGTGTGGCCCGCAGGTTCGCGGCGATCGCGGGCAGGATCGGGTCGACGAGCCCGATGCCCATGAAGGCGACGACGGCGGCGAAGGCGGTGGCCCACACCGACATCGGCTGCCTGAGGATGCCGCCGCCCTTCGATGAGGGAACAGCGTGCATGGAGACCCCCCTTTAAGAGATCAAGGAGCGGTGAAGAGCTTGTCGAGGGCGGGCAGCGCCGCGGCGACCGCCGCGCGCTCCTCGTCCGTCAGCACCGCGAACCGTTCGGCGAGGAAGCCGATCCGCTGCTCGCGCCCGGCGGCCAGCCGCTCGCGGCCGGTCGCGGTGAGCGCGGCCGTGACGACGCGGGCGTCCGAGCCGTCGCGGCCGCGCTCGACCAGGCCGTCCCGCTCCAGCCGGTTGATCTGCGCGGTCATGGTGGGGAGCCGGACGCCGTGCTCGGCGGCCAGCTCGGTCATGCGGCGCGGCCCGTGCTCCAGCGAGCCGAGCACCGACAGCTGCTGGCTGGTGATCGCCTGGTCGGCGCCGGCCCGGCGCAGCATCAGCACGATGTGCCGGAGGCTGCGGTTGAGCTGCTCGGCCAGCGCGCTCTCGGTAACGGTCACGGTTGCTCTCCTCGAGATTACTTAGTTAGTCTAAGTTAGTGTGGCTAAGCATTGGCGCGGTCCGGCATGTCTCGTCCGTCACACGCCGCCGGCCTCCCGGCGCCCGTAGGCTTCGGGGCATGGCGATGGAGACCACGGCCGAGTCCCCCGTGCCGGTGCGGACCGTCCTGCAGGCGGTCGGCGGCTGGATCGGCCGCCTCGGCCGGATCTGGGTCGAGGGCCAGATCACCGACCTCAACGCGCGCGGCGGCACCGTCTACATGACGCTGCGCGACCCCGTCGCGAACATGTCCGTCCGGGTCGTCGGCCCGCGCGGAGTGTTCGAGGCCGCCGGGCCCGCCGTCACCGACGGCGCCCGCGTCGTCGTGCACGCCAAGCCCGACTTCTGGATCAACCGCGGGACGTTCTCGCTCAGCGCCATCGAGGTCCGCCCGGTCGGCGTCGGCGAGCTGCTGGCCCGGCTGGAGCGGCTCAAGCAGGTGCTCGCCTCCGAGGGCCTGTTCCGGCCCGAGCGCAAGCGCCCGCTGCCGTTCCTGCCCGGCAAGATCGGGCTGATCTGCGGCCGCGACTCCGACGCCGAGCACGACGTCCTGGAGAACGCCCGCCGCCGCTGGCCCGCCGTGGCGTTCCGCGTCGAGAACACCGCCGTCCAGGGCTCCTACGCCGTCGGCGAGGTCATGGAGGCGCTCCGGAAGCTCGACGCCGACCCCGAGATCGAGGTCATCGTCATCGCGCGCGGCGGCGGCGCCATGGAGGACCTGCTGCCGTTCTCCGACGAGACGCTCGTCCGCGCGGTCGCCGCCGCCCGCACCCCGGTCGTCAGCGCGATCGGACACGAGCAGGACAGCCCGATCCTCGACCTCGTCGCCGACGTCCGCGCCTCCACCCCGACCGACGCGGCGAAGAAGACCGTCCCCGACGTGCGCGAGCAGCTCCAGCTCGTCCGGCAGCTCCGCGACCGCGGCCGCCGCTGCCTGGCGGGCGGCCTGGAGCGGGAGCTGCACTGGCTCAAGAACGTCCGGTCGCGGCCCGCCCTCGCCGACCCGGTCCGCGAGATCGAGCGGCAGTCCGAGCGGGTCCTGGCGCTGCGCGACCGGACCCGCCGGTGCGTGGCGTCCGCCCTGGACCGGGCCGGGGACGAGCTGTCGCACACCCGCGCCCGCCTGCTCGCCCTCTCCCCCGCCGCGACGCTCGACCGCGGCTACGCGATCGTCCAGCGCGAGGACGAGGCGGTCGTGCGGGAGCCCGCCGACGTCAAGGACGGCGAGCGCCTCCACGTCCGCCTGGCGGGCGGCCGGCTCACCGCCACCGTCTCCGGCCGCGAAGAGCCCTAGAGTGGTGCGAGTGGCAGAAGAGAACGCGACCGAGCGCAAGCCCTCGTACGAGCAGGCCCGCGACGAGCTGACCGACGTCGTCAAGCGGCTGGAGGCCGGCGGGCTGACGCTCGAGGAGTCGCTCGCCCTGTGGGAGCGCGGCGAGAAGCTCGCCGCCGTCTGCGAGGAATGGCTCGAGGGCGCGCGCGCCAGGCTCGCCGCCGCCATGCAGGGACCGGAGGACGGCGAAGCCCCGGCCCCGTTCTGACCGTAGGGGGACACGCGTCCGGGACGGGCCCGCGGGCCCGGGTCAGGACCCCTGGGTGGCCGGCGCCGACGCCGTCGGCGCCGGGCCCGCACCCTGCTTGGCCTGCGGCTTCAGCGAGGCCGCGAGCACCGCCAGCTCCTCGTAGGACGCGGTGCCCGTCACCACGATGCTCATCCCGCCGGGGCCCGGCCGCGCCAGCGAGTTCGCCTTCTTGTCGTTGCGGTGGTACTTCGCCCACGATTCGCCGGCGACCTGCATCGTGCCGATCGGCTTGCTGCTGTTGGTCATCCGCGGGACGTACGCTTCCGGCTTCTCGTTGCTCTGCTCCAGCGCCGCGTACTCGCCCTTCGGCGTCACGAACCCGAGATGCCACGCCACCGGCTGCTTGCCGCCGGAGTCCAGGCCGTTCAGGCGCGAGCTCGTCGGCCGCCAGGTCGGCGGCAGTCCCTCCGGCGCGTACGGCGTGTACGGCGCGTCGCTGCGCAGGGCCCACAGCTGCGAGGAGTAGTCGACGGTGCGCAGCACTTCCTTGTTGTCGCGCGGCGTGATCACGAAGATCGCCAGCACGAGCAGCAGGCACGCGCCCATCGCCATCGTGAAACCGCCGAGCCCGGTCGTCAGCCGCTTGTACACGGCCGGGCTGACCTGGACCACGGGACGGCCCGCGCCCTGCGGTGCCGCCGCGGCCTCGCCCTCGGCCCGCGCGCCCTCGCTCTCGCCCGGGGCCCGCTCGCCGTCGCCCTCGCCCTCGCCGGACGCGGCGTCCCCGGCGCCCTCAGAAACGGCGCCTTCCGAAACGACGTCCTGCGGAGCGGCGCCGGCGGTCGCCTCGCCGTGCGCCCGCGGCGCCTCCGCGGCGGACGGCTCCCCGGCGGGCGGCCGCTCGCCGGCGGCGGGCTGCTCGGACCCGGAGACGGTCTCGGCGGCCTCCGGAGCGGATGCGGGACTCTTGTCGGTCACCCCTCCAGGATCCCGCACGGTCAGGGCTGCTCCGTACGGGGGTTCCTGATCGTGCCGACGATGCCCATGATCTCGTCCGCCAGCGTGCGCGCCGCGTCCTCGTCGTCCATCAGCGAGATCTCCGACACCGCGCCCGCCATCGCGCCCGTCAGCACCACGACCAGCGCCTCGTCGACGCCGCCGTCCGCGGTGTGGAACAGCGCCGCGTTCCGGCGCGCCCACTTGTTCAGCCGCTGGCGCATCACCCGGTCGAACCCGGGCGGGCCGTCGCCGGAGATGAACAGCCGCGCGACGTCCCGCTCCTGCAGGCACCCGTCGAGGTACGCGCCGGCGCCGGCGACGAACTGCCGCATCGGGTCGTTCTCGCCCGCGTCCCGCACCGCGTTGATCGCCTTGCGGGTGCGCTCCTGCTGGCGGACCTGGAACTCCTCGAACAGCGTCAGGTACAGGTCGGCCTTGCCGTTGAAGTGGTGGTACAGGCTGCCGACGCTGGCGCCCGCCTTGGCGACGATGTCGGTCACCGCGGCCTGCGCGAAGCCCGCCTCGCAGAAGACGTCCCGGGCGGCGGACAGCAGGGCGCTGCGCGTGGCGGCCCCGCGGTCGGAGGTGCGCGCGGGCGCCTCCGCGGCCCCCGCGCCCCCGTCCTGTGCCGCCCCGTCGGAGGAGACGTCGATGTCGCTGCTCATGAGCCCTGAGATTACGCCCTCTTCCCACGGGGAAACGATCCCTTGCCCGCGTGACGGTCAAAACGACCCGCGCACGCGGGCGGCTCTCCCCGGCGCACCGGCTGGTCTGGTCCAATTTGTGACCCGCCGTCCGGTCCCCGGAGAATCCGAGTCACCACCGAACGAAGGGGCCGCCCCGTCATGTCCGAAGAGACCACCGTTTCCTCCCCGCTGACCACCGAGCCGGCCGCGCCGGACCGCAACCTGGCGATGGAGCTGGTCCGGGTGACCGAGGCCGCCGCCATGGCCGCGGCCCGCTGGGTCGGCCGCGGGGACAAGAACGGCGCCGACGGAGCCGCCGTCAACGCGATGCGCCAGCTCATCAACACCGTCTCGATGCGCGGCGTCGTCGTGATCGGCGAGGGCGAGAAGGACAACGCCCCCATGCTCTACAACGGCGAGGAGGTCGGCGACGGCTCCGGCGCGGAGTGCGACGTCGCCGTCGACCCGGTGGACGGCACCCGCCTCACCGCCCTCGGCATGAGCAACGCCATCGCCGTGCTGTCGGTGGCCCCGCGCGGATCGATGTTCGACCCGTCCGCCGTGTTCTACATGGAGAAGCTCGTCACCGGTCCCGAGGCCGCCGACGTCGTCGACATCGAGCGCCCGATCGCCGACAACATCCGCGCCATCGCGCGCGCCAAGGGCTCCTCCACGCACGACGTGACCGTCTGCATCCTCGACCGCCCCCGGCACGAGGGCATCGTCAAGGAGGTCCGCGAGACCGGCGCCCGCATCAAGTTCATCCTGGACGGCGACGTCGCCGGCGCGATCATGGCGTCCCGCCCCGGCACCGGCGTCGACCTGCTGCTCGGCATCGGCGGCACCCCCGAGGGCATCATCGCCGCCTGCGCGATCAAGGCGCTCGGCGGCGTCATCCAGGGCCGCCTGTGGCCGCAGGACGACGCCGAGCGGCGCAAGGCGATCGACGCCGGCCACGACCTCGGCCGCGTCCTCACCACCGACGACCTCGTCACGTCCGACGACGTGTTCTTCGCCGCCACGGGCATCACCGACGGGGAGCTGGTCGACGGCGTCCGGTACAGCAAGGGCACGGCCGTCACCCACTCCCTCGTGATGCGGTCGCGCAGCGGCACGATCCGCACCATCTCCAGCGAGCACAAGCTCAGCAAGCTCCGCGCCTACAGCGCCATCAACTTCGACAGCGCGGTCTAGGAGGCGCTGGTCAGGGGTCCAGGCGGCGGAAGCGCTGGGCCACGACGAGCGTCTCGTCGGTGATCTCGGGCGTGCGGCCGAGGAAGGCGGCGACGCCGTCGCTGCGGAAGAAGCGCTCGTGGTCGGCGCGCCACTCGGCGGCGCCGGCGTAGCCGCGGCCTTCGGCGCGCGCGTAGGCGTCGTCGATCTCCTTGATCGGGACGACGCGGACCTCGGTGAGCTCGATAGCGGCGGCGGGACGTCCGTCGGAGTCGAGCACGGCAAACCGGTCGCCGGGCCCGGGGACCGGCTCGCCGGCCTTCTCGTGGAGTTCGAGCAGGCCGGTGAAGGCGGTCTTCTCGCCGTTCAGGACCGCGGCCACGCCGCGGTCGCGTTCGGGGCCGGGGAAGGCGAGTTCGAGGGGAGGAAGATCGTCCATAGGCCTAGCGTCGCAGGCGGCCTCGGACGCGCTGCCGGAGGGTCCGCTTCGGGGCCCTGGCCTTCACCGAGCCAAAGAGGAGGGTGCCGGCGACCTCGATGGTGGGGCCCTCGGCGGCGGGACGGGTCCGGACCTCGCGGGTGCTGAGCACGGTACGGCCGGTGACGTCCACGCGGACGCCCTCGGGGACGAGGAGGCGGACGCGGCCGGCGAGGACCATCGAGTCGAGCACGATGTGGCGGCGCTGCAGGACGGCCTCGCGCAGGTCGAGTTCGACCGTTCCGAAGAGGGCGAGCAGCGGCAGCTTGACGGGGACGACCCAGCGGCCGTCGCGGCGGACGCGGCCGAAGAAGGCCGTGACCGGGCGGTCGTCCACGAGGATGGGCTGGGCCTCCTCGGGGCTGAGGTCGAGGGTGAGGCCGGTGAGCTCGCCGAGGGTGCGGGCGGCGTAGACGCGGGCGGTGCGGTCGGCGTGCTCGTCCATGGTGATGCGGCCGTCCGCGAGCGCCTCGCCGAGCACGGCGGCGACGCGCTCCCGGTCGGCGTCGGACGCGCGCAGGTCGCTCACGCGGGTCGCCTGTCCCGGGCGGCGGGGGATGTCCACACGAAGAGGTTACTGGGCCCGCGGCGGGGGACCCCGAGAAAAATGGATGGGTTTCGCCGGGACCGGTACCTAGGGTGACGGCATGACGGTGCAACGTGCGCAGCTCGCGGCCAAGGAGGGGGAGGCCGGGGCGGCGGCGATCAGCCTGCGCGGCGTGGTCAAGCGGTTCGGGACGTTCACCGCGGTGGACGGGCTGGACCTGGACGTCCCCGCGGGCAGCTGCCTGGGGCTGCTCGGGCCGAACGGCGCCGGGAAGTCGACGACCATGAAGATGCTGACCGCGCAGGCGGTGGCGGACGAGGGCGCCATCCGGGTGCTGGGGTTCGAGGTCCCCGCGCAGTCGAAGCAGGCGCGGGCGGCGATGGGGGTCGTCCCCCAGCAGGACAACCTGGACGAGGAGCTGACCGCCCGGGAGAACCTGGAGATCTTCGCGCACCTGTACCGGGTGCCGCGGCGCGAGCGCCGCGCGGCCGTGGACGACGCGCTGGCGATCGCGCACCTGACCGAGCGCCAGGGGACGAAGGTGGACGACCTCTCGGGCGGGATGCGGCGGCGGCTGCTGATCGCGCGGGGGCTGGTGCACCGTCCGGCGCTGGTGCTGCTGGACGAGCCGACGGTGGGCCTGGACCCGCAGGTCCGGGCGGAGCTGTGGGGCCTGATCGACGGGCTGCGCTCGCGCGGGACGACCGTGCTGATGTCGACGCACTACATCGAGGAGGCCGAGCGGCTGGCGGACGAGTGCGCGCTGATGTCGCACGGCAGGGTGATCGCGCGGGGGTCGCCGTCGGCGCTGGTCGCGCGGTACGCGGGCGAGCGGGTGGTGGAGCACTACGGGCCGCCCGACCGGCTGGCGGAGGTCGAGCGGGTCGCGCGGGCGGCGGGGCTGCCGACGCGGCGGACCGGCCCGTCGGTGTCGGTGCTGAAGGCGGAGACGATCGCGCCGTCGCTCGACGAGGAGCTGGGGCCGGACGGCGTGCGCCGCGCGGCCAATCTGGAGGACGTGTTCGTCGTGCTGACCGGGGAGCGGGTGGAATGACCGTGGAGGCCGGGCGGGCGCCGCGGCTGCGGCGCTTCGAGGTCGCGCCGCTGAAGGGGATCTGGCGGCACGAGCTGGCCCTGTACAAGCGGTACTGGATGACGCAGTCGTTCGCGTCGATGGTGGAGCCGACGTTCTACCTGCTGGCGTTCGGCTACGGGTTCGGGTCGATGGTCGCCGCGGTCGGGCACTACCGGTACCTCGACTTCGTCGCGACGGGCGTGGTGGGGACGGCGGCGCTGTTCACGTCGGTGTTCCCGGGGATGTTCAACTCCTATATCCGGCGGTCGTTCCAGCACACCTACGACGCGATCCTGGCGGCGCCGGTGGACGTGCACGAGCTGGTGACGGCGGAGGCGCTGTGGATCGCCGCGAAGTCGTCGGTGTACTCCTGCACGCCGATCGTGGTGGCGCTGTTCTTCGGGCTCGATCCGTCGTTCGGGATGCTGCTGGTGCCGTTCATGGTGTTCTTCCTGGCGCTCGGGTTCGGGCTGTTCGGGATGTGGACGTCGTCGGTGGTGCCGTCGATCAACTCGTTCGACTACGTGATCACCGGGGTGGTGACGCCGCTGTTCCTGGTGGCCGGGACGTTCTTCCCGGTGGACGCGCTGCCGGACTGGGCGCGGTACGCGGCGCGGGTGAACCCGCTGTACCACTGCGTGGAGCTGGTGCGGGACGCGGTGTTCGGGCTGCGGCCGCTCACCGACCTCGGGCATCTGGGGGCCCTGGTGGCGTTCGCGGGCCTGATGTGGATACTGGCGGTCCGGGGCATGCGGAGGCGGCTGATCGACTGATCGGGACGTCTTCCCGGATGATTGACCCGGCGCGTACCCTGTCTCTACGCTGACGCGAATCTTCTTCACATTTCGTCAGGCAGAGAGGTCGGACCGCATGAGCGAGGGCATCACCGAGCGGGACCGCCGGGCGCGGGTCTCCGCCTACGCCGCTTTCGCCGTCCAGGGACTGTGCTTCGCCTCTCTGGTGACGCAGGTGCCGAAGATGCAGGATACGCACCACCTCAGCGACGGGACGCTCTCCCTCGTGCTGCTCATGGTGCCGCTGATCGCCGGCGTCGGCAGCGTCATCTCGGGCGCGCTGTTCAAGCGGTTCGGCAGCGGCCTCGTGCTGCGGGTCGCGCAGCCCGCCGTGGCCGTCACCATCGTGCTGATCGGCGCCACCGGCGACAACGACATCGCCCTCTACGGGGCGGTCGCGCTGTTCGGCCTGTTCGTCGGCGCGGTGGACGCCTCCATGAACGCCCAGGCCATCGCGGTGGAGCGGCGGTACGGCGTCAGCCTGATCACCGGCTTCTACGCGGTATGGTCCGTCGCCGGGATCCTCGGCGGCCTGTGGGCGTCGGCGTCCAACAAGATGGACCTCTCGCTCCTCACCGGCTTCGGGATCGCCGCCGCCGTCGGCATCGTCGCGTCCCTCGCCACCGGGCCGCGCCTGTACCGGCGCGAGGAGGAGGGCGACGGGCCGTCCGCCGAGGAACTCAAGGCCGCCGAGCGCAGCGTCCCGTGGCGCCCGATCCTGATCGTCGGCGCGGCGATGGCCGTCGCCTACCTGGCCGACTCGGCGATCTCCAGCTACGGCGCCAAGTACCTGGACGACGAGCTGTCGGCGGCCGACTGGGTCGCGCCGCTCGGCTACGTCGCCTACCAGATCACGATGGTGATCAGCCGCGCGGTCGCCGACCTCGGCGTCCGCCGCTCGGGCCCGGTCCAGGTGGTGCGGCTCGGCGGGCTGGTCGGCATCATCGGCATGGTCGGCGTGGTGGCGGCGCCGAACGCGGCCGTCGCCATCACCGCCTTCGCGGTCGCCGGCCTCGGCCTCAGCGTGATCGCGCCGGTCTCCTTCTCCGCCGCCGGACGCGTCGACCCGACCGGCCTCGGCGTCGCGGTGGCCCGCGTCAACATCTTCAACTACGTGGGCTTCGTGCTCGGCGCCGCCGTCGTCGGCGCGATCGCGCCGGTCAGCCACGACCACGGCCTGCGGCTGGCGTTCATCGTCCCGGCCGCGCTGATCCTGGTCGTCTTCGTCACCGCCAAGGGCTTCGACCCGAAGCCGGTCGAGGGCGCCGACCCCACCACCCCCGCCATGGAACGCCCCTTCGCCTAGGCAAGCCCCCACCCCGCGCAGCCCGGCTGAACACAGGCACGGAAGGCCCGGCTGAACCAGGTACGGAAGGCCGGACCTCAACCACGGCCACGGGCAGGCACGCGGAGCGAGTGCAGCGAGCGCAGCGTGCCTGCCCGACGACGGAGGACGCGTTTCCCGCGGAGCGCCAGCGGAGCGGGAAACGCGTCCTCCGTCGTAACGGGGGTTCCAGGGGGTCGCCCCCCTGGGATCACACGGTCTCTTCCAGTGCGCTCACGGCCTTCTCGCCTTCCACCTGGGCCTGTTCCGGCGTCAGGTCCTGGAGCGCCCGGCTCAGCGCCACTTCGGCGGCGTCGGCGGCGGCGCGCAGGGTGACGGCGTGCTCCTGTGCGCGTTCGAGGTCGCCCAGGCCGACGCAGTCGAAGGCGACCTGCGCGTCGTGACCGGCCATCTTCAGCTGCCGTGCGGCCTCATCCAGACTCATCCATACCTCCTACACCGGGGATGTTGGTCCTACCCTTCCGTCCCCCCGGTAACCGCTTTGCCGAGCAGCTGTGCCGCCTTGACCAGGCGACTTTCGGCAATTCGGGCATATCCCAGCACGAGAGCGGGGGGCGCGCCGGCGGCGCGTTCGGCGGACCACATCTCGCGGGCGCCGGCCGCCGACACCCCGGACCGCGCGGCGCGGGCCATGACCGCGTCCTCGTCTGATCCGGGCGGGAGTTCCACATAGAGGTGGATGCCCGCTGAGACGCCGTGAACCGTCGCGCCGGGCACGTATGTGGCGAGCGCGTCGGCGAGGGCGTCGCGGCGGGACCGGTAGCGCCGCCGCATGGTGCGCAGATGCCGGTCGTAGCCGCCGCTGCGGAGGAACTCGGCGAGGGCGTACTGCTCGATGACGGGCGCGCCGAGGTCGGTCTGGCCGCGATGTTCGCGGAGCCGCGTCGCGAGGCGGGCGGGGGCGACGGTCCAGCCGAGGCGCAGCGCGGGCGCGAGGGCCTTGCTGACGGAGCCGAGCAGCACGACGCGGTCGGGGTCGACGCCCTGGAGGCAGCCGACGGGCTCGCGGTCGTAGCGGAACTCGGCGTCGTAGTCGTCCTCCAGGATCACGCCGTCGACGTCCCGTGCCCAGGCGATCAGCTCGGCGCGGCGGGACGGGGACAGCACGACGCCGGTGGGGTACTGGTGGGCGGGCGTGACGAGGACGGCGCGCGCGTTGGTGCGGGCGAGCGCGGCGACGTCCACACCGTCGGCGTCCACGGGGACGCGGACGAGCCGGATGCCGGACGCCTCCAGCATCGGCAGCTGCCGGACGCTGGTGGGGTCCTCGACGGCGAGGGCGCGATGGCCGTCCGCGATCAGCACCCGGACCAGCGCGGACAGCCCGTGCGCCACCCCGTTCATGATCACGACGCGGCCGGGGTCGGCGACGGCGGCGCGGACCCGGCCGAGGTAGCCGGCCAGCTCGGTGCGCAGCGGCCGGACGCCGCCGGGGTCGGGGTAGGTCAGCTCGTCGCTGGGGAGCGTGCGCAGCGCGGCGCGGGTGGCCGCGATCCAGCGCTCCCGGGGGAAGGCGGACAGGTCGGGCTGGCTGGGCCACAGGTCGTAGAGCGCGCCGGGGTCGGGCGGGATGTCGCAGGACGGGAGCGCGGCGGGGGCCGGGTCCTCGGCGGGAGGGGCGGGGACGGGGTCGTCGGGGCGGGCGAGGGGGGCGATGCGGGTGCCGTCGCCGCGCCGGGCGATGAGGAAGCCCTCGGCGGTCAGCTGCTCGTAGGCGGCCACGACGACGCCGCGGGACACCTCGAGGTCGCGGGCGAGGTCGCGGCTCGACGGCAGCCGGGTGCCCGCGGTCAGCCGCCCGGCCCGCACCGCCGCGCGGAAGCCCGCGGCGATCTGCGCGGCCAGCCGTCCCGCCCCGCGGTCGAGTGGGAGATGGAGGTCGGTCACATGACACTCAGCGTCGATCGGGCGTTCATGCGTCACTTGCCCGAGATTGGTCCATGATCGATGGTAGCCATTGGCTCTGTGTCCAGGTCCAACGGGCTTCTAGCGTTCGAGTCATGAAGATCTCCTCTCTCTCCCTCGGGGGCGGCGCCGCCGCCGGGACCGCGATGTTCCTCGTCGGCACGCTGACCGCGGTGTCCGCGACGATCGCGGACTATCCGGTCTTCGGCGGCCAGGCCGTCCGGTACACGGTCGCCGCGGCGATCCTGCTGGCGGTGGCGCGGTTGCGCGGCGGGCCGGTCCGGCGTCCGGCGGCGCGGGAGTGGGCGCTGCTGGCGGCGCTGGCGGGGACGGGCCTGGTCGCGTTCAACGTGTGCATCGTCGCGGCGACCCGGGACACCAGCCCGGCGACGATCGGCACGGTGATCGCGACGGTGCCGATCGTGCTGGCGCTGGTCGGGCCGCTGCTGGAGGGCCGCCGGCCCGCGCCGGCGGTGGTGGCCTCGGCGTGCGTGGTCGCGGCGGGGGCGGCGCTCGCCAACGGGCTCGGCGGGGGCAGCCTGCGGGGGCTGCTGCTGTCGCTGGGCGCGCTCGCCGGGGAGGTGTGCTTCTCGCTGCTGGCCGTCCCGCTGCTGCCGACGCTCGGCCCGGTGCGGGTGTCGGCGTACTCGGCGGCGATCGCCGCGCCGATGCTGCTGGCCGTCGGGCTGGCCACCGACGGGACGGCCGTGCTGCGGGCGCCGACCGGCGCGGAGTTCGCGGGGCTGGCGTACCTGTCGGTGATCGTCACCGTGATCGCGTTCCTGCTCTGGTACGGGGCGCTCGGCCGGCTCGGCGCGGACCGGGCGGGGCTGTTCGCCGGGATGATCCCGGTCAGCGCGGTCGTCACCACGGTGGTCCTCGGGCTCGGCCGGCCCGGGCCGGCGGACCTGGCGGGGGCGGCGCTGGTGGCCGTGGGGGTCGTCCTCGGGCTGCGGCGCCGGGTCGTACCCTGTGAGGCGGCCCCCATCGGAATCGCGCGAGGATCTGCCTGAGATGCCTGAGTTCTCCTACACCGACCTGCTGCCGCTCGGCCCCGACGAGACCGACTACCGGCTCCTGACCTCCGACGGGGTCTCCACGTTCGAGGCGAACGGCCGGACGTTCCTGCAGGTCGAGCCGGAGGCGCTCCGACTCCTCACCGAGACCGCCATGCGCGACATCGCGCACCTGCTGCGGCCCGCGCACCTGGCGCAGCTGCGCCGGATCCTCGACGACCCCGAGGCGTCCCCCAACGACCGGTTCGTGGCGCTGGACCTGCTGAAGAACGCGGGCATCGCGTCCGGCGGCGTGCTGCCGATGTGCCAGGACACCGGCACCGCGATCGTCATGGGCAAGCGCGGCCAGCACGTCCTGACGGACGGCCGCGACGAGGAGCACATCTCGCGCGGCGTGTACGACGCGTACACGAAGCTGAACCTGCGCTACTCGCAGATGGCGCCGCTGACGATGTGGGACGAGAAGAACACCGGCAGCAACCTGCCCGCGCAGGTCGAGCTGTACGCGGCGCCGGGCGACGCCTACAAGTTCCTGTTCATGGCCAAGGGCGGCGGCAGCGCGAACAAGTCGTTCCTGTACCAGGAGACCAAGGCCGTCCTGAACCCGAAGCGGATGATGTCCTTCCTGGAGGAGAAGATCCGCTCGCTGGGCACGGCGGCGTGCCCGCCGTACCACCTGGCGATCGTGGTGGGCGGGACGTCCGCCGAGTACGCGCTGAAGACGGCCAAGTACGCGTCGGCGCACTACCTGGACACGATGCCGACGGAGGGCTCGCCGCTGGGCAACGGCTTCCGCGACCTGGAGCTGGAGCTGCAGGTGTTCGAGCTGACGCAGAAGCTCGGCATCGGCGCGCAGTTCGGCGGCAAGTACTTCTGCCATGACGTGCGGGTGATCCGGCTGCCGCGGCACGGCGCGTCCTGCCCGGTGGCGATCGCGGTGTCGTGCAGCGCGGACCGGCAGGCCCTCGCCAAGATCACCGCGGAGGGCGTGTTCCTGGAGCGGCTGGAGACCGACCCCGCGCAGTACCTGCCCGACACCACCGACGAGCACCTGAACGACGAGGTCGTGAAGATCGACCTGAACCGTCCGATGGCGGAGATCCGGGCCGAGCTGACCAAGTACCCGGTGAAGACGCGGCTGTCGCTGACCGGGCCGCTGGTGGTGGCGCGCGACATCGCGCACGCCAAGATCAAGGAGCGGCTGGACGCCGGCGAGCCGATGCCGCAGTACCTGCGGGACCACGCCGTCTACTACGCGGGGCCGGCGAAGACGCCGGAGGGCTACGCGTCGGGCTCGTTCGGGCCGACGACCGCCGGCCGGATGGACTCCTACGTCGAGCAGTTCCAGGCGGCGGGCGGCTCGCTGGTGATGCTGGCGAAGGGCAACCGGTCCAAGCAGGTCACCGACGCGTGCAAGGAGCACGGCGGGTTCTACCTCGGCTCGATCGGCGGCCCGGCGGCGCGGCTCGCGCAGGACTGCATCAAGAAGGTCGAGGTCCTGGAGTACCCGGAGCTCGGCATGGAGGCCGTCTGGAAGATCGAGGTCGAGGACTTCCCGGCCTTCATCGTGGTGGACGACAAGGGCGGCGACTTCTTCGCCGACACCACCGGCCCCGTCCTCACCATCGGCCGCCGCTGACCCGGCCGCACGATACCACCCTCGGCGCTCCCGGAATCCGGGTCCTGACGGCCCGATTCCGGGGCGTTTCGGGGCGGCAGGTCACATATTGGGGCTAAATCCAACTTGGTGGAGACGTCTCCCCGGTGACCGCGTGGCCACTCCGGTATCTTTTCCGCCATGTCTCAGTCAGAGCGCCTCGTGCTGGCGACGCGCTATCGGCTGGTCTCGGAAATAGGTCAGGGCGCCAACGGCACCGTGTGGCGGGGCCATGACGAGCTCCTCGATCGCGCGGTGGCGATCAAGGAGCTTCGGCTCCCCGAGGACCTTTCCCAGGACGACCGGGTGGTCTTCTTCCGCCGTACCCTGCGCGAGGCGCGCGCGCCCGCGCAGCTGCGCACCCACTCCATCGTCGAGGTCTACGACGTCGTCACCGAACAGGGCCGGCCGTGGATCGTGATGGAGCTGATCGAGGCGCCGAACCTCGAGCAGCTCATCGAGCGCGACGGCCCGCTGCCGCCCGAGCGCGTCGCGCACATCGGGCGGCGGCTGCTGGAGGCCCTCAACACCGCGCACAAGGCCGGGATCGTGCACCGCGACCTCAAGCCGAGCAACGTGCTGCTGGACGGCGACCGGGTCGTGCTCACCGACTTCGGGCTGGCGTTCTCGTCGGGCTCGGCGAGCCTGACCAAGACCGGGCACTTCATGGGCTCCCCCGCGTACGTCGCCCCGGAGGTCGCCGCGGGCGAGAAGGCCACGCCCCGCTCCGACCTGTGGTCGCTCGGCGCGACGCTGTACGCCGCGCTGGAGGGCCGCCCGCCGTTCGAGCGCGACAACGTCATTGCGACGCTGAGCGCGCTGGCGAACGAGTCGACGCCGCCGCCGCAGAACGCCGGCGCGCTCGGCCCGGTGATCACCGGGCTGCTGGAGAAGAACCCGACGCGCCGGCTCAGCCACGCCCGCGCGGTGGACCGGCTGGAGCGGGCCATGGCGGGACCGCGCGCCGGGCGCCGGCAGGCGACGCCCCGCTACCGGCTGATGGCGGTGATCGCGCTGATCGGCGCGACCGTCGCGTCCTGCGGGATCGGCGCCACGGCGCTGATCGTCGGGATGATGCGGGAGAGCCCGGGGCCGTCCCCGACGTCCCGCGCCTCCACCCCGTCCGGCCGGCCCGGCGAGGCCGCCCCGCCGGCCGGCGTCGCGAGTAGCACGCTGGTCGTGCGGGCCCGCAACGCCTCCTGCAAGATCTTCGTGTCGGTGCCCGGCACCGCGATGCGGATACTGAGCGACGAGACGCTCGCCGCGGGCGAGGCGCGCCGGTACGGCGAGGCCCACATCAACGCGGTGATCTACGACGCGTCCGCCTGCGACGTGTGGGTGAACGGCCAGGAGAAACCGCTGGGCAAGCCCGGTGAGCGCGTCAGCTACACCGTGGCGAAGGGCTCCGGGAGCTGATCACGGCCGCGCCCGCGCGGGAATGCGCGGGCGCCCCGCGCCGCTGCCATGAAGGACGGCGGTGACGATTGCGCGGGGGCTCCCAGGGGACGTCCCCCACGGAGGTGGCTTCATGTCGGAGCAGGAATTCCGGGTCGAGCACGACTCCATGGGCGAGGTCCGGGTGCCGGCGGCGGCGAAGTGGCGGGCGCAGACGCAGCGGGCCGTCGAGAACTTCCCGATCTCGGGACGCGGGCTGGAGCCCGCGCACGTCGCCGCGCTGGGGCAGATCAAGGCGGCGGCCGCGGCGGTGAACGCGGAGCTCGGCGTGCTGGACAAGGACGTCGCCGAGGCGATCGGCGAGGCGGCCCGCGAGGTGGCGGACGGCCGCTGGAACGACCAGTTCCCCATCGACGTGTTCCAGACCGGGTCCGGGACGTCGTCGAACATGAACGCCAACGAGGTCGTGGCGACGCTGGCGGAGGAGCGGCTCGGCCGGCCCGTCCACCCGAACGACCACGTGAACGCCTCCCAGTCGTCCAACGACGTGTTCCCGTCGTCGATCCACATCGCGGCGACCGGCGCGGTCGTGCACGAGCTGATCCCCGCGCTGCGGCACCTGCGCGACGCGCTGGCCCGCAAGGCGGACGAGTTCGCGACGGTGGTGAAGTCGGGCCGCACGCACCTGATGGACGCGACGCCGGTGACGCTCGGGCAGGAGTTCGGCGGGTTCGCGGCGCAGGTCGGGCACGGCGTGGAGCGGCTGGAGGCGGTGCTGCCGCGGCTGGCGGAGCTGCCGCTCGGCGGCACCGCGGTCGGCACCGGGATCAACACGCCGGAGGGGTTCGCCGCCCGCGTCATCGCGGAGATCGCGCGGGTCACCGGGCTGCCGCTGACCGAGGCCCGCGACCATTTCGAGGCGCAGGGCGCCCGGGACGGCCTCGTCGAGGCGAGCGGCGCGCTGCGCACCGTCGCAGTGAGCCTCAACAAGATCGCCAACGATCTGCGCTGGATGGGGTCGGGGCCGCGCGCCGGCCTCGCCGAGATCCGGCTGCCGGACCTGCAGCCCGGCTCGTCGATCATGCCGGGCAAGGTGAACCCGGTGATCCCGGAGGCGGTGACGCAGGTGGCCGCGCAGGTGATCGGGAACGACGCGGCGATCGCGTTCGGCGGCGCGGCGGGCAGCTTCGAGCTGAACGTGATGCTGCCGATGCTGGCCCGCAACGTGCTGGAGTCGATCACACTGCTGGCGAACGTGTCGCGGCTGCTCGCGGACCGCTGCGTGGACGGCATCGAGGCCGACGTCGACCGGCTGCGCGAGTACGCGGAGTCGTCGCCGTCGATCGTGACGCCGCTGAACCGCTACATCGGCTACGAGGAGGCGGCGAAGGTCGCCAAGCAGGCCCTCGCGGAGCGCAGGACGATCCGGGAGGTCGTCATCGAGCGCGGGCATGTCGCCGACGGGAAGCTCACCGAGGAGCAGCTGGACGCGGCGCTGGACGTGCTCGGCATGACCAACGCGTCCCGCGGCTGACGGCTTCAGCGGCCGCTGGAGGCGTCAGGGGGCGCGCGCGGCGGCGCGGGCACGGCGGCGGCGGGTTCGCCCGCGAGAGGCCGTCATGGCGCCGCGGAGACGAGAAGAGGGGCGGCCCGGCGGGCCCGCCCCTCTCTCCTGTGCTTCCGGACGCGGTCTAGTACCAGCCGCTGGACTGCGAGTGCGCCCAGGCGCCGCAGGGCGTGCTGTACCGGTCCTTGATGTAGCCGAGGCCCCACTTGATCTGGGTCGTGGCGTTGTTCTGCCAGTCGGGCCCCGCGCTCGCCATCTTCGAGCCGGGCAGCGCCTGCGGGATCCCGTACGCGCCGGACGGGTTCGCCGCGTGGGTGTTCCAGTGGCTCTCCTTGTTCCACAGGTTCACCAGGCAGCCGAACTGGCCGGAGCCGCTCATGCCGTAGCTCGGCAGCAGCCTCTTGGCGATCTGCTGAGCCTCGCCCGCCGGGACGGGGTCGCCGGACGGGCCGCCGCCGCTGCCGCCGCTCGGGGACTTCGTCTTCGTGGGGGTCGGGGTCGGGATCGGCTTGCCCTTGGCCTGCAGCTTCGGCCCCTTGGCCGGGTCCTGGCGGGTCGCGCGGGAGGCCCGCTCGTAGGCCTCCTTGCGGCGCATCTGCTCCATGACCATGGGGTCGACCTTGGGCGCGGCGGCGGCGTCCGCCAGCTTCTTCGGCTGGACGGTCTTGGTGCCGCCGTCGTCGGACCCGCCGGTCATCGCGAACGCGGCGCCACCGCCGCCGACCACGACCAGCGCGCCCGCGACCACCGCGGCGATCTTCAGGCCGTTGCGGCCGCCGCCGGAGCGGCGCGCGCCGCCGGGCCGGCCGGACGCGGAGCGGGAGGCGCCGAGCCGGCGGGGGCCGGAGCGGCGGGCGGGACCGGCGGCAGAGCCGGCGCCGAAGGCGATCTCGTCGCGGGGCTCGCCGGCGTCCTGCCCCTCGGGCCCGGGGGCTCCCATGGCGAGGACGCCGGTCGCGCCGGCCGGGGACTCGCCCTGCGAGACGGGCTGGAAGCCGAGGGTGTCGCCCGCGGGGGGCGCGCCGAACGCGGGCGCCGCACCGGCGACCTTGACGTCCTCGTCGCCGGGTGCGGCCGGGAACGCCTCGGCGCCGCCGAGCCGGGGGGTCTCGGCGGAGGCCGGGGCCGCGTGCGACCACGGCTCCTCGGGGGCAAAGCTCTGTCGTTCGTCTCGCCTAGGGGACCCGGGACGGTCTCCGAACAAGGCGGTCCTTCCGACGGTCGCACGCGCATGGACACGCGGGCGAACTGCTTCCACCCCGGCCCGGCGGCGCGTCCGCACCGCGGACGGCTCCGGGCCCTGAGCGGCTCGCGCCCGCGCGCTTTTACAGGGGGGTGCGCTGCGGGCGGCACCGTTCTGGGGGTGCTTACGAGGAGACACAATGCCCGAGCCCGAGCCCTGCTCCGCAACCGAAACGAGACAAATGCTGCGAGTGGTGCGGTTGTCAACTCGCCGTTCGCCTCCCCGAAAACGGGGAGGGACCTGCGGTTCCTTTACTCCGCGGCGGTTCGTGTGACCTTCATCACAAGTCGACGGTACGGCGTTTAACGATCACGTTCCGTGCGGTTATCCACAGGGCCGTCCACAGGCAGGAGACGGGGCGCCCCGCCGGCGCCTCCCGAGGAGGGCCGGCGGGGCGCCCGCCGCGTCCGGCGCGGTCCGTCAGGCGACGACCTCGCCGAGCATGTCGGTCACCAGCGCCGCGATCGGCGACCGCTCCGACCTCGTCAGCGTCACGTGCGCGAACAGCGGGTGCCCCTTCAGCTTCTCCACCACCGCGGCGACGCCGTCGTGCCGGCCGACCCGCAGGTTGTCGCGCTGCGCCACGTCGTGCGTCAGCACCACCCGCGAGCCCGCGCCGATCCGCGACAGCACGGTCAGCAGCACGCCGCGCTCCAGCGACTGCGCCTCGTCCACGATCACGAACGAGTCGTGCAGCGAGCGGCCCCGGATGTGGGTGAGGGGCAGGACCTCCAACATGTCACGGTCCACCACCTCCTCGATGACCTCCGGGGTCGTCACCGCCGAGAGCGTGTCGTAGACGGCCTGCGCCCACGGCGACATCTTCTCGTTCTCCGACCCCGGCAGGTAGCCGAGCTCCTGGCCGCCGACCGCGTACAGCGGGCGGAACACCACGACCTTGCGGTGCCGCCGCCGCTCCATCACGGCCTCCAGGCCCGCGCACAGGGCGAGCGCCGACTTGCCCGTGCCGGCCCGCCCGCCGAGCGAGACGATCCCGACGTCCTCGTCCATCAGCAGGTCGAGGGCGATGCGCTGCTCGGCGGACCGGCCGCGCAGCCCGAACACCTCCCGGTCGCCCTTCACCAGCTTCACCGACTTGTCGGGCAGCGTCCGGCCGAGCGCCGAACCGCGCTCCGACAGCAGCCGCAGGCCGGTGTGGCACGGCAGGTCACGCGCCTCCTCCAGGTCCGCGCCGCCCGTCTCGTACAGCTCCTCGACGAGCCCGCCCGGCACCTCCAGCTCCCGCATCCCCGTCCAGCCGGACTCCACCACGGCCAGCTCCGCCCGGTACTCCTCGGCGGCGAGCCCGACCGCGGACGCCTTCACCCGCATCGGCAGGTCCTTGGAGACCAGCACCACGTCGCGTCCCTCGCGGGCGAGCCACGCCGCCACCGACAGGATGCGGGTGTCGTTGTCGCCGAGCCGGAAGCCGTCCGGCAGCACGCTCGCGTCGGAGTGGTTCAGCTCGACGCGCAGCGTCCCGCCTTGGTCCCCGTTCGGCCCCTGCACCGACACGGCCTCGTCCAGCCGGCCGTGCTCCAACCGCAGGTCGTCCAGCGTGCGCAGGGCCTGCCGTGCGAAGTAGCCGAGCTCCGGGTGATGGCGCTTGGCCTCGAGCTCGGAGATGACGACGATGGGCAGCACGACCTCGTGCTCGGCGAACCGGGTCATCGCCCCCGGGTCGGCGAGCAGGACGCTGGTGTCGAGGACGTACGTGCGCCGGACCGGAACGGGCGTTCCGGCGGGGATCCCGGACTCGGGACGGCGCGGCGAGGTTGTGGCCACTCGATCTCCCTGACTATGGGGGATGTACCGGTGGCGCGACAGTCCGCCCCCGTACGGCCGGAGACCCCGGTCAGGGGACGACGGCCTGGGGCGGTGGTCTCTGCGACGGAGGCGACAGGAAGACCGTCAGGTACCGTAGCGCCGGTGTCGCGCGGCGTAGGAACGCATCGCCCGCAGGAAGTCGACCTTGCGGAAGTCCGGCCAGTGGACCTCGCAGAAGTAGAACTCCGAGTGGGCGCTCTGCCAGAGCATGAAGCCGGACAGGCGCTGCTCCCCCGAGGTGCGGATGACCAGATCCGGATCCGGCTGGCCGCGCGTGTAGAGATGCTCGGCGATGTGCTCCACCTCGAGGCCCTCGGCGAGTTCCTCGATGCTGGTGCCACGGCTCGCCTGCTCGATGAGCAGAGAGCGCACCGCATCAGCGATCTCACGCCTACCTCCATACCCAACGGCGACGTTCACAATCAGGCCGGGAGCGCCGGATGTCGCCTCACCCGCGTCTTTCAGGACGCGGGCGGTCTTATCGGGCAGGAGGTCGAGGGCGCCGACGGGCTTGACGTGCCACCCCTCGTCGGCGAGCTTGCGGACGGTGTTCTCGATGATCTCCAGCAGCGGGTCGAGCTCGTTCGCGGGACGGTTCAGGTTGTCGGTGGACAGCAGCCAGAGCGTGACGTGCTCCACCCCGGCCTCGGTGCTCCACTGCAGCAGCTCGGAGATCTTGTCGGCGCCGCGCTGGTGCCCGTGGTTGACGTCGGCCAACCCCATCGACCTGGCCCAACGCCGGTTCCCGTCGAGGATGACGCCGACGTGCCGGGGGGTGATGTCGGTGGGCAGCGACGCCTCGACGCGGTGCTCGTACATGCGGTAGACGGCGTCCCGGACGGCCGCGTACGGCCCGCTGTGGCGGATCGCGGCGGTCAGCCGGGCACCGGCGGACGGAAAGCGGCGCGCACGGCCGTCCCGGGCCGCGCCGGCCTCGGCGCCGCCCTTGGCGGCCTTGTCGCGCCCTGACATCCCCGTACGCCGAACCCCCATGTGGGCATCCCTTCGAGCGATCCTCCCTGATGGGAACGGACGCTCAATTATGGCCCGACGGCGATACTTTTCCCGCCGTTCCGGTGATGTCAGGCTAGCGCGCAGGTCGGGGGGCTCTGCCGCGCCGAGCCGCCCCGGCCGGCCAGGGCGGCGCGGAGGCACCGGACACCCCGGATGTCCCGGCCATTCCGGCGTGATCGACCTCGGCCAGCAGCGCGTTCAGGAACCGCGCGAGCTCGGCGGAGGTGAGCACGGCGCGGATGCCGCGCCCGCCCGCGCCCCACGCCTCGATCACCGCCCGGCGCGCCACCCGCCAGCGCCCGGCGGCGGTCTGCTGGCGCCCCACCCACATCGAGGAGGTCCGCACCGCGCAGCGCAGCTCGCCGGTGCTGATCACGTCGCCGCGGTCGCGGTAGCGGAAGGCGAACAGCTCGGGCTCCCGGGCGGCGCCGGCCGCGGGCGGGTCGGGGAAGCGGTCGTCGGGGTCGGGCCAGCGGGCCGCCTGCGGGGAGCCGTCGGCGCGGGCGGCGTCGACCCGGCGGGCGAGGTCGGCCAGGAAGTAGCCGCAGCGCTCCCCCACCGCGCCGAAGCGGTCGCCGTCGCGGCGCAGCTCCAGGGTGACCTCGAACGGGGTGCCGCCGCGGTCCAGCGAGGCGACCGGCACGACGTCCAGCACCGAGCCGTCCAGGCAGCGCAGCGCCCTCACGCTCCGTCCCCCTCCCCGGCGGCGTCCCGGCGCGGCCCATCCGCGCTTCAACGCACATTAGGCCAGGTCGGCACCATGATCACACCCAGCGGACGTCGTGATCGCGTAATGATCCGCGGAGCCGGGGGTCAGGGCTTCGGGCCGGCGGCGCGGGCGCGCTCGACGTGCTCCAGGGCGCTGCGCAGCTCGCCGAGCCACTCGTCGGTGTTCTTGCCGACGAGCCGGACGCACCAGGCGAGCGCGTCGCTGCGGCTGCGCGCGACCCCGGCCTCGACGAGGGTGTCCAGGACGCGGCGCTCGGGCTGGCGGAGCCGGGTCATGACCGGCACGGACAGGGTGGTGAACATCTCCCGGTGGCCGCCGCATTCGGCGCCCCAGGAGACCTTGTGGCCGAAGGCGTGCTCGGCCTCGCGCGCGATGGCGATGCGCTGGTCGCGGGTGTCGGCGCGGAAGCGCTGGACGTGCCCGGCGAGCAGCGCGGACCGCTCGGTCTCCGAGACGTCCTTCGCGGCGTCCGGCTCCGGGAGCCGGCCGACCACGCTGACCTCCTCGCGGTCGACGACGACCTCGGGCGCGCCCTCGAACCAGCCGTCGGGCAGGCGCCCGGCGAACCAGCCGCGCAGCCGGTCCGCCGCTTCGCTTGTAGTCATGTAATCAAAATTACAGCCTGCGGAGCAGCGGCACCAGCCTCCATCACGATTGACATTCGCCATCTTTTGAGAGTTACTCTCAAAAGCGATGAACTCTTACATGGAGGCGAGTGTCATGAGGGTGGGGAACGAGAGGCGCTGGTGGGGGCTCGGCGCGCTGGCACTGAGCATGCTGGCGCTCGGCTTCGACATGACGATCCTCAACGTGGCGCTGACCACGATCTCCGAGAAGCTGCACGCGAGCACCAGCGAACTCCAGTGGATCGTCGACTCCTACCTACTGGTCTTCGCCGCGCTGCTCCTCCCGGCCGGGCTTCTCGGCGACCGCCTCGGCCGCAGGCGGACGCTGCTGGCCGGCATGGCGGTCTTCGGCGCCGCCTCGCTCGCCGGGGCGCTGGCGGGCGGCACCGGCGGCGTCATCGCCGCCCGCGCCTTCATGGGCCTGGGCGCGGCGATCATGATGCCGCTGTCGATGTCCATGCTCCCCGCCGTCTTCCCGCCGCACGAGCGGACCCGCGCCATCGCGGTCTGGTCGTCCGCGTCCGCCCTCGGGCTGCCGATAGGCCCGCTGCTCGGCGGCTGGCTGCTGGAGCACTTCTCGTGGAGCTCGATCTTCCTGGTCAACGTCCCGATCGTGGCGGTCGGCGGCATCGCGCTGGCCTTCACCATGCCCGAGACCCGGGACCCGGCCGCCCCCAAGGCGGACGGCCCCGGCTCGCTGCTGTCGATGGGCGGCCTCGTCGCCCTGGTGTACGGGGTCATCGAGGCCCCCGTGCGCGGCTGGGGCGACCCCGTCGTGCTCGGCGTGCTCGCCCTGTCCGCCGTCCTGCTCGCCGCGTTCGTGCTGTGGGAGCGGCGCGCGGCGCAGCCGATGATGGACGTCCGGCTGTTCCACGACCGCCGGTTCAGCTGGGCGATGGTCGCCGCCATCGCCGCCAACCTGCTGATGGGCGGGCTGCTCTTCGTCTTCCCGCAGTACCTGCAGGCCGTCCTCGGCAACGACGCCTTCGGCACCGGGCTGCGGCTCATCCCCATGCTGCTCGGCCTCCTCGCCGGCGGCCTCACCACCGACCGGATCGTCCCCCGCACCGGCCACAAGCCGATCATCGTGACCGGGCTGGCCGTCCTCGCGGCGGGCCTCGGCTGGGGCGCGTTCACCGACGCCGGCGACTCCTACGGCTCCATCGTCCCGTGGCTCCTGCTGATCGGCCTCGGCTGCGGCCTGTCCCTCATCCCCGCGATGGACGCGCTGATGGCGGCGCTCCCCGCCGACCAGGCCGGACGCGGGTCCGGGCTCGTCCAGACGCTCCGCCAGACCGGCGGCACCCTCGGCGTCGCGGGCCTCGGCAGCCTGCTGTCCGCCGTCTACCGGGACCGCGTCGCGACCGACGGACTGCCCCGCGCGGCCGCGGACGCCGCGCACGACTCGGTCGGCGGCGCCGTCGCGGTCGCCGGCAGGCTCCACGACGGCGCCCTGCTGGCCTCCGCCCGCGACGCCTACGTCCACGGGATGGACGCGGTGCTCGCCGCCTGCGCCGCCGGGGCGCTGGCCGTCGCCGTCCTCCTCCTGGCCTTCCAGCCGGGCCGCCGGGGTGCGGACGCCACCGCCGATGAACCAGAATCGACGCATGAGCACGTCGCACCCTGAGCACGCCCTCGACCGCCTGGAGGACCGGCTCGCCAGGCTGCCGCTGAGGGAGCGCAAGAAGCTGAGGACCCGGAGGGCGATCCAGGACCACGCCCTCCGGCTCTTCACCGAGCAGGGCTACGACCAGACCACCGTCGAGCAGATCGCCGCCGCCGCGGAGATCTCCCCGAGCACGTTCTTCCGCTACTTCCCCACCAAGGAAGACGTCGTGGTCACCGACGAGTACGACCCGATCATGGCGGAGATCTTCCGCGACCAGCCGCCCGAGCTGTCCACGATCGAGGCGCTCCGCGCGACGCTCCGCGAGATCCTCCCGCAGATGATCGACGAGGACCTGGAGGTCGTCCGCACCAGGCTCCAGCTCACCGCCCAGGTGCCCGCGCTGCGCAGCCGCACCTTCGAGTCGATGCGCGAGGGCACCGCGGCCATGCTGAGCGAGGTGATCTCCGCGCGGGTGGGCCGCCCCACCACGGACGGCGACGTCCAGGCGTTCACCTGGGCCGTGATCGGCGTCATGCAGGCCGCCATGTACCAGTGGCTGGACGGCGGCACCACGATCGAGGACATCCCCGACGTCATCGACCACAACCTGGAGTTCCTCAGCCGCGGCTGCCCGTTGTGAGCCCAGGGGGGCGACCCCCTGGAACCCCCGTCACGACGGACGGGCTGTCTCGCCGCTCCGCTGGCGCTCCGCGGCGAGACAGCCCGTCCGTCGCCGGGCATGCCCGCTGCGCTCGCTGGCGCTCGCTCCGCGTGCCTGCCCGTGAGGTGGCTGAGCTTCAACCTGCCGTGGCCGGGGTTCGAGCTGCCGGGGCCTGGGGCTCAGCCCGCCGGTAGCTGAGCTTCAACCTGCCGGAGCCGAGGTTCGACCTGCCGGGGCCGGGGCTCAGCCTGCCGTGGCTGAGGTCCAGCCCTGCCGGAGCCGGGGGCTTAGCCCGCCGATAGCTGAGCTTCAACCTGCCGTGGCCGGGGTTCGAGTTGCTGGGGCGGGGCGGGTCAGCCGGATAGTTGGGCGGCCAGTTTGGGGCTCACCCGGACGGCGCCCTTGAGGTTGCGGGTGTAGACGTTCTGGATCATCACGTCGAGGCCGGTGCGGGGCGCGACGACCATCTTGCCGTTGCCGATGTACAGGGCGATGTGGGAGATGTAGCCGGGCGCGGTGGGGTCGTTGGCCCAGATCAGCATGTCGCCGGGGACGGCCTTGCTGTAGGGGATGACCCAGCCGACGCGGGCCTGGTCGGCGGCGACGCGCGGGAGGCGGATGCCGGCCCGCGCGAACGCGTACTGCATCAGCCCGGA
Source organism: Actinomadura sp. RB99 (assembly GCF_014706005.1). Classification (NCBI taxonomy): domain Bacteria; kingdom Bacillati; phylum Actinomycetota; class Actinomycetes; order Streptosporangiales; family Thermomonosporaceae; genus Actinomadura; species Actinomadura sp. RB99. Next base: position 60,747 of record NZ_JABMCA010000036.1, on the reverse strand, counting down.
GCAGTCGTAGCCGCCCTCGGCCTCCGACTCGCCGCCCCACACGTACGGCCAGCCGATCCGCGAGTAGGCCGCCTTGATCACGGTCTGCACCTGGCCGGCGGTCATCACCTGGCCGTGCGAGGTCGGCGCGTGGTCCGAGCCGGCCTTCGGGAAATCGATCTGCGGGTTGACCGCGACGGCCTTGGCGTGCTTCGGCAGCACCTTCTTCAGCTTCTTGATGAAGGCGGCCGGCTTCGTCTTCGGCACGCTGACCAGCATCGCGTTGCCGGTGGGCATGCCGAGGGCCTGCGCGGTGGCGTGCGAGACGACCGCGTCGACGTCGCTGATGCCCATCGTCGCGTAGGCGCCGACGCGCAGGTTCGACTGGTGCTGCTTGCCGCCGACGGGCACCTGGCTGCCGAGCTTGACGCCGCCGTCGCTGCCCATCGTGAAGGAGATCGCGACGTCGCCGGACGCGACGTTGCGCCAGAGCGCGTCGGACTGCGCGGTCGGCTTCGGCGTGTAGTTGCGGAACGTCGACGGGTCGACGCCCATCAGGCCGACGCGCTTGCCCGCGACCATGCCCTGCACGGCGTCGACGACCTCGACGCCCTTCACGCCCTTGGCGCCGCGGATCTTCGCGATGGTCGCGGCGGGCAGCGCGGACGGCGCCGCGACGAGGACGTGCGGGGTGAGGCGCTTGCCGAGCGGCGCCACGGCGCTGGGCGAGAGGCTGGTGCTGCCGGACGCGGCGACGTAGCGGGCCCGCTTCTCCTGCGGGGAGGGCGGGGGGTCGCCGTCGTGGCCGCGGGCGATGAGCACCGCGGTGTTGGCGGCGAGCGTGGTCAGGACCGAAACGCCGATGATCGTCGGTAGGATCCGGCGGTTCGGCTTCCGCACTGCCACGCTCCTTTTAGGTCGGCCTTCCCGGCTCCCACGACTATGACCCAGAGGAGCGGCAACCGTCCAGATACCCGGCGCACCAGCGGACACCCGTGCCCGTCGTGCCCCATCGGGTCAGCCCCGTCCGCGCTACCCATTGGTAACACCATGCGGGAACGAGAGCAAGGTCACGTTGCCACAAAATGGACGGCTAATCCAATTGCCCACGTAGTTCGCGGGTCAGCTCGGCCGGGGTCGTCACGGGCAGCCGGCAGGTGAACATCCGGCAGACGTACGCGGCGGGCGCGCCGTCCACCGGCTCGCGGCCCTCCAGCAGCGGGACGCCCTCGGCCCCGGGCTCGCCGACGCTCACCACCGCGCCCGGCGCGGGCGACATCAGCGCGGTGCGGTGCAGCGCCCGGGTCCGCTCGTCGTCCCGGCCGCCGATGATCGCGATCTCCACCGGCCCGGCCGCGTGCGCCTCCGCGACCGCCAGCCCCCAGCCGGCGAACCGCGCGTGCTTCTCCGCCAGCGGCGCGACCGGGCCGAGCGCCGCCTCCGCCGCCTGCCGATGCCAGTCCGACCCGGTCAGCGCGGCGAACGACAGCAGCGCGCCCGCCGCCGCGAACTGGCCGGACGGGGTGGCGTTGTCGGTCGGGTCCTGCGGGCGCCGGAACAGCCGCTCGGCGTCGTCGGCGGTGTCGTAGAAGCCGCCCGCCCCGTCCCCGAACCGTTCGAGGACGGTGTTCAGCAGCTCCCCCGCCAGCCGCATGTGCGCGGGGTCGCCGGTCACGCCGTGCAGCGCGAGCAGGCCCTCCGCCACGTCCGCGTAGTCCTCCAGGACGCCCGCGTTCTCGCCGGCGGCGCCGCCGCGCGACGTCCGGACGAGCCGCCCGCCGCTCTCGTGCACGCCGATGAGAAGCCGCGCCACGTCCTCGGCCGCGCTGACGAGGTCGGGCCGGTCGAACAGCGCCCCGCACTCGGCGAGCGCCGCGACGGCGAGGCCGTTCCAGGCGGCGACGACCTTGTCGTCCCGCGCCGGCGGCACCCGGTGCGCGCGGGCCTCCAGCAGGAGCGTCCGGACGCGCTCGTAGCGCTCGGCGTCGTCGGGGTCGCGGAGGAGCTGGAGCACGGAGGTGCCGTGCTCGAACGTGCCCGTCACCTCGAACAGGCGCTCGGCGTAGGCGCCGTCGTCCTCGCCGAGGACCTCCCTCAGCTGCTCCGGCGTCCAGACGTAGTACTTGCCCTCGACGCCCTCGCTGTCGGCGTCCAGCGCCGACGCCAGCCCGCCTTCGGGCGTCCACAGGTCGCGCAGCATCCAGTCGCAGGTCTCCAGGGCGACACGCCGCGCGAACGGCGAACCGGTCAGCCGCCACCAGTGCGCGTACACGCGGGCCAGCAGCGCGTTGTCGTAGAGCATCTTCTCGAAGTGCGGGACGACCCACTGCGCGTCCACCGAGTACCGCGCGAACCCGCCGCCGAGCTGGTCGTACATGCCGCCGCGGGCCATCGCCTCCAGCGTGTGCCCGGCCATCGCGAGGGCCTCCGCGTCGCCGGTGCGGGCGTGGTGGCGCAGCAGGAACTCCAGGGCCATCGACGGCGGGAACTTCGGCGCGCCGCCGAACCCGCCCCGCGCCGCGTCGTAGGACTGCGCCAGCACCTTCACGGCGTGCGCGAGCCGCTCAGCGCCGGGCACCTCGCCGCTCGCGAGCCCCGTCCCGCGCGAGGTCAGGGCCGCGACGACCTGCTGCCCCTGCCCGACGACCTCGTCGCGCTGCTCCGTCCACGCCTTGTGGACGGCCTCCAGCAGCGCCTGGAACTGCTGCCTCGGGAAGTACGTTCCGCAGTAGAAGGGATGCCCGTCCGGCGTCATGAACACGGTCATCGGCCAACCGCCCTGGCCGGTCATCGCCTGCGTGGCCTCCATGTAGACCGCGTCGATGTCGGGGCGTTCCTCCCGGTCCACCTTGATGTTCACGAACATCTCGTTCATGAGCCGCGCGGTCTCACCGTCCTCGAAGGACTGGTGGGCCATCACGTGGCACCAGTGGCAGGCGGCATATCCAACAGAAAGGAGCACCGGGACATCTCGCCGGCGCGCCTCGGCGAACGCCTCGGCGCTCCACTCCCACCAGTCGACCGGGTTCCCGGCGTGCTGCAGCAGGTACGGGCTGGTGGCGTCCTTGAGCCGGTTCATGCCCCGATCCTGCCCGATCCGGCGGCCGGTTCACGGCCCGGGGCCGTCCCGTTTCGGTGGGTTGCCCCCGAGCTCGCCGCCCCTATGATGACGTCGCCGATGACCTGGCCCGTCCGCGGACGGACCGTGACCGGCGCAAGCGCAAACTACATCGAGCTCCCCCTCCCCCCACCGCTCCTGCACCCGCTGAAGTTGGAGCTTCACCCATGACCGAAACCCGGCCCCCCGTCCCCGCCTCCCTCGACGACGTCGACGGCTGGTTCCCCAAGGTCGACCAGCGGCTGTTCACCTGGTTCCTGGACCGCCAGGAACGCCTCGGCCAGCACGGCGACCTCGTCGAACTCGGCTCCTATCTCGGCAAGAGCGCCATCCTCATGGGCCGTCACCTGCGCGACGGCGAGACCTTCACCGTCTGCGACCTGTTCGACTCCGAGGCCCCCGACGACTCGAACCAGGCCGAGATGGACGGGTCGTACGCCAGCCTGACCCGCACGGCCTTCGAGGCGAACTACCGCGCGTTCCACGACGGCCTGCCGCGGATCGTCCAGGCGCCGACCTCGGTGATCCTCGATCACGTCCGGCCCGAGAGCTGCCGGTTCGTCCACGTGGACGCGTCCCACCTGTACGAGCACGTGCGGGGCGACATCCAGGCCGCGCACGTGATGCTGCCCGTGGAGGGCGTGATCGTCTGCGACGACTACCGCTCCGAGCACACCCCGGGCGTCTCCGCCGCCGTCTGGGAGGCGGTGGCCTCCGAGGGCCTGCGCCCGGTCTGCGTCACCCCGCAGAAGTTCTACGGGACGTGGGGCGAGGTGAAGGACGTCCAGGACGACCTGCTGGCCTGGCTCGGTGATCAGGATGACCTCTGGCACGAGGTGCAGCAGGTGGCCGGGCGGCCGCTCCTGCGCGTCAAGACGAAGCAGGCCCCGAAGACCCCGAAGAAGGACCGGACGCGCGAGCTCAAGGAACGCCTCGCCCGCGCGGAGGAGCAGCGGGCGCGCGCGCAGCACGAGTTGGACTCCGTCCGCAACTCGCTCAGCTTCAAGGTCGGCCGGGCCGCCACCGCGCTGCCCCGGGCGATGCGCCGCCGCAACGGGCGCCCGCGCTAGCGGCGGGCCGCGCTAGCCGTCGAGGGCCGCGAGGGCGGTCTCGATGGTGCGGTGGAACGTCGGATAGGCGTAGATCATCTCGCGGAGGGCCGCGGTGGGGGCCTCGGTGTGCACGGCGACGGCCAGCGCGCCGAGGACCTCCCCGCCGGCCGGCCCGGCCGCGGTCGCGCCGACCAGCACGCCCCACTCGGTGCTCTCGACGAGCTTGACGAACCCGTCGTTGCCGACCTTCTGGATCCAGCCGCGCGTGGACTCCGGGATCGGCGCGAGCCCGGTGCGGACCGGCAGGTTCTGGTCGCGGGCCTGCGCCTCGGTGAGCCCGACCGCCGCGATCTCGGGATCGGTGAACGTCACCCGGGGGACGGCCCGGTAGGCGGCCTGCGGCCCCTCCTCGCCGAGGATGTCGCGGACCGCGACGGACGCCTGGTACATGGACACGTGCGTGAACGCGCCCTTGCCGGTGATGTCGCCGATCGCCCAGACGCCGTCGGCGGCGCGCATGTGCCCGTCCACGTCGATCTGCCGGGCGCCCTCGTCGAGGCCCACGGCGTCCAGGCCGAGGCCCTTCAGGTTCGGGCGGCGGCCCGTCGCGACGAGCAGCCGGTCGGCGGTCAGGGTCTCGTCCCCGAGGTGCAGGCGGAACTCGCCGTTCGCGTACGAGGCGCCGGTGACCTTCGCGCCCGTCCGCACGCCGACGCCCTCGCGCTCGAACACCTGCCGGAGCAGCTCGCTCGACTCCGGTTCCTCGTTCAGCAGCAGGCGGTCGGCGGCCTCGACGACCGTCACGCGGCTGTCGAAGCGCGAGAAGACCTGCGCCATCTCCACCCCGACGACCCCGCCGCCCAGCACCAGCAGCGACTCCGGCACCTCGGTGGCCTGCACGGCCTCCCGGTTCGTCCAGAACGGGACGTCGGCGAGGCCGTCGACCGGCGGCGCCGACGGCGCCGTGCCGGTGTTGAGCAGGATGCCGCGGCGGGCCCGGAACACCCGGTCGCCGACCGTCACCTCGCGGGGCCCGGTGATGCGGCCCTCCCCGCGCACCAGCCGCGCGCCCTTGCCGGTGAGCCGGTCCGCGGCGGCCGTGTCGGTCCACGAGCCGGTCGCCTCGTCGCAGATCCGGGCGGCCACCGGCGCCCAGTCCGGCCGGATGATCGAGTCGCCCGCCATCCCCGGGATGCGGGTGCCGTCCGCGATCAGCCCCGCGGCGCGCACCATCATCTTCGTCGGGACGCACGCGTAGTACGGGCACTCCCCGCCGACCAGCCGGGACTCCACGGCCGCGACGGACAGGCCCGCCTCGGCCAGCCGGCCCGCCGCGTCCTCCCCGCCGGGCCCGAGACCGATGACGACGACATCGACTTCTTCAGCCATGCACCGGGTCCTGCCCATGTTGGGCGGGGTCTCACTGTGGCGGGCGAGGTTTTGCGGCCCGGCGGGGCGGCAGGGGAATCCGGTCCAGGTCGTGGACGAGCGAGATCGCGCCGCCGAACCCGGCGGCGGCCTCGTCCTCGAAGCGGTGCTCGTCCTCGGCGCGGTAGCGCTCGGAGAAGTGCGTGAGGACCAGGTGCCGGACGCCGGCGTCCGCCGCGACCCGGCCCGCCTGCCCCGCGGTGAGGTGCCCGAACCTGGCCGCGAGCGGGGAGTCCTCGTCCAGGAAGGTCGACTCGATCACCAGCATGTCGACGCCGGCCGCGAGGTCCCGCACGCCGTCGCAGCGGCGGGTGTCCATGACGAACGCGACCTTCTGCCCGGGACGCCGCGTGCTGCACTCCTCCAGCGCGACCGTCGTGCCGTCCGGCGCGGTCACCCGGCCGCGCTCCTGGAGCTCGCGGACGAGCGGCCCCCGCACGCCCTTCGCGGCGAGCCGCTCGGGCAGCATCGTGACACCGTCCGGCTCCTCGACCCGGTACCCGTACGCCTCCACCGGGTGCGACAGCCGCCGCGCGACCAGCGAGAACGGCGCGTCCTCCAGGTCGAGCGCGGTCCGCTCCCCCGACACCGGCCACTCGCGGACCACCTCGGTGTCGTGGAACGCCGACGCGTACCGCAGCCGCTGCCAGTACTCCGCGCCGCTCGCCGGGAACACCGCGTTCACCGGGTGCTCGACGCCGTCGCGCGCGATCCGCTGGACGATGCCGGGCACGCCGAGGCAGTGGTCGCCGTGGAAGTGCGTCACGCAGATCCACGTCACGTCGTTCGCGGCGACCCCGGCGTGCGCCATCTGCCGCTGCGTCCCCTCGCCCGGGTCGAACAGCAGCCCCTGCCCGTCCCAGCGCAGCAGGTAGCCGTTGTGGTTGCGGGCCTTGGTCGGCACCGCGCTGGCGGAGCCGAGGACGATCAGATCGCGAACGGACATCCCCCCATGGTGCCGCGCGAGGGGCGTTGCAAGCGCTTGGTTATCCTGACCGCGTCCTGGACCGATGCGAGCAAGGGAGAGCCGCGTGGCCGGAAGCAAGCGCGACAAGATCAAGATGACCCCCGACGAGGTCGCCGCCTACCTCGCCGGCAACTTCAAGGTCCAGGTCGCCACGGTCGGCAAGGACGGCGAGCCGCACCTCGTCACGATGTTCTACGCCCTGCTCGACGGCAAGATCGCGTTTACCACGTACCACTCGTCGCAGAAGGTCGTGAACCTGCGCCGCAACCCGACGATGACGTGCCTCGTCGAGGACGGCGTCGAGTACAACGAGCTGCGCGGCGTCGCGCTGTACGGCCGCGGCCTGGTCATCGAGGACCGCGACGAGCTGCACAAGGTCGGCTACGTCGTCGGCTCCCGGATGGCGGGCCTGCCCGTCCCCGAGATCGGCGAGCCCATCGACCCCGCCATGGCCGCCGGCATCGAGCAGGCCATGTCCAAGCGCGTCCTCGTCGTCATGGACCCCGACACCATCGTCAGCTGGGACCATCGGAAGGCGTGAGCCCCTCCCGGCGGCGCGCCGCGTCCTCCGCCTTCGGGGTCGGGACCGAGCCGTAGAGGGCGATCGCGCGGTCGAGGGCGGCGCCCTCGGCCGCGGCGTCGCCGCGCTGCCGGGCCGCGTCCGCGAGGTGCACGAACGCGTCGCCCTCCCGCTCCGGGGCCTCCTCCGCGCGCACGATCTCCAGCGCCTGGCCGAAGAAGTTGGTCGCCGCGACGGGCCGTCCCGCGCGCAGGTACGCCTCGCCGAGGGTGGTGAGGGCGCGGGCCCGGTCGTGGTCGTCGGAGAGCGCGGCGAACTCGTCCGGCAGGGAGCCGAGCAGCCGGATGGCGCGGTCGAGGTCGCCCGTCTCCAACAGCGCGCGGCCGAGGTTGTGCCGGGCCAGCAGGACCGTGCGGCGGTCGCCGTCGCGCTCGGCCAGCCGCAGGCCCTCCTCCAGCGCCTCGGCGGCCTCCGCCCAGCGCTCCCGGTGCAGCAGCGCCAGGCCCTCCGCCTCCAGCTCCGCCTCCCCTGACGCCGTACCGGCGAGGTAGTGGTCCAGGACGCGGCGGAGCGCCGTGTCGCGCTCCTCCTCGGTGTCCTCGCGTACGGCCCATTCCCGCGCGTAGTCGCGGACGGGCCCGGGCAGCCGGTGGCGGTCGCCGCCCGCGTCGGCGACGAGGCCGCGGTCGGCGAGCGTCCGGAGCAGGTCGCGGGCCTCCGCCTCCGGGACCCCGGCCAGCGCGGCGGCCGCGGCGACGCCGAAGTCGTCGCCGGGCTGGAGGCCCAGCAGCCGGAGCAGCCGGGCGGCGTCCGGAGGGAGCGCCCGGTAGGAGTCCTCGAATTTCGCGCGCACGTCGGGGTCCTTCCCCCGGCGCGGCGGGGGCCAACCGGGCGGCCGGGCCGGCACGGCGTCCGGCCGGCGGGCGGCTCAGCGTCCGGCGGCCGGCTCAGCGTCCTGCGGGCGGCTCAGCGGGCCCGGCACCGGCTGACTCGGCGGCCGTCTCCTCGAGCGGGGCGGGCCGCATCCCCGGCACGCCCGGCATCCCCGGCACGCCCAGGCCGCGGCTGTGCAGCCGGTAGGCGCGCACGTCCCACAGCGCCAGCGCGGCCACCACGACCGTCGTGCAGATGTGCAGCGTCAGCCGGTCCATCGCGAACGAGATCGCCACGAGCCCCGCGAGCGCGACCAGCGCGGTGAGGCGGGCCCGGGTGAAGTCCCCGAAGACGGCTCGCTTGAAGAGGGCGTGCCCGAACACGAACAGGGCCGGGCCGCCCCCCGCGACGGCGGCGAAACCGGTGGTCATGTGCCCGCCGGGATGCGCCATGACCATCTCGTCCGAGACCGCCCCGACGATGATGCCCGCGACCATCACGATGTGGATGAACGTGTAGGCGGACCGGCCCAGCCGTCCCGGATCGGCGGACTCGGCGATCCGCTCGGCCGCCTTCTCCGCCGTGTGGTCGAAGTAGATCCACCAGAGCGCGACGGCGCCGGCGAACGCCGACACGAACCCCGCCGCGACCCCGGCGCCCGGCGTGTGCCCGCCCAGCGTCGTGCCGGTGACCAGCACCGACTCGCCGAGGGCGATGATGACGAACAGCTGGCAGCGCTCGGCCATGTGGCCGCCGTCGATCGTCCAGTCGGCCGTGCTGGACCGGCCGAGCAGCGGCGTCGTGTACCCGTGCCATGGCGCCAGGTACTCCAGGGCGACGGCGAGCAGCCACAGCCCGGCGCGGACGTCCGCCGCGTCCACGAGGGCGCCGCCGATCCACAGCACGGCCGACACCGCCTGCCAGAACAGCACCCGCTGGAAGTTGCGGCCGAGCTCGTGGGCCCAGGTGGCGGCGACGACGAAGACGGTCCGGCCGACCTGGATGACCACGTAGGCGGCCGCGAACCACACCCCGCCCGAGCCGAACGCGCCGGGCAGCATCGCCGCCATGAACAGCCCGGCGACCATCACGCCGACCAGCACCAGCCGGACCGCCGGATGGTCCGGGTCGAACCAGTTGGTGGTCCAGCAGGTGTACATCCACGCCCACCAGACCGCGAGCAGGAGCAGCAGCGTCTCGGCGGCGCCGCGGGCGGTCAGGTGCTCCAGCAGCCGGTGCGACAGCTGGGTCACCGCGAAGACGAAGACCAGGTCGAAGAAGAGCTCGAAGAAGGTGACCCGCGCCGCGCCGTCGCCGCGGGGCCGCAGCAGGGCGTCCGCCCTGGACGGACGCCCGGCGGGCATGCCGGACGGCGCGGCGTGCCCGGTGCGCGCGTCGCTCATGGGGGATGCCCGGCCGGCGCGCCGGCTAGGCGGTGCCGGCGGACTCGTCGCCCGCCGCGCGGTCGGCGGCCGCGGCGGCCTTGGCGGCCTGCGCCCGCTCCCATTCCTGCTGCTTGAGATCGGCCTCCCGGGGCGCCTGGATCTTCCTCATCTGCTTGTTCATCGAGCGGACGAGGAACACCAGCGCGATCAGCAGCGCCAGGAAGACCCCGAAGCCGAGGAAGCCGGGGCTGACCGTGTCGTTGTTGAGCGGAATGGCGTGGGCGAGCGGAAGCACTACAGACACACCTTCTCCCGGATGCCGGCGAACAGGTCGCCCTCCGGCAACTCGGTGTCGACCAGGGACCTGGCCAAATGGTAGTCCTCGGTCGGCCATGCCTCGCGCTGGACGTCCAGCGGGACGCGGAACCAGAACCCGTTGGGGTCGATCTGGGTCGCGTGCGCCAGCAGCGCGCGGTCACGGGTCTCGAAGTGGTCGGCGCACGGGACCCGGGTCGTGACGTCCCACATCGCGCGCTTCTCCTTCTCCTCCTCGAAGCGCTCGATCCACTCGTGGTACGGCGACTCCAGGCCCGCCTTCTCCATCGCGGTGTGCAGCGCGAGGATGCGGTCCTTGCTGAAGGTCATGTGGTAGTAGAGCTTCAGCGGCTGCCACGGGTCGCCCGCGCCGGGGTAGCGCTCCGGGTCGCCGGCCGCCTCGAACGCCTCCACCGACACCTCGTGGCACTTCACGTGGTCGGGGTGCGGGTAGCCGCCCTTCTCGTCGTACGTCAGCATGACGTGCGGGCGGAACTCGCGGACGGCGCGCACCAGCGGCTCGCTGGCGGTCTCGAGCGGCTCCAGCGCGAAGCAGCCCTCGGGCAGCGGCGGCAGCGGGTCCCCCTCGGGGAAGCCGGAGTCGACGAAGCCGAGCCAGCGCTGCCGGACGCCGAGGATCTCGCGGGCCCGCGCCATCTCGGCCTCGCGCACCTTGCCGATGTCGGCCTTGACCTCCGGACGGTCCATCGCCGGGTTCAGGATGTCGCCGCGCTCACCGCCGGTGCAGGTGACGACCATGACCTCCACGCCCTCGGCGACGTACCGGGCCATCGTGGCCGCGCCCTTGCTGGACTCGTCGTCGGGGTGGGCGTGCACCGCCATCAGGCGCAGCGGTTCGGCGCCCCCGTCCGGCCCGGCGCACGTCGTATCGTCGATGACCTCGGACACCTGGGGATCTCCCTCTCAGCGAGCGGTTCTGACCGTGAAGGCGGACCCCGGTTCGGAGCACCCGCGCCTACAGACGAGAATTGTCCCTGACAACGTCCGCACCCCGCACGGAGATTCCCCGCGATGACGACGAGCGTGCCGGCGCCCGAGGCGCCCGCCGAGCCCAAGCGCGGCCGGCTCGGCCTGGTGATCATCGGGATCGTGTGCGCGGTCGCGGCGGGCGGCTTCGGGTTCATCGCCGCGCACGTGGGGCAGACTCCCGGCATCGACGCGCAGCTGATCACCTACGACGCGGGCCCGGCCTCCATCGAGGTGAACTTCTCCGTCGCCAAGCCGAAGGGGGACGTGGTGCACTGCACGCTGCAGGCCTTCGACGAGAACATGGCCGTGATCGCCAAGAGGGACGTCACGATCCCGGCCGGGACGTCGAAGGCGGGCATGTCGGAGACGCTGCCGACGCCGGGCAAGGCGACCAGCGCCCAGGTGCAGGGCTGCCGCAAGGCGTGACGCCGGGTCCGGGCGGCGAACGCCCGGATCGTCCGGTCGGCGGGTGAAACCCGATTGGCCGGTTGCACACGCCGAGTTCAGGGAACCTTTACCCGCACACACCGGATAGGCTAGAGGTTTCACCCGGCCGCACTTCATGTCGATGTGGCGCCCGCCCGGAAGGGCCGGCGAGGATCGCAACATGTGGATGAGGAGTACCCGTGACCGAGACCCGCGCTGACAACGTCACCTGGCTGACCCAGGAGGCGTACGACCGGCTCAAGGCTGAGCTGGACCACCTGTCGGGCCCGGGCCGCATCGAGATCGCTCAGAAGATCGAGGCGGCGCGGGAGGAAGGCGACCTGCGCGAGAACGGCGGCTACCACGCGGCCAAGGAGGAGCAGGGCAAGATCGAGGGCCGGATCCTCCAGCTCCAGGGCATCCTGGAGAACGCGCGCGTGGGCGAGGCGCCGCGCACCGAGGGCGTCGTCGGCCCCGGCATGACCGTCACGGTCACCTTCGAGGGCGACGACGAGGAGGTCACGTTCCTGCTGGCCTCCCGCGAGGAGGTCGGCGCGCCCATCGACGTCTACTCCCCGAAGTCGCCGCTCGGCGCGGCGATCAACGGCAAGAAGGTCGGCGACAAGGCCACCTACGCGCTGCCGAACGGCCGCAGCATGACCGTCGAGATCCTCGACGCGACCCCCTACGGCGGCTGACCCCCGCCGCGATCGCCGCTCCCCGAGCGGCGTCACCGGCCGGGAGTGCGCTTCACGGTCCGCCGTCCCGCTCAGCGGGGCGGCGGACCGTCGTTTTGCCCGGACCCGCCCGTCCGGCCCGACGCCTCCCGGACGAGGGGCAGCGTGCGGTAGGGGATCTGGGTGGCGAGGGAGATCACCGAGGACGCGCGCTCGACGCCCGCGACGTCCACGAGCACGTCGATGACGCGCTGCAGGTCGGTGTTGCTGCGCGCGACGATGCGGCAGAGCATGTCGCCGGGGCCGGTGATCGTGTGCGCCTCGATCACCTCCGGGACCTGGGCGAGGCGGCGCGCGACGGGGTCGTGGCCGCCGGCCTGCCGCAGCTGCAGCGTCACGAACGCGGTGACGCCGTAGCCGAGGGCCGCCGGGTCGATCTCGGGGCCGAACCCGGCGATGACGCCGTCGCGCGACAGCCGGTCCAGCCGGGCCTGGACGGTCCCGCGGGCGACGCCGAGGCGGCGGGACGCCTCCAGCACGCCGACGCGGGGCTCGGCGGCGAACATCTCGATCAGCCGTCCGTCCAGCTCGTCGATGGGCACGGCGCCCTCCCCCGCTGTGGTCCTGGTCACGCTGTACAGAGCGACCGGTCGTTTCCGCTGATTACTGTACAGATTGTGCAGTGATTTCGGCGACTCTTGCGCACCTTGTAGGCGTCCGCCGAGATTGGTGGGCATGGATGAGTTTCCGGTCAAGGGCATGGACGCCGTCGTGTTCGCCGTGGGCAACGCCAAGCAGGCGGCCCACTACTACTCGACCGCCTTCGGGATGCGCCGGGTCGCCTACCGCGGCCCGGAGAACGGCAGCCCGGACGAGGCGGTGCACGTGCTGGAGTCGGGCGGCGCCCGGTTCGTGTTCCGCGGCCCGGTGAAGGCGGGCACCGCGATCGGCCGGCACATCGCCGAGCACGGGGACGGGGTCGTCGACCTGGCGATCGAGGTGCCGGACGTCGAGCACGCCTACCGGCACGCGCTCGCCAAGGGCGCCACGGGCCTGGAGGAGCCGCACGTCCTGGAGGACGAGCACGGCAAGGTGACGATCGCGGCGATCGCCACCTACGGCGAGACGCGGCACTCGCTGGTCGACCGCTCCAACTACAGCGGCCCGTACCTGCCGGGCTTCGCGGCCGCCGCCCCGATCGTCGAGCCGCCGGAGAAGCGGTCCTCGGGGGGTACGGGGGGTCGCTCCCCCGGGCGATACTTCCAGGCGATCGACCACTGTGTCGGCAACGTCGAGCGCATGGACGAGTGGGCGGAGTTCTACCACCGCGTCATGGGCTTCACCGACATGGCCGAGTTCGTCGGCGACGACATCGCGACCGAGTACTCGGCGCTGATGTCGAAGGTCGTCGCGGACGGCACCCGGAAGGTGAAGTTCCCGCTGAACGAGCCGGCGGAGAGCAGGCGCAAGTCGCAGATCGACGAGTACCTGGAGTTCTACGGCGGGCCGGGCGTGCAGCACATCGCGCTGGCCACCAACGACATCCTGGCGTCGGTGGACCGGATGCGCGCGGCCGGCGTGGAGTTCCTCGACAGCCCCGACTCCTACTACGAGGACGCGGAGCTGCGCGAGCGCATCGGCCAGGTGCGGGTGCCGATCGAGGAGCTGCAGAAGCGCCGCATCCTGGTCGACCGGGACGAGGACGGCTACCTGCTGCAGATCTTCACCAAGCCGGTGCAGGACCGTCCGACGGTGTTCTTCGAGCTGATCGAGCGGCACGGGTCGCTCGGCTTCGGCAAGGGCAACTTCAAGGCGCTGTTCGAGGCGATCGAGCGCGAGCAGGAGCGCCGCGGCAACCTGTGACAACCGCCGCCGTGCGGCCCTGGCCGGCCCGGAACGAGGGTGTCCGGGGCCGGTCAGGAGCCCGGCGGGCGGACGAGGGCGCGGACCGGCACACTGTGGCGCTATGACCGAACCGCCGCAGAACGCCGAGCCGCCCGAGCCTTCCGGAGCGGCACCGCGCCCGGAGGCGCCCGAGCAGGGCTGGGCCTCCCCGGACGCGCCGTCCGCGCCGGAGCGGCCGGACGTCCCCGCCCCGGCGGAACCGGCCGACGACCGGCCGCCGCCGTACCAGGGCATGTACGGCGCGCCTCCCGGGCGCCCGCAGCCGGCCTTCACGCCCCCGGCCGGGTACCCGGCGCCCGGATCCGGCCAGGCCGGATATGGCCAGGGGCCGGGCGCTCCGCAGGCGCCGTCCGGGCCCGGTCAGCCGCCCTACGGCCAGGCTCCCCACCCGCAAGCCCCGTACGGGCCGGGCCCCGGCTACGGCCCGCCGTCCCTCGCCCCCGTCGACCCGAACGCGCCCGCGAGCCGCGGGCTGCGGTTCGCCGCGGGGCTCATCGACAGGTTCATCGTCGGCCTCTTCAACGTGCCGGTCGTGCTGTTCGCCATCCGCTGGGACCGGTTGCGGGAGGTCGCCGACACCGGGCAGAGCCTCGACAACCCGCTGGACGCCTACGACCTCCCGCGCCTGGCGGTCGGCTACGCCGTCGCGATGCTCCTGGGCGTCGCCTACTACACGGTCCAGCACGCCGTATGGGGAAAGACGATCGGGAAGCGCGCGGTCGGGATCCGCGTCGTGCGGGCGGACGACCGCACGGCCGCGGGCTGGGGGCAGATCATCGCGCGGCAGGGGTTCGTCTTCCTGACCGACGCCATCACCACGGCGCTGACCCTCCTGGTCCCGTTCGGGGGCCTGTTCGGGTTCGTCGCGCTGCTCGACAACGCGTGGATCCTGTGGGACCGCGACCGGCGGGCCGTCCACGACAAGGTGGCGGGGACGATGGTGGTGCGGGCGCCGGCGTGGGCACCTGACCCGTACGCCCGTACATGATCCCCGGCCCGGCGGCAACCCTTGATCATCACGGCGGTAACGTTCCGGTGTCCGCCGACGTCGGCGAGGTTTGGACGGACGCGGCGCGGCGAACCTCTCAGGCATGACGCAACCGCCCAATGACCCTCGGTCCGGGGACCAGCCGGAGGACCGGCCGCACGGGCAGCAACCGCAGGGGCAACCGGAACAGCCGGGCCCGTACACCGGTCCGCCGTACGGCGGCCAGCCCGGCTACGGCCAGCAGCAGCCGGGCTACGGCCAGCCGGGCTACGGCCAGCCCGGCTACGGCGAGCAGCAGCCCTACGGCGGGCAACCCGGATACGGGCAGCCGGGGTACGGGCAGGAGCAGCCCTACCCGGGTCAGGGCGACCCCTACGGCGGGCTCCCCCGCTACCAGGGCGGCCCGGGCGAGTACGCCGACCCGTCCGCCGGGCTGGCGAGCCGGTGGGCCCGCCTCGGCGCGGCCATCATCGACGGCATCATCGTCGGGATCGTCGTCGGGCTGATCTCGCTGCCGTTCGTGGACTGGGACCACGTGATCCACAACAACGGCACCATGTACGACGGCGCCCGGGTCGGCACCAACGCGGTCAGCGTCGTGCTGGGCTTCCTCTACTTCTGGCTGATGACGGCCAGGTGGGGCCAGACGCTCGGCAAGATGCTGCTGAAGATCCGGGTCGTCCGGCAGGACGACGGGCTGGCGGTCACGACCGGGCAGGCGGCGGGCCGGTCCGCCTTCTACACCGTCCTCGGCGGCATCTGCGGCTGCATCGGGCTCATCGACGTGCTGTGGATCCTGTGGGACCCGCGCAAGCAGGCGCTGCACGACAAGGTCGCGCGGACCGTCGTCATCAAGGCCGGCGCGCACCTCCCCGACCCGTACGTGCGCCGCTGACGGCTTTCGGAGTTGCCGGGCACGCCCCGGCACGGGCAGGCTGGGCGGCGTGCATATGGCCGGATACTCCCCCAGCCCCCGCCCTCGCCGCCGCGGCCGCGGCGCCGCCCCGCGCGGCGCCCTGCTCCGCGGCACCGTGCTCGGCGGCACCGTACTTCGCGGCACCGCGCTTCGGGGCACCGTGCTGCGCGGCGGCGCGTTCCGCGGGACCGCCGGGCTGGCCGCGCTCGCCGTCGCGGGCTCGCTGACCGCCGCCTGCGAGGTCTCCATCGGCGACCGCGGGTCGGGGTCCGGGCCGTCCTCGGCCGCCGCCGCGGGCCCGGCCGGGCCGACGACCGCCGGCGACCCGTACGTCCCGGGCGACGGGAACGGCGGCTACGACGTCCAGAACTACAGCCTGAAGCTGAACATCACGCCGGACGCGTCCACCGAGCTGAACGCGACGGCGACGATCACCGCGACGGCCAAGGAGACGCTCGGCCGCTTCAACCTGGACCTGACCGGCCTCACCATCTCCTCCATCACCGTGGACGGCAGGCCCGCGCGGCAGCAGCGGGCGGGCAGCGAGCTGGAGGTGACGCCGGCCAAGGAGCTGGCGAAGGGCGCGAAGTTCACCACCGTGGTGAAGTACGCGGGGACGCCGCGCACCATCTCCGACCCGATCCTCGGCACCTACGGGTGGGTCCGCACGTCCGACGGGGTCTTCATCGCCTGCGAGCCGAGCGGCGCGCACACCTGGTTCCCCGCCAACGACCATCCGAGCGACAAGGCCACGTTCGACTTCGAGGTCACGGTGCCGCAGGGGCTCACGGCGATCGCCAACGGCGAGCCCACGACGCCGGTGACCGGGTCGGACGGCGGCGGCACGCCCGGCCTCCCCGGTGCGCCCGGCGGCGGCTCGGGCGGCGGGGAGTCGCCCGGCGGCGGGTCGCCGAACGGCGGCCCGTCGGTCGTCCCGGCCGCCGACCGCCGCGCCACGACCACCACGACCTGGCACGTCAAGCAGCCGATGGCGACGTACCTGGCGACCGTGGACGTCGGCCGCTTCTCGGTCCGGACGAGCAAGACCTCCGGCGGCATCCCGGTCATCACCGCGGTGGACCCGAGCGTCCCCGGCGTGAACGTGGACGCGTTCGCCAAGCTGAACGCCGAGGTCATCGACCAGTGGTCGAAGCTGTTCGGCCCGTACCCGTTCGACTCCACCGGCGGCCTGATCGACAACGCGCAGGTCGACTTCGCGCTGGAGACCCAGACGCGCCCCGTGTACGGGGCGTTCGGCCTCCAGCCGACGGTCGTCGCGCACGAGCTGTCGCACCAGTGGTTCGGCGACAGCGTCAGCGTCGGCCGCTGGCAGGACATCTGGCTGAACGAGGGCTTCGCGACGTACGCGGAGTGGCTGTGGGGCGAGAAGTCCGGCGGGCCGAGCGTCCAGGACCAGTTCGACCAGCGGTACCGGGAGGGGTCGGCCGGCGAGCTGTGGGACGTGCCGCCGGGCAACCCGGGCCGCCGCCAGATGTTCGGCCGCTCGGTGTACGACCGGGGCGGCATGACGCTGGTCGCGCTGCGCGGCCGGATCGGCGAGCCGGCCTTCTACAGGCTGCTCCAGACGTGGACCAAGGAGCACAAGTACTCGACCGGGACGACGAAGGAGTTCATCGCGCTGGCGAACAAGGTGTCCGGCAAGAGCCTGGACGCCTTCTTCGACGCCTGGCTGTACCGCAAGGGCCGCCCCGCGAAGTGACAAGGGACGGCAACGGTCTCGGAAAGCGCGGCCGTTTCCCGCACCGGGCGGGCCGCCCGTACGGCACCATCCAGCAGTGAACGGACCTTCCGGACCGTCCGCCGTCCGCGCGGACGGCCCCCGGGTCGGCTCGCCGGAGCGGTGGGCGGCGGCGCCTTGTCCACAGCCCGTACCGCCGCCCCGTTCCGGTTCCGCAGCGAAATCCGTCCCGGATCAACGAATTCGAGATGGAAACGCGCTTGAACACCGCGGTGGCAACGGAAATCCTTGATCCACTTGTGTCGTCTCACCTGAGGACGAGATCGATGAGCAGAACCCCCAGAGCTCTTGCCGCCGTGGCGCTCGGCGCCGCGGCGGGCCTCATGGTGTCGGCGGCGGCCCCCGCCGACGCCGACGCCGTGCGGTTCACCCCGGGCGCGCCCGGGGCCGGCGACCCCTACTTCCCGGACATGGGCAACGGCGGCTTCGACGTCTCCCACTACGACATCGCCCTGCGCTACGACCCGAAGACCAAGGCGATCCAGGCCGTCACCACCGTCACCGCGCGCGCCACGCAGGACCTGTCCCGGTTCGACCTGGACTTCCAGGGCCCGCTGAAGATCTCGTCGCTGACCGTGGACGGCCGCCCGGCGTCCTACACCCGGTCCGGCGCCCAGGAACTGGTGATCACGCCGCGCAAGGGGCTGCGCGAGCACCGCCGGTTCCAGGTCCGCGCCGTCTACTCCGGCGTCCCGCAGACGATCAACGACCCGGCGCTGGGCGTGTCCGGGTGGGTCCCGACGGCCGACGGCGGGATCATGCTGAACCAGCCGATCGGCGCCGCCACCGTCTACCCGGTGAACGACCACCCGACCGACAAGGCGACGTACTCGTTCGCGCTCACCGCGCCGAAGGACCTCACCACGCTGGCCAACGGCGACCTGACCGGCACGCGCACCGCCGGGGGGCTCACCACCACCCGCTGGGAGATGCGCAGCCCGATGGCCAGCGAGCTGGCCATGGTCGCGTTCGGCAAGTACGACGTGGTCAACGGGCGCACGAAGGGCGGCGTCCCGAACCTGACCGCGACGGACCGCGCGATGGCGATCTCCGCGGCGGACGCGAAGAAGTTCAACCAGCAGACGGCCGAGGTCGTGGACTTCGAGTCCGGTCTGTACGGCCGCTACCCCTACAGCTCCACCGGCGGCATCACGGTGAAGGCGGGCGTCGGCTACGCGCTGGAGACCCAGGGCCGCCCGGTTTACGACCTGGGCCGCCACCCGGGCGCGATCCCGTCCGGCGACCTCCTCGCGCACGAGCTCGGCCACCAGTGGTTCGGTGACGCGGTGTCGCCGCGGCGCTGGGCCGACATCTGGCTGAACGAGGGCTTCGCCACGTACTCGGAGTGGCTGTACAACGCGGCGCACGGCGGCAAGACCGTCCAGCAGGCCTTCGACGCCGACTACGCGACCCCGGCGACCGACGACCTGTGGAAGGGCAAGGTCGCCGACCCGGGCCGCGACCACATCTTCGACGGCCTGGTGTACGACCGCGGCGCCATGGCGATCCACGTGCTGCGCCAGACCATCGGCGACAAGGCGTTCTTCAAGCTGCTGAAGGCGTGGCCTGCCCGCTACCGCTACGGCAACGCCTCGACGAAGGACTTCGTCGCGTTCGCCCAGCAGGTCGCGCACAAGGACCTCGGCGGCTGGGCCGCCAAGTGGCTCTACTCCGAGGGCAAGCCCGCCCTCTGACCGACGCTGCGGAGGGCGCGGCCCGCCCGCCCCCTCCGCAGCGAGCAGGTTCTCCTCCCCAGCCGCCAACGACCCCGGCCGTCGCGATCGCGAGCGAAGCCGGATTCGAGCGAAGCGAGAATCCGATCGCGCAGCGAGCCCCCAGGGCGAGTCGGAGCGATGCAGCGATCGCACGCATTGCCCGCCGAAGGGAGGGCCCCCAGGGCCCGACCGCCAAGGGCAATGCGAATCAACTCAGCGTGAGGGTGTAGCCCTTGGCGCGGAGGCGGCCGATGACGTCCTCGGAGTGGTCGGCGCCGCGGGTCTCCAGGTGCATCAGCACCTCCGCCTCCTCGACGTGCAGCCGCGCCGCGACCCGCTCGTGCATCACGTCCAGCACGTTGACGCCCATCTCGGCCAGCTCGCTCAGCAGCGTGACGAGCGCGCCCGGGCGGTCCTTCAGGCGGCACCGGACGACCAGGTACCGGCCCGCGCCCGCCAGGCCGTGCCGCAGCACCTTCGACAGCAGCAGCGGGTCGATGTTGCCGCCCGACAGCAGCACGACGACCGGCGGCTTCACCGCGTACGAGTGCTCCAGCAGCGCCGCGACCCCGGCCGCGCCCGCGGGCTCGACGACCTGCTTGGCGCGTTCGAGGCAGAGCAGCAGCGCCTGCGAGATCGACTCCTCGGTCACCGTGACGACGGCGTCGACGAGCTCGCTGACCAGCCCGTAGGTGATGTCGCCCGGGCGCCCGACGGCGATACCGTCCGCCATGGTCGGCTGCAGCTCGACGCGGACGGGCAGGCCCGCCGCGAGCGACGGCGGGAACGCGGCGGCGCGCTTGGCCTGCGCCCCGATCACCTTGACGCCGGAGTCGCGGCCGAGCTCCTTCGCGGCGCCCTTCACCGCCGCCGCGACGCCGGACATCAGCCCGCCGCCGCCGACCGCGCCGACGACGGTCGCGACGTCCGGGCACTGCTCGAGGATCTCCAGCCCGATCGTCGCCTGCCCGGCGACCACGTCCAGGTGGTCGAACGGGTGGATGAAGACCGCGCCGGTCTCCTCGGCGTACTTCTCCGCCGCGACGAGGCAGTCGTCGACGGTCGGGCCGGGGAACCGCACCTGCGCGCCGTACCCCTTGGTCGCCGCGATCTTCGGCAGCGGCGCGCCGACCGGCATGAACACCGTCGACCGGCAGCCCAGCATGGACGCGGCGAGCGCGACGCCCTGCGCGTGGTTCCCGGCGCTGGCGGCGACGACCCCGCGGGCCCGCTCCTCCTCGGTCAGCCGGGCGATCCGCACGTACGCGCCGCGGATCTTGAAGGAGCCGGTGCGCTGCAGGTTCTCGCACTTCAGCAGCACCGGACCGCCGATGAGCTCCGACAGCACCCGGGAGGAGATCAGCGGGGTGGGCACCGCCACGTCGCGGAGGAGGTCCCGCGCGGCGCGTACTTCGTCGATGAAGACGGCACTCATCCCCCGATCCTCCCACGGGCCGCACGGGGCGCCGGTCAGTCGGCCGCGTTCCAGTAGCGGTCCTGAGCGAAGATCAGCGCGGCGGCGCCGATCAGCCCGGCGGTCTGCCCGAGCGCCGCCGGGACGATCTGCGTCTTGCGCGCGAACTCCATCCGGGCGTGCGCCCGGAACGCCTCCTCCACCGGGTCGAACAGCAGCGCGCCCGCCTGCGACACCCCGCCGCCGATCGCGACGACGTCCAGGTCGCACAGGTGGGTCGCCGACGCGAGCGCGACGCCGATGGCGTGGCCCGCGCGGCGCATCGCGGCGACCGCGACCGGGTGGCCGCGGCGCGCGTCGGACGCCAGCTCGACGCCCGTGACGTCCTGCCCGCCGGGCCGCCAGCCCTCGCCGCGCGCCCACGCGACCAGCCCGGGGCCGCGGGCGATCGCCTCCAGGCAGCCGTGGCCGCCGCACTCGCACGGCGGGCCGGACGGCTCGACGACCACGTGCCCGATGTGCCCGGCGTTGCCGCTCGCGCCGTCCACGAGCCGCCCGCCGAGGATCAGGCCGCCGCCGACGCCGGTGGACACCACCATCCCGAGCAGGTTGCTGCGGCCGCGCCCCGCGCCGCGCCAGTGCTCGCCGATCGCGACGCAGACGGCGTCGTTGTGGACGCGGACGGGCAGCCCCGGATACCGGCCGCGGAGCCGCGCGCGCAGCGGGAACCCCCGCCAGGCGGGGATGTTCAGCGGCGACACCTCGGCGGCCGGCCACGTCATCGGGCCGCCGCAGCCGCAGCCGACGCCCGCGAGCACCGGGGAGCCCGCGTCGGCGTGCACCTTGTCGAGCAGGCCCTGGAGCGTCCGCCACAGGCCCTCGGCGTCCAGCCCCTCCCCGTTGGGGGTGGCGACACGGTCGTAGGCGACGACGCGCCCGCCCTGCTCGACGACCGCCGCGGCCAGCTTCGTCCCGCCGATGTCCACCGCCAGGACCGGTGCGGCCGGACCCGAACCCGAGGCCGGACCCGCAGCCGCCATCACCGGTCCCCCGCCCGGCCGAACGCCAGGATCGACGCGGTGAACCCGTGCACGTGGTTGCGCCCGGCGACCGGGCCGATCTCGCCGGCGGCGAAGAACCCGCCGACCCCGGCCGGCCCGAACGCCCGGTCGAGCACCTTGGCGTCGTGGTCGGAGTCGGGGAACATCGCCTGCCCCCGGCCGTTGCAGGAGATCAGCAGCGCGCCCTCGACCGGCGCGAGGTCGAACCGCTCCAGCAGCGCGGTCAGCTCCTCCTCCGCGGCGCCCGCGTCGCGGACCTGGAACCGGACGGTCCGCCCCACGTCCACCACGTCGCCGATCGCGATCGCGCCGCTGTCGGTGTCGGCGCCGACCACCCCGCGGACGAGGAAGTCGCCGCGCTCGTGCTCGTCGGCGTACTCGTCCATCGCGACGCCGATCAGCAGGCCGCGGCCGGCCAGCTCCTGCTCGTCCTCGGGCAGCTCCAGGACGATCTGCTCCAGCTTCTCCAGCGCCGGCACGCCCGCCAGCTCGTACAGCACGTTCTCGTCGGCCTTCGTCACCACCATGTCCGGGCCGATCGGCCGGGCGCCCTGGCTGACGACGGTCGCGGCGGTGACGGCGCCGCCGATGACCACGCCGACCGCGCCGTCCTCGTACACG
The DNA here is from genome assembly GCF_014706005.1 of Actinomadura sp. RB99. Lineage (NCBI taxonomy): Bacteria > Bacillati > Actinomycetota > Actinomycetes > Streptosporangiales > Thermomonosporaceae > Actinomadura > Actinomadura sp. RB99. The sequence goes on along the minus strand of NZ_JABMCA010000036.1, from coordinate 38,638 downwards.
TCGCCGTCCACGAACAGCCGCGCCTCGCCGTGCTCGCCCGCCTCCGCGAGGCCGCCGACGAGCGCGAGGCCGGGCAGCGCGTCGTCGGACCGCTCGACGAACGCGTCCACCGGGAAGCTGTAGGGGTCGGCCAGCAGCAGCCCCACCACGTCGTCGTCCTGCCCCTCCGGCATGCCGACCACGATCAGCTTGTCCTCCGCCTTCAGCGTCTCCAGCCGGAACGCCTCCAGCCGCGCGCCGGGCAGCACCGCCGCCCACGCGCTGACCGCGCCCGCGTCCTCCACGCCCCGGCCCCCGCCGATCACTCCGGACGCGCTGCAGCCGATCACCAGCGCGGGCGACGCGGACAGCGCCGCGCGCCGCGCCGCGGCCGCGATCTCCTCCGGGTCGTCCCCGGAGATGAAGACGCAGACCAGGTCGGGCGCCGCGGACAGCGGCGCGAGCGCCTGCTCGACCGCGGACACGGCGGCACTGGACAGATCGGGGCCGAGGGCCAGGCCGTCACCGAATCGCGCCATCGGCGCCGCCTCCCTCACTCCGTTCACCGGGTCGCATCACATCTCCCAGTCTCCCCCGCCGGACGCATCTGACCCAACATCCCGGTCCCGCCAAGGCCGCGGCGCGCCCGGACGCGGGGGACGAGGAATCCGCGGCGCACAGGTGCGATCGCGCGCGTCGGCGACGTAGTGTCGATCGCGTGCGTTCATCCACACCACGCGAGACCACACTGGGCGAGCTGCGCACCAGCGGCCACGTCCAGCGAACGGTGAAGGCCGAGATCCGCCACAACCTGCTCGCCCGGCTGAGATCCGGCGAGCCGCGCTTCCCCGGCATCCTCGGCTTCGACGACACCGTCCTCCCCCATCTCGAGCGCGCCCTGCTCGCCGGCCACGACCTCGTGCTGCTCGGCGAGCGCGGGCAGGGCAAGACGCGGCTGATCCGCACCCTGGGCGGGCTGCTGGACGAGTGGACCCCGGTGGTGGCCGGCTGCGAGATCAACGACCATCCCTACGACCCGGTGTGCGTGCGCTGCCGCCGGCTCGCCGCCGAGCTCGGCGACGAGCTGCCGGTCGAGTGGCGGCACCGCGACGACCGCTACGGCGAGAAGCTCGCCACCCCCGACACGAGCGTCGGCGACCTCATCGGCGACGTCGACCCCATCAAGGTGGCCGAGGGCCGCACCCTCGGCGACCCGGAGACCGTGCACTTCGGCCTCGTCCCGCGCACCAACCGCGGGATCTTCTCCATCAACGAGCTGCCCGACCTGGCCGAGCGGATCCAGGTGGCGCTGCTGAACGTGCTGGAGGAGCGGGACGTGCAGATCCGCGGCTACGCGCTGCGGCTGCCGCTGGACGTGCTGCTCGTCGCGTCCGCCAACCCGGAGGACTACACCAACCGCGGCCGGATCATCACCCCGCTGAAGGACCGCTTCGGCGCGGAGATCCGCACCCACTACCCCCTCGAGCTGGACGCCGAGCTGGCGCTGATCCGGCAGGAGTCCGACTTCGCGGACCTGGCGGGGCTGCCCGCCGAGGTGCCCGACCACCTGATCGAGGTCATCGCCCGGTTCACCCGGCTCGTCCGGGAGTCGACGGCGGTGGACGCGCGGTCGGGCGTGTCGGCGCGGTTCGCGCTGGCGGGCGCGGAGACCGTCGCGGCGGGCGCGGTGCGGCGCGCGGCGCTGGCCGGCGAGGAGCGCGCCGTCGCGCGCGTGTGCGACCTGCCGGCGGTGGTGCCGTCGCTGATGGGCAAGGTGGAGTTCGAGGTCAGCGAGGAGGGCCGCGAGCAGGAGGTGCTGGAGCACCTGCTGCGCCGCGCGATCGCCGAGACCTACCGGCGGACGCTCGGCCCCGCCGACCTGTCCGGGCTGCTGGACAAGTTCGACTCCGGCGACACCGTCGAGTCGGGCGAGCTGGTGTCCTCCACCGAGCTGCTGCGCAGGATCGGGCAGGTGCCCGGCCTCGCCAAGATCATGGAACGGCTCGGCATGTCGGGGGACTCCCCCGAGCAGGCCGCGGCCGCGCTGGAGTTCGCCCTGGAAGGGCTGTTCCTGACCCGGCGGCTGTCCAAGGACGTTCAGGGCGGCCGGGCCGACGGGACGGCGACGTACCGGACCTGATCGCGGGTCCTGGAGGCGCCATGTCCGAGGAGGTTCGATGAGCCGGTACAGGTACGGCGCGTACGAGGACGGGCCCGACCCGCTGGCGCCGCCCTACGACGTCCGCGACGCGCTGGACGCGATGGGCGACTCGGTGCTGGACGGCACCCGTCCCGACGACGCGTTGCGGGAGCTGCTGCGCCGCGGGCTGCCGAACGCGCAGGGCCGCCGCGGCCTCGACGACCTGCTCCGCGAGGTGCGGGAGCGGCGGCGCGCGCTGCGCGAGCGGGGCCGTCTCGACGGCACGCTGGAGGAGGCGCGGGCGCTGCTCGACACCGCGATCGGGCAGGAGCGGGCCGAGCTGTTCCCCGACCCGTCCGATGACGCGCGACTGCGGGAGGCGGAGTTGGACACGCTGCCGTCCGACACGTCGCAGGCGATCCGGCGGCTGTCGGACTACCAGTGGCGGTCCGACGCGGCGCGGCAAACGTTCGAGCAGCTGAAGGACCTGCTGCGGCGGGAGGTGCTGGACGCGCAGTTCCAGGGCATGAAGCAGGCCCTGGAGAACCAGGACCCGGCGGCGATGCAGCGCGTCAAGGACATGATGGCGTCGCTGAACGGGATGCTGGAGAAGGACGCGCGGGGCGAGCACACCCAGGCCGACTTCGACCGGTTCATGGACGAGTACGGGGACATGTTCCCCGAGCGTCCGGAGAACCTGGAGGAGCTGGTCGACCAGCTCGCCCGCCGCGCCGCGGCGATGGACCGGCTGCTCGCCTCGCTCAGCCCGGAGCAGCGCGCCGAGCTGGCGGGGCTGATGGAGCAGGCCATGCAGGACGCGGGCCTGGCGATGGAGATGACCCGGCTCGGTGACGCGCTGCGCGCGCGCAGGCCCGATCTGGGCTGGGGCCAGCCGGAGCAGATGGACGGCGAGAACCCGCTCGGGATGGGCGACGCGACGACCGCGCTGGCGGAGCTCGCGGACCTGTCGGAGCTGGAGGCGGCGCTCGGCCAGGACTACCCCGGCGCGCGGCTCGACGACATCGACGAGGACGCCGTCCGGCGGGCGCTCGGCCGGCAGGCCGTCGACGACCTCGACGCGCTGCGCCGCCTGGAGAAGGAGCTGGAGAAGCAGGGCTACCTGCGCCGCAACCGCGGGAAGCTGGAGCTGACGCCGAAGGCGGTGCGGCGGCTCGGCGAGACGGCGCTGCGCCGGGTGTTCTCGCAGCTGACGTCGGGCCGGCAGGGCGACCACGACCAGCGCGACGCCGGCCAGGCGGGCGAGCTGACCGGGTCCAGCCGGGAGTGGCGGTTCGGCGACGAGCAGCCCCTCGACGTCGTCCGGACGGTGAGCAACGCGATCCGCCGCAGCGCGATGGAGGGCCCGGTGCCCGACGCGGCGACCGGCCTCGTCGCGGCCCCGGCGGCGTCCCTGGAGTCCCTCGCCGCGGCCGAGGTGCTGGAGCCGGTGGGCGCCGACGCGGTGGACCGGCGCGGTCCGGCCCGTCCGGCGCGGGTGCGGCTCGGCGTCGACGACTTCGAGGTGCACGAGACCGAGCGGCGCACGGGCGCGGCGGTCTGCCTGCTGGTGGACCTGTCGTACTCGATGGTGCTGCGCGGGACGTGGGCGGCGGCCAAGCAGACGACGCTCGCCCTGCACACCCTCGTCACCAGCAAGTTCCCGCAGGACGCGATCCAGATCATCGGGTTCTCCAACTACGCGCGGACGCTGCACCCCGAGGAGATGGCCGGGCTCGACTGGGACATGGTGCAGGGCACGAACCTGCACCACGCGCTGATGATCGCGGGCCGGCACCTGGACCGACACCCCGACTTCGAGCCGATCGTCCTCGTCGTCACCGACGGCGAGCCGACCGCGCACCTGCGCCCGGACGGCCGCTCGCTGTTCGACTACCCGCCGTCCACGGACACGCTGGTGCTCACCCTGGCCGAGGTCGACAAGATGACCCGGCGCGGCGCCACCATGAACTTCTTCATGCTGGCCGACGACCGGCGGCTGGTGTCGTTCGTGGAGGAGGTCGCGCGCCGCAACGGCGGCCGGGTGTTCGCGCCGGACGCCGACCGGCTCGGCGAGTACGTCGTCAGCGACTACCTGAGGGTCCGCAGGGGCCGCCGCTAGGGCGCGGTCGGCGCTAGGGTCGGCACATGTCGACCTCCGACCGCATCCTGCTCATCCTGCACATCGGGTTCGCGATCTTCACGCTGGGCCCGCTGACCGCCGCGACGATGTCCACGCCGCGCTACATCCGCAACCGGAACGCCACCGTGGTGCGGTACCTGAACCGCACCACCCAGATCTACGGCGTCGGCACGCTGCTGATCTTCCTGTTCGGGCTGTGGCTGGCCGAGGGCCACTTCGCGCAGGCGTGGCTGTCGGTGTCGATGACGCTGTTCATCGTCGCGCTGGTGCTGCTGCTGATCGTGGAGCGGGACCAGCGGAAGGCCGCGAAGCTGCTGGACGAGGCGGGCCCGGCGGCCGCCTCGGCTCCGGCCGCCGCGGCGGCCGCGCCCCAGGCCGAGGCGGAGGCCGCCGCCGAGGCCGAGGACGGCGCCGCGAAGACCACCGGGGAGACGCCGGTGGCGGCGAAGCCCGCGGCCGGCGAGGTCGCCCAGGTGGAGCGCGGCCGGATCGCCGCCATCTCCGGCGTCATCGCGCTGATCTGGCTGGTGATCCTCGTCCTGATGGTCTGGAACGCCTGACGTCCCGCCGGGGCGCGCCCCTTCGGGGTCAGGGGCGCGCCTGCGTGTGCGCCTTGATCCAGCGCAGGATCTCCGGCGTGATGCCGTCCACGTTCAGCATGTCCGAGGCGTGCATGACGCCGTCGACCGTCTGTACCTTCACCTGCACGCCCGCGGCGCGCAGCGCGCTCGCCAGGCCCTGGCTCTGCGTCACCGGCACGAAGTCGCCGGTGGCGTGCAGCAGCAGCATCGGCGCGTCGCCGGCGGAGGCGTGCGTGGTGCTGTCGGCGTCCTCGACGCGCTTCCAGCAGTCCGCGGCCTCCAGGGTGGCCTCCGGCGAGCCGGGCGCGCAGTGGACGAGGTCCACGACGGCCTGGCGCAGCTTGCGCTGGCGGGACGAGGCCTCGGTCGCCGCGCCGTCCTTGTAGGCCAGGAACGGGTTGTTCGGCGGCGACAGCGCCACGACGCCGCGGACGAGGTCCGTGCCGGTCCCGTGGGTGCCGATCTGCGTCGCGAGCTGCCCGCCGGACGACGAGCCGAGCACCACGATGCGGTCGGGGTCGAGGTTCCAGGTGCGGGCGTGCTTCTTCATGAACCGGAGGGCGCCGAGGGCGTCGTCGCGCTGCGCGGGCCACTGCGCCTTCGGCGCGAGCCGGTAGTTCGCCGACAGGACGACGTAGCCGGCGTCGCTCAGCCTCCGCGCGAAGTACTTCCAGCTGTCCTTGCTGCCGCCCATCCAGTAGCCGCCGTGGATGATCAGCACGCCGGGCCGGGTCGCGCTCCGGGCGCCGCCCGCGGCGTTGCGCCTGGCGTCGCCGCGGGCCTTGGCCCGCTGCGCCGGGGTCGGCTGCCAGTAGGCGTCGACGCGCTGGCTCGCGGACGGCCCGTAGTTGTACGTCGCGGACCGCGGGAGCTTGGGGGTGACCATGACGGCCTTGGCGCGGACGACGCCGTCGGTGCCGCCGCCGGCGGCCTCCGGCTCCCCGTCCGGGGACTGCGTCGACGGCGTCCCGGACGGCGACTCGCTTCCCGGCGCGCCGCTTCCGGGAGCACCGGTGGGCGCGTCGGACCCCGGAGCCCCCGTGGGGACGTCCGACGGGGCCGACACCGAGGGCGTCGGGCTCGGCCCGGGAGTGGTGGCCTGGGCGGCCATCGGCACGGCTACGGCGGAGACACACGTCGCGGCGAACGCCGCCCCACTGACCAGTACTTTGCGCACCCCGGGCCCCTTCGTGAACGAACCTGGCGGGCTGAGTATAGATGTTTGATCACGTTACTTGCGGGAAGCATGCCGGGTTCACCACTTTCCGCCCCACTGCCGCCGACCCCAGCGCAGGTCACGGGCAGGCACGCGGAGCGAGCGCAGCGACCCGGCGGTCTGAGCCTCAGCCACAGACCACGGGCAGGCACGCGGAGCGAGCGCCAGCGAGCGCAGCGGGCATGCCCGGCGACGGACGGCCTGTTTCGACGCGGAGCGCTAGCGGAGCGTCGAAACAGGCCGTCCGTCGTGACGGGGGTTCCAGGGGGTCGCCCCCCTGGGAAAACACAGCCCCCCTGGGTCAACCGAGCGCTAGTTCGAGGTCGCGGAGGAGGTCGTCGGCGTCCTCGATGCCGACGGACAGGCGGACCAGGTCGGCCGGGACCTCCAGCGGGGAGCCGGCGGCCGAGGCGTGCGTCATCCGGCCCGGGTGCTCGACCAGCGACTCGACGCCGCCGAGCGACTCGCCGAGCGTGAACAGCTTCGTCCGCTCGCACACCCGGACGGCGGCCTCCTCGGAGTCCATCCGGAAGGAGACCATGCCGCCGAAGGCGCGCATCTGCTTGGCGGCGACCTCGTGGCCGGGGTGGTCGGGCAGGCCCGGGTAGAGGACCTGCCGGACGGCGGGGTGCCGGGTCAGCAGCTCCACGACCTTCTCGGCGTTGGCGCAGTGCCGGTCCATCCGCACGCCGAGCGTCTTGATCCCGCGCAGCGTCAGCCAGGCGTCGAAGGGGCCCGCGACGGCGCCCATCGCGTTCTGGTGGAACGCCAGGCGCTCGCCGAGCCCGCCGTCCGCGACGACCAGCGCGCCGCCGACGACGTCGGAGTGGCCGCCCATGTACTTGGTGGTGGAGTGCACCACGACGTCCGCACCGAGCTCCAGGGGCCGCTGGAGGTAGGGCGAGGCGAAGGTGTTGTCGACGGCGAGCAGCGCGCCCGCGTCGTGGGCGATGCCCGCGAGCATCGCGATGTCGGCGATGCCGAGCAGCGGGTTGGTCGGCGTCTCCACCCAGATGAGCCTCGTCTCGGGGCGGATCGCCGCGCGCACGGCCGCCGCGTCCCCGAGCGGCACCGGGTCGAACGAGACGCCCCACGGTTCGGCGACCTTCGCGAAGAGGCGGTAGGTGCCGCCGTAGGCGTCGTTCGGGATGATCACATGGTCGCCGGGCTTGCAGACGGTGCGGATGAGCGCGTCCTCGGCGGCGAGCCCGGACGCGAACGCCAGCCCGCGCGCCCCCGTCTCGATCTCGGCGAGGCATACCTCCAGCGCGGTACGCGTCGGATTGGCCGATCGGGAGTACTCGTAGCCGCCGCGCAGCCCCCCGATCCCGTCCTGCTTGTACGTGGAGACCTGGTAGATCGGCGGGACGACCGCCCCCGTGGCGGGGTCGGGCTCCTGTCCCGCGTGGATGGCCAGGGTCTCGAACCCCCGGTGAACCTCGTTGTCCATGGGTACGAGGCTATCCACCCGCCGCCCCTCCTCTGGGAGGAGGAGCTCCCCCGGAGGTATCAGCCCCCATTTCAGCACGCGGGTTGACCCCAAGAGCGCGCGCGTTCCCTACCGTTTAACCAGTATCCCGAGTTGACCCTTTATTTAAGGAAGACGCATGTTCGCTCGGCTCGCGCGCTTCGTCGTGAGACATCCATGGTGGACCATCGTGGCCTGGTTGGTGGCCGCCGGTCTCATCATCACGCTGTCCCCCAAGCTGTCCACCGAGTCCGACCAGGGCGACTTCCTGCCCTCCAAGTACGAGTCGGTCCAGGCGGCCAAGATCGCCCAGAAGGCGTTCCCCCAGCAGGAGGACACCTCCTCGATCGTCGTCGTCAAGCGCTCGGACGGAGGGAAGATCACGCCGGCCGACACCCGGGTGATCGACAAGGCCGCCGCGTCCATGAACGCGAGCAAGCCGGCCACCGTGCTGAACTTCCTCACCGGCGAGCAGCTGGTGGCGCCCAACAAGGCCGTCCAGGTCATCTCGGTGCCGATGAAGGGCACCGACCAGGCGGCCAGCAAGAAGCAGGGCGACGCGGTCAAGGAGATACGCAAGGACCTGCCCGGGCTGCTGAAGGGCAGCGGGCTCGAGGCCAAGGTCGGCGGTGACGTCGCCGGCTTCGTCGACAACGAGGACTCCTTCAACAAGTCCTTCGAGATCGTCGGGATCGCCACCTTCGTCCTGATCATCGGGCTGATCCTGGTGATCTTCCGGGCGCCGATCGCCGCGGTGCTGCCGATCGTAGTGATCATGCTGACGATGCAGGTCGCGATGGGCCTCATCGGCACCGCCTCGAAGCTGTTCGGCTTCTCCGGCGACGACAGTCTCAGCACCATCATCCTCATCGTGCTGTTCGGCATCGGCGCCGACTACTACCTGTTCGTGATGTTCCGGTTCCGCGAACGGCTGCGGGCGGGCGAGGACAAGAAGACCGCGATGATCCACGCGGTGGAGCGGGTCGGCGAGGTCATCTCCTCGGCCGCCGCCGCCATCGCCGTCACCTTCCTGGTGCTGCTGCTCGCGACGTTCGGCGTGTTCAGCGCCTGGGGCCCGGCCCTGGCGATCTCCGTCGTCACCATGGGCATCACCTCGCTGACCCTGTTCCCGGCGCTCGTGTCGCTGCTCGGCACCGCCGTGTTCTGGCCGTCGAAGGCCTGGAAGAAGCAGCCCAAGGAGCGGGTCTCCGGCGCGATCGGCCGCGGCGTCGGCCGCCACCCGGCCGTCGCGGCGCTGGCCGCGGGCGGTGTCATGGTCGTGCTGGCCATCGGCGCGCTCGGCTTCAAGTCCGACTACGACTTCGCCGCCGGGTTCCCCCAGGACACCGAGTCGGCGCAGGCCACCAAGGACATGGAGCGGGGCTTCCCGCCCGGCCTCACCCAGCCCGTCCAGGTGTTCATCAAGAGCGACAACGGGCAGCCGGTCGCCAAGCAGGCGATCACCGAGTTCTCCAAGAAGGCCGAGACCGCGCCCGGCGTCGGACGCGTCAACCCGGCGGAGCCCGGCAAGAACGGCGTCGTCCGGGTCGACCTGGTGCTGAAGAAGAACCCGGCCTCCAACGAGGCGATCAGCCTGGTCAAGAACGACCTGGCGCCGGCGGTGCACAAGATCGCGCCGCCCGGGACGCGCGCCTACGTCGGCGGCCCGACGGCGACCTACGCCGACATCAACGCCGTCAACAACCGCGACCTGTCGGTGATCCTGCCGGTGGCGGCGGTGCTGATCGCGCTGATCCTGGCGCTGCTGCTGCGGTCGGTGGTCGCGCCGATCTACCTGGTCGTGGCGGTGCTGCTCGGGTTCGCCTCCACGCTCGGCTCCGCGGTGTACGTCTTCCAGTACGCCCAGGGCAAGGAGGGCGTGATCTTCCAGCTGCCGATCATCCTCTACCTGTTCGTGCTGGCCATCGGGACCGACTACAACATCCTGATGACCGCGCGGCTGCGCGAGGAGGCCAAGGAGGGGTACTCGCCCCGGGAGGCGGCGTCCCGCGCCGTCCGGCACGGCGGCCCGACGGTCGCCGCGGCGGGCCTCATCCTGGCCGGCACCTTCTCGGTGATGCTGCTGGCGCCGGTCTCCATGCTCAAGCAGATGGGCTTCTCGGTCGCGATGGGCATCGCGCTGTCGGCCTTCGTGATGTCGACGTTCCTGGTGCCGGGCATCACCGCGATGCTGGGCCACCGGGCCTGGTGGCCGGGCCACGGCGACGAGCCGAAGAAGAGGCTCGGACGCCCCGACCCGACGCAGGACCAGTACGTCGGCACGGGCTACCCGTCCTAGGACGGCAGGCCCCCGCAGTCGTCGGATTGCGGAGCCCCGGTCAGAAATGCCGCCCACGGGCCGGGGCCCGCAATCCGGCTTCCTCCGAAGGCGAAGCGCCGGAGACCGCACGGTCTCCGGCGCTTCGCCGCGTCCGGAGCCGGACGCCTCCCCCGGCCCCGCCGTCAGGACGTCGCCGGCGTGATCGTCAGCGGTTCACCGATCGCGACCGTGCCGGAGTAGGTGTAGGTGTCGGTGATCTGCACGCCGGGGCAGCTGGTCGGGGCGACGAGCGACAGCCGGGCGCCGAGGGTCAGCGTGCGGGTGGAGTTCGTGTACGTCAACGGCACCCGGTAGTGGTTCGGGGCCGAGGGGACCCCGGGTGGCTGCAACACCAGCAGGCAGGTGTTCGACGACAGGGTCTGCGCGACGAGGGCGGGGATCTGCGGGGCGCTCGTGTCGATGTCGAGGTAGCCCGTCACGCGGCCCGCGGATGCGTCGTAGCCGGTGCCGTACAGGACGTCGGCGTTGTGCAGGGCCTGGTAGGCGTCGCCGAACCGCAGCGCCAGGCCGTTCGCGTCGGTGCAGTCGATGTAGTAGTCGTCCAGCAGGCCGAGCCGCTGGCCGGTGGTGCGGCCCGCGGCGACGCGGCTCGCGAAGGTCGGTCCGGTCGAGCAGGTGATCCTGGCACCGGTCCGGTCGTTGGTCAGGACCGCGGTGCCGCCGGTGCCGTGCACCTCGGTCGCGCCTCCCGCGGACACGGTCCAGGCGGCGGCGGGTTCCACGGACGCCCGGGCGGCGGCTGTGCCGCCCAGGACGGCCGCCGCCGCGGCGGCGACGGTCACGGCGCGAGACATCGGACTGGGCATGGCGATCGTCTCCTCCGCCCGCGGCACACGGGCATCGCGAACCTGGCGGACCTGAGAGCGAATCGGCCGGACGTCCCGTGACATCGATACACTCGATGTGACGCATGTCTCACCAGAGCGCCGGAGCCCGGGTACGGCCGGCGGTTCGGCCGTCCCCGGGCTCCGGCGCTCGGTTCGCGGACGTCAGTTGTTCGGGTCGGCCAGGTAGGCGAGGAGGTCCTGGCGGGTGATGAGGCCCTTGGGCTTGCCGTCCACGAGGACGACGGCGGCGCCCGACTTCTCCAGGACGCCGACGGCCTTGCTCACCGGCTCACCGGAGCCGATCGTGGGCAGCGGCGCGGACATGTGCGCCTCCACCGGGTCCAGCAGGCCGGAGCGCTCCTTGACCAGGACGTCGAGCAGCTCGCTCTCCACGACCGAGCCGATCACCTCGGCCGCCATCACCGGCGGCTCCTCCTTCATCACCGGCAGCTGCGACACCTCGTACTCGCGCATGATCGAGATGGCGGTCTGCACGCTCTCGTGCGGGTGGACGTGCACGAACTCCGGCAGCGCCCCGCCCTTGCGGGTCAGCACCTCGTTCACGCGGGCCTCTTCGGTGGAGGACGGCAGGAACCCGTAGTCCTCCATCCAGCTGTCGTTGAAGATCTTGCTGAGGTAGCCGCGGCCGCCGTCGGGGAGCAGCACCACGATGACCGCGTCCGGGCCGGCCTCGGCGGCGACGCGCAGCGCCGCGACGACCGCCATCCCGCAGGAGCCGCCGACGAGGAGGGCCTCCTCGCGGGCCAGCCGGCGGGTCATGAGGAAGGAGTCCTTGTCGGAGACCGCGATGACGTCGTCGCAGATGTCGCGGTCGTAGGTCTCCGGCCAGATGTCCTCGCCGACGCCCTCGGTCAGGTAGGGGCGGCCCGAGCCGCCCGAGTACACCGAGCCCTCCGGGTCGGCGCCGATGATCTTCACGCGCCCGCCGGAGACCTCCTTGAGGTACTTGCCGGTGCCGCTGATCGTGCCGCCGGTGCCGATGCCCGCGACGAAGTGGGTGATGCGGCCCTCGGTCTGCTCCCACAGCTCCGGGCCCGTCGTCTCGTAGTGCGACACCGGGTTCTGCGGGTTGGTGTACTGGTTCGGCTTCCAGGCGCCGGGGATCTCGGCGGCCAGCCGGTCGGAGACCGAGTAGTAGGAGTCGGGGTGCTCCGGCGAGACGGCCGTCGGGCAGACCACGACCTCCGCGCCGTACGCGCGCAGCACGTCCACCTTGTCCTTGGCGACCTTGTCGGGGCAGACGAAGACGCACTTGTAGCCGCGCTCCTGCGCGACGATGGCCAGCCCCACGCCGGTGTTACCGGACGTCGGCTCGACGATCGTCCCGCCCGGCCGCAACTCGCCGGACGCCTCCGCGGCGTCGATCATCCGGACCGCGATGCGGTCCTTCACCGAGCCGCCGGGATTGAAGTACTCCACCTTGGCCAGCACCTGCGGGCCGCGCTCGTTCACCGAGCCGCCGGTCACCTTGCGCAGCCGAACGAGAGGGGTGTTGCCCATCAGCTCGACGAGCGAGTCGTGTACGTGCACCGCGACGTCCTTGTCCAGTGTGTGTGTCGGAATTCAACGGGTCGCGCTCCCGTTCCAGCAGCGTGTGACGCAGGGGGAACCGGACGCGCGATCGGGGGGATGCCCCAGCACCGACGGTAGCCGAGATCGGCCCCGCGGGCATCGAACGGTCTCCGGGAGGGTACAACTCGATCACGGAGGGTCATCGGACATGCTGAGAGCGTTCACGGCGCGCCGGATCGCGGCGGCCGCGGCCTACGGGGGCGGGGGCATCACGGCCCTCGGCGGCATCACGTTCGGGCTGCTCGTGGCGGAGGCCAAGCTCGCCCGCAAGATCATCAAAGCGACGCCGAACGGGGATCCGCCGGCGGCGGACGGCCTCTACGGCGAGGCGCTCTCCGGCCGGCCGCTGTCCCTGCTGATGCTGGGCGACTCGACCGCGGCGGGGCTCGGCGTGCACACCGCCGAGGAGACGCCGGGGGCGATGCTGGCCGCCGGGCTGGCGGCGATCGCGGAGCGGCCCGTCCGGATGACGAACGTGGCGCGCTCGGGCGCCCGGTCCGCCGAGCTGGAGGGCCAGACCGACCGGGCGCTGGAGGCCCGCCCGGATCTCGCCATCATCATGGTCGGCACGAACGACGTGACGGGCCGGGTGCCGGCCGGCACGTCCGTGCGGCACCTGTCGGACGCGGTGGTGCGGCTGCGCGCGGCGGGCTGCCAGGTGGTCGTCGGCACGTGCCCCGACCTCGGCACGATCAAGCCGCTGATGCAGCCGCTGAAGTGGATCGCGCGGCGGGCGAGCCGGCAGCTGGCCGCGGCGCAGACGATCGCGGCGGTGGAGCAGGGCGCGCGGTCGGTGTCGCTCGGCGACCTGCTGGGCCGCGAGTTCGCCGCGGACCCGATCTCGATGTTCAGCGAGGACCGCTACCACCCGTCCGCACGAGGCTATGCCGCCGCCGCGGCGGCCGTGCTGCCGTCGATGGCGCACGCGCTCGGCCTGGAGCCCGATCTCGGCGCGCTGCCGGATCCGCGGCTCGGCGAGGACGTGCTGCCGGTGTACCTGGCGGCGGCCGAGGCGGCGGAGATCTCCGGCACGGAGGTGTCGGGCGCCTCCGTCGCGGGCCGCGACCGGGGTCCCCGGGGGCGGTGGGCGCGGCTGCTGCGCCGCCGCTCCGCGCCGGCCGCCGACACCACGCCGCCGTCCCCGGCCGTCGCTCCGGACATCGCCTGACGCGGCCGGCCCGGCCCCGACCGTTGGCCCAGGTGAGTAAGCGGGCACTTATTAGACTCACTGTCAACACAGCCGGAGGGGCCGGGTTGCGCGCGGGTGCGGCGCGGGAGCTAGATTGCTGGTGACCGGCGAGTAACACCGTCCGCCGCGACGGTCGCGCCGGGCCCGGAGACGGCCGCTGAGACAGGAGACCCGCACATGCCCGAGGCAGTCATCGTCGCCACCGCGCGCTCGCCCATCGGACGCGCCTTCAAGGGGTCGCTGAAGGACATCCGGCCCGACGACCTCACCGCCCAGATGATCACCGCCGCGATGGCGAAGGTCCCGCAGCTGGACCCGTCGCAGATCGACGACCTGCTGCTCGGCTGCGGGCTGCCCGGCGGCGAGCAGGGCTACAACATGGCCCGCGTGGTGTCGGTCCTGCTCGGCTGGGACAACGTGCCCGGCGCGACCATCACCCGCTACTGCTCGTCCTCGCTCCAGACGACCCGGATGGCGCTGCACGCGATCAAGGCCGGCGAGGCGGACGTCATCGTCTCGGCCGGCGTCGAGACCGTCAGCCGGTTCGCCAAGGGCAGCAGCGACGGGCTGCCCGACACCCAGAACCCGGTCTTCGCCGACGCGCAGGCCCGCACCGCCAAGACCGCCGAGGGCGGCGCGCCGGTGTGGCACGACCCGCGCCAGGACGACCAGGTCCCCGACATCTACATCGCGATGGGGCAGACCGCCGAGAACGTCGCCGGGATGCGCGGCGTCAGCCGGCAGGCGCAGGACGAGTTCGGCGTCCGCTCGCAGAACCTGGCGGAGAAGGCCCTCGCCAACGGGTTCTGGGAGAAGGACATCACCCCCGTCACGCTGCCCGACGGCACCGTGGTGGCCAAGGACGACGGCCCCCGGCCCGGCACCACCTACGAGAAGGTGTCGCAGCTCCAGCCGGTGTTCCGCCCGGACGGGACCGTCACCGCGGGCAACTGCTGCCCGCTGAACGACGGCGCCGCCGCGGTCGTCGTCATGAGCGACACCAAGGCCGCCGAGCTCGGCCTCACGCCGCTGGCCCGGATCGTCTCGACCGGCGTCACCGGCCTGTCCCCCGAGATCATGGGCCTCGGCCCGGTGGAGGCGTCCCGCAAGGCCCTCGCCAAGGCCGGCATGACCATCGGCGACATCGACCTCGTCGAGATCAACGAGGCGTTCGCCGCGCAGGTGCTGCCGTCCGCCGAGGACCTCGGCATCGACCTCGACAAGCTGAACGTCAACGGCGGCGCGATCGCGGTCGGCCACCCGTTCGGCATGACCGGCGCCCGGATCACCTCCACGCTGGTGAACAGCCTGCAGTTCCACGACAAGCAGTTCGGGCTGGAGACCATGTGCGTGGGCGGCGGCCAGGGCATGGCGATGGTCCTGGAGCGGCTCTCCTGACGAGCGGCCCGAGCGGCCCGCGGTGGCCCGTCCCGAGCGCTCGCGCGCCGGGTGCGGGCCACCTGCGCTTTCCGGAGAATATCCCCGTTACGAATGATCTACGTAACGTCATGGATAGGTCCCCGTTAGGGGGTTGTCACATACGGGCCGGTGTTGCAGAGTGCCAGGAAGAGCCCCGCGACCTGGAGGTGCCAATTGTCACTGAACCACTCGCCGGAGACGCACAGCAAGCTGATCGCCCGCATCCCGTCGGTCACCGGACGTGACCTTCCCGAGTGGTTCTCGACGATCGAGAACGGTCCCTCGTTCACCCGCTGCGAGGAACGGAGCACCTGGCTGGCCGAGGAGCACAACCTCTCCCACGGCTACGCCTCCGCCCTCGTCCGCGAGCACGAGCGGGCGCGCCGCGAGCGCCACTACTGAGCGCGTCGCGAGCCGCCGACAACCGCATACGGCCGAACACCGTACGGACCTGGTGGGATCCCGCCAGCGGACGCCCCCGCCGTCGTGCCGCTGCGCCCGAGCAGACGCCACGACCCTGGCGCAGAGATCCCACGCGCGATCAGCCCCTCGCCGACCGCGGCGAGGGGCTGATCGATGCACGCAGGGTGCCCCTGGTCGGACTCGAACCGACACAATGGCTCTTTTAGGGAGCCCGCCTCTGCCATTGGGCTACAGGGGCGGCGTCATCATATCCGGACGGTGACGCCGGAGACGGCCAGGTCAGCGCACCCGGGGCGGCGCGCCGCCGGCCGGGTGCCCGGGGCGGGGCCGCGGTGGACGCGCCCCCTCAGGCGCCCTCGGCGGTGCGGCCCGCCGCCAGCTCGAACTCCTGGCGGGGCGACTCCAGCTCGCCCAGCGAGACGATCTCGCGCCGGAAGAACAGCGCCAGCGTCCAGTCCGCGGTGATGCGGAACTTCCGGTTGACGGTCGGCATCCGCGACAGGTGATAAGTGCGGTGCATGACCCACGCGGGCAGCCCGCGCAGCTTGACCCCGTAGACGTTGGCGACGCCCTTGTGCAGGCCCAGGCTCGCGACGGACCCGACGTACTTGTGCTCGTAGGTCTTGCGGGGCTTGCCGCGCAGGTCCGCCACGATGTTGTCGCCCAGCCGCTTCGCCTGCCGGACCGCGTGCTGCGCGTTCGGCGCGGTGAACTCGGCGAAGCCGGACCGGTCGGGCACGGCCGCGTTGTCCCCCGCCGCGTAGACGCCCTCCAGGCCCTCGACGGTGAGCTGGTCGGTCGTCTTGATCCGGCTCTTGTCGTCCAGCGGCAGGTCGCTGTCCTTGACGACGGGGTGCGGCTTCACCCCGGCGGTCCAGACGAGGGTGCCGGCGTCGAACTCGTCGCCGTCGCTCAGCACGATGTGCCGTTTCTCGGCGGACTTCAGCATCGTCCGGAGCTTCACCTCGATGCCGCGGCGGCGCAGCGCCTCCGCCGTCCACCGGCCCATCTCGGGGCCGACCTCGGGCAGGATCCGGTCCGTCGCCTCGACCATCATCCAGCGCATGTCGGACGGGTCGATGTTCGGATAGAACTTGCAGGCGTCGCGGGCCAGGTCCTCCAACTCGGCGAGCGCCTCGATCCCCGCGAACCCGGCGCCGACGAACACGAACGTCAGCGCGCGCCTGCGGACCTCCTCGTCGTCGGGGTTGGAGGCCGCGATGTCGAGCTGGTGCAGCACGTGGTTGCGCAGGAAGATGGCCTCCTCGACCGTCTTGAAGCCGATCCCGCACTCGGCGAGGCCGGGGATGGGCAGCGTGCGGGAGATCGAGCCGAGCGCCACCACGAGCAGGTCGTAGCCGATCGTCCGCTCCGGCACCCCCGCGCTCCGCGCGCCCGCCGGCCGGACGGTCAGGCTGCGCGAGGCGTGCTCGATGCGCGTGACGTACCCGTTGACGATCCGGCAGCGCGGCAGGACGCGGCGCAGCGGCGCGACGACGTGCCGCGGTTCCAGGTTCCCGGCCGCCGCCTCCGGAAGGAACGGCTGGTAGGTCATGTAGGACTGGGGGTCGATGACGGTGACGGCGATCTCGCCGCGCCGCAGCTCGCCGCGCAGCCGCTTCTGCAGCCGCAGGGCCGTGTACATGCCGACGTAGCCGCCGCCGACGATCACGATGTGCTTGCGCTCGGAAGGCATAACGGGACCGATACCCGCATCCGCCACCGGATCACGCCAAACGCGTCACAGCGGAAAGATCGTCTGAAGGCGCGAACTTCCCCGGGCACCCCGGCATCTCACCGTATGTACCAGCCAGAGAGAGGACGGAACGGGGACAGGGCCGCACGGGGGCGCCAAGCGCCGCGGACGGCGACCGGAACAGGGGCCGGTCGGCGCGGCTTCAGCGGCCGCTTGGCCAAGGCCCTGCCCCACCGTCGACGACTCGTATTAGGGGTGTGCGAACATGCAACGAATCATCTGGGGAACCGTGGCCGCAGCGGCACTGACCGCAGCCCTCACCGGATGCGACGCCAGCTTCACCGCCAGCCCCTCGTCCAACGAGAGCAGCCCGCCCGCTAGTACGTCCACGCAGAACGGCTCCCCACACCATAGCGGAACCAACGGCGGAAGCGGTACCTCCACCACGACCGGAACCGGCACCGGCTCCCGCCCCAACGGCACCGGGGTCCGGCACTGCACGACGTCCGACCTCCACGCGTCCGCGTACTCCAACGGGGACCCGGGGGCCGGGCAGCGGTACGGCACCCTCCAGCTGACGAACAACTCCGGGACGTCCTGCACGACCGGCGGCTGGTCCGGGCTCGGCCTCGTCAACGCCGCCGGCGCGCTCCCGACGAAGGTCGTCCGCGAGGGCACCGCCCGCACGATCACGATCCCCGCCGGCGCGTCCGCCTACGAGCAGCTGCACTGGGGCGTCGTCCCGGGCGAGGGCGAGGGCGAGAGCGAGACCGGCCAGTGCGAGCCCACGGCGAAGGCGCTGCACATCATCCCGCCGAACCAGACGACCTTCATCAGCACCAGCTGGATCGGCGGCCCGGTCTGCCAGCAGGGCCAGATCCGGCTGACGCCGATCCGGCTCGGCAAGATGTGACCCGCATCCGCGCGGACGCGGCGCGCTACGCGTAGTCGCGAGCGCGGATGAAGACGGCGTCGAGCATGCCCTCGGTGACCCGTCCGGTGAAGGTGTTCTGCTGGCTCGGGTGGTAGCACCCCAGCAGCAGCACCGGATCCCGGCGGGCCGCCGAGGGCGGCGGCGCCAGCTCGACCTCCGCGGCGTGCCCGAACTTCGGGCGCGGCCGCGGCACCTCGTATCCGGCCTGCTTGAGCGCGGGCCACACGCCCTGCCACGCGAACCCGCCGAGGCACACGATGCACCGGACGCTCGGCGCGACGTCCTCGACCTCCCGCGCCAGCCACGGCAGGCACGTCGTGCGCTCCAGCGGCGTCGGCTTGTTGTCGGGCGGCGCGCACCGCACGGTCGCGGCCATCCGCGCGCCGATCAGCCGCTGCCCGTCGCCCGCGTGCACGCTCGTGGCCTGCGACGCGAGCCCCACCCGGTGCAGCGACGCGAACAGCCAGTCGCCCGACCGGTCGCCGGTGAAGATCCGGCCGGTGCGGTTGCCGCCGTGCGCCGCGGGCGCCAGCCCCACGATCAGGATGCGCGGCTCCGGGTCGCCCCAGCCGGGGATCGGCCGCCCCCAGTACTCCTCGCCGGCGAACGCGCGCCGCCGCTCCACCGCGACCTTCTCCCGCCACTCCACCAGCCGGTCGCACGCCCGGCACACCGACTGCCGCGCGCACAGCTCCGCCAAGTCCGGCGCCCCGGCGGCGAGCTCGATCACGTCGCCCGCGCCGTGCGCGACGGGGGTGTCCGGTGCGGCGGGATCGTCGGGCCATCCCGTCCCAGGTGGCACATGGGGAGCGCGCGCGTCGGTCATGCCCTCGATCCTCGCACGCCCCGGCGACGGCCCTCGGTACGATGCGGTTCCGCCGGTCGGGGACGCGGGGTGTCCGGCGTGCGCCATTGCCGAGCGGAGGCATGCCTTGTCGCAACCGGGCTGGTATCCCGACCCCTACGGAACCGGCAGCCTGCGCTGGTGGGACGGCCGGACCTGGACCGACCGCCTCAACCCCGAACCCGACCGCCCGCCGCGCGCCCGCACGCCGGAGCAGGGGCGGCCCGCCCCGGGAGGGCGGCCGTCCGAGCCGTACCCCGGCCACGCCCGGCAGCCGTCCTGGGGCGGGCCGCCCGTCGTCCAGGGCGTCGCCGCGACCGTGCACGGGCTGCGCCTCCACGCCGACGAGCAGGGCGTCGCGTACGGGCAGGCGGCGCTGGCGTGGCCGCACGTCGAATGGGTCGCCTACTGGGCCGCGCAGATCCCGGCCGGATTCGGCCAGGCCCCCGGCACCCGGTGGATCTTCCAGGCCGGCCGGCACCCGTTCCACGGCGGCCCGCGCGTCGAGGTCGTCATCGAGGCGGGCGGGACGATCGAGCCCGAGACGGTCTGGGGGCGGCTGATCCAGCTGTGCCAGGCGTGCGCGGAACCGCGGATGGTCGCCGAGCTGGCCGGCCGCGTCCGCGCGGGCGAGTCGGTGGACGTCGCGCAGGGCCTCACCGTCCACCCGGGCGGCGTGCGCGGCGACCGGGTGTCGCTGAGCTGGTCGTCGATCTCCGGCGCCGTCGTCGACGGCGGCCGGGTCTGGATCCGGCAGGCCGCGAGCCCGACGCCGGTCCTGTACGTCCCGCAGCAGAACCCGAACGCGGTGCTGATCCCCGCGCTGCTGTCGTCCCTCAAGGGCTGACCGGGCGCCGAGTGCCCGCCGGGCGCGGGCCGCAGGTCAGACCAGCGACCAGGCGATCCCGTCGAGGATGTCGCGCTCGCTGACCACGACCGCGCCGAAGCCGTACTCGCGCATGATCCGGTCCAGGATCAGCGAGCCCGCGCCGATCACGTCCACCCGGCCCGGGTGCATGACGCCGATCTCCGCGCGCTCGGCCCGCGTCGCGTGCAGCAGCCGCCGCGTCACCTCGTGCACCTGCGCCGCGGTGACCCGGGACAGGTGGATCCGGGACGAGTCGTACTCCGGCAGGTCCATCGCGATGCCGGAGACCGTCGTGACGGACCCGGCGAGGCCGACCAGCGTGCGCGCCTCGTCGACCGGCACCGTGCGGCGCACCTCGGCGAGGGCCGCGTCGATGTCGGCGACCGTGTTGGAGATCTGCTCCGGGGACGGGGGGTCGCCGTCGCGCAGGTGCCGCTCGGTCATCCGGACGCAGCCGATGTCGACCGACCGGGCCGCCTCCACCGAGGAGGCGCCGAGCACGAACTCGGTGGACCCGCCGCCGATGTCGACGACCAGGTAGGGGCGGGCCGGGCGCAGCTCGGCCAGCTCCCGGGTGGCGCCGGTGAACGACAGCTCCGCCTCCTCGTCCCCGCTGATCACCTCGGGGACGACGCCGAAGATGTCGACGACGCCGCTGACGAAGTCGGCCCGGTTCTCGGCGTCGCGGGTGGCGCTGGTCGCGACCACCCGGGTCTTGATCGGGCCCTCCCCCGTCCGCGACCCGTGCCGCTCGATCAGCTCGGCGTACCCGCGCATCGCGGTGAACGTCCGGTCCAGCGCGGCGGTCGACAGCCGGCCGGTCTCATCGACGCCCTCGCCCAGCCGGACGATCTCCATGCGGCGCTCGACGTCGGTGAGCGAGCCGCCGTCCGGGCCGGCGGCGATGTCGGCGATCAGCAGGCGGACCGAGTTGGTCCCGCAGTCGATGGCGGCGACGCGCGTCACTTGGCCTCCTCGGCGTCGGGAGCGTCCTGGGCGGCGGGGGCCTGGGCGGCCGCCGGGTCCGCGGGGTCGGCGGGGTCGACGCACACGCACGGGCCGGAGCGCCACCACTCGGGCAGCGCCGCCAGCGCCTCGCGGCCGAACGGGTTGCCGCCCGGCACGGCCAGCTCGTGCGCGACCAGGGCGTGCAGGCACTTCACCCGCTCCGGCATCCCGCCCGCGCTCTGCATGCCCGCCGGCAGCGGCTCGATCCCGTCCTCGCGGGCGGCCTCGTCGCGGCGGCGCAGGTAGTCCTCGTGGGCGGCGGTGTACGCGGCCTTCAGCGCCGGATCGTCGGCGAGCCGCGCCTGCATCTCCCGCATGGCGCCGCTCCCCTCCAGCGTGCCGATCGCCGACGCCGCCTTCGGGCAGGTCAGGTAGAACAGCGTCGGGAACGGGGTGCCGTCGGGGAGCCGCGGCGCCGTC
The DNA here is from genome assembly GCF_014706005.1 of Actinomadura sp. RB99. Lineage (NCBI taxonomy): Bacteria > Bacillati > Actinomycetota > Actinomycetes > Streptosporangiales > Thermomonosporaceae > Actinomadura > Actinomadura sp. RB99. Next base: position 17,552 of record NZ_JABMCA010000036.1, on the reverse strand, counting down.
TCCAGCACCGCCGGCAGCCCGCACGGGCAGCGGTAGGCGACCCCGCGGATGCCGCGCGGCTCCCGTCCGAGCTGCGCCGCCACCGCCGCGACGTCCCGCTCGGACGCCGGTCCGGATGCCCCTGTGCAACGTTCGTCGATCATTCGTCCCCACCCGCGGATCCCGCGATCCGTCTCGGCCTGCCGCACCTCCGGTCCGCCCGCGACCGGCCCCACCCGCCGGTCGCGGCCGCCCGTCCCGCCCGGCCGCGGAACGGGATCAGCGCGGCCTGTCGGCGGTCTCCACCGACCGCCACAACGTCTCATACCACGGCGGCCGGCTCGCCGGACCGTCGTTGCGGGCCTTGCGCCCGTCGTCCCCGCCGCCGTCCAGCACGATGTAGCACGTCACGTCCGGGCGGCAGTAGTGCAGCCTTCGTGTCGCCTCACGCTCAATGTACGACTTGTCCCCTAGTTGCCGCTTGCGTTGGGCGAGTTCGTCCACCCTCTTGCGCGCCGCGGACTGCTTGCGCTGGAGATCGGAGATCTCCTTGCGCTGCGCGATGTACTCGCGCACAGGGTAGGCGAGGCTCAGCGCGATCGCGCACATCACCACCGCGAGGATCGCGGCGCGGCTGGTCAGCGCGGGGCTGGCACGGCGCTCGCCGGCCCCCGGGGAGTCGTCTCCCCGGGGGTCGTCCCGCTCGTCCCGGGACACGGGCCCGTCAGGCGCCCTGCGCGTCGAAGCGCGGGAACGCGGCGGCGCCGGCGTAGCGGGCCGCGTCGTCCAGCAGCTCCTCGATGCGCAGCAGCTGGTTGTACTTGGCGACGCGGTCGCTGCGGGCCGGGGCCCCGGTCTTGATCTGGCCGCAGTTGGTCGCGACGGCGAGGTCGGCGATCGTGGTGTCCTCGGTCTCGCCGGACCGGTGGCTCATCATGCAGCGGTAGCCGCTGCTCTGCGCGAGCGACACCGCGTCGAGCGTCTCGCTGAGCGTGCCGATCTGGTTGACCTTCACCAGCAGCGCGTTCGCGGCGCCCGCCTCGATGCCGCGGCCGAGCCGCTCGGGGTTGGTGACGAACAGGTCGTCGCCGACGATCTGGACGCGGTCGCCGACGGCGGCGGTGAGGCCCTCCCAGCCCGTCCAGTCCTCCTCGTCGAGGGGGTCCTCGATGGAGACGAGCGGGTAGTTGCCGAGCAGCTCGCCGTAGTAGGCGGCCATGTCGTCGGACGAGCGCTTGGTGCCCTCGAAGGCGTACTGCCCGTCGGCGTGGAACTCGCTGGCGGCGACGTCCAGGGCGAGCGCGATGTCGCGGCCGGGGGTGAAGCCGGCCTTGCCGATCGCCTCGACGATCAGGTCGAGCGCGTCGCGGTTGCTCGGCAGGTCCGGCGCGAAGCCGCCCTCGTCGCCGAGCCCGGTGCTCAGCCCGCGGGACTTCAGCACCGACTTCAGCGCGTGGTAGGTCTCGGCGCCCCAGCGCAGCGCCTCGGCGAAGGTCGCGGCGCCGATCGGCGCGATCATGAACTCCTGGACGTCGACGTTGCTGTCCGCGTGCGCGCCGCCGTTCAGGATGTTCATCATCGGGACGGGCAGCAGGTGCGCGTTCGGGCCGCCGACGTAGCGGAACAGCGGCAGCCCGGCGGAGTCGGCGGCGGCCTTGGCGACGGCGAGGCTGACGCCGAGGATCGCGTTGGCGCCGAGCTCGGACTTGGCCGGCGTGCCGTCCAGGTCGTTCAGCAGCTGGTCGATCAGCCGCTGGTCGGAGGCGGGGTAGCCGACGAGCTTCTCGTCGATGGTCTCGTTGACCGCCTTGACGGCCTTGCGGACGCCCTTGCCGCCGTACCGCTCGTCCTTGTCGCGCAGCTCGACGGCCTCGAACTGCCCGGTGGAGGCGCCGCTCGGGACGGCGGCGCGGGCCTCGGTGCCGTCGGCGAGCAGCACCTCGACCTCGACGGTCGGATTGCCGCGGGAGTCGAGGATCTCCCGGGCGAGTACGGCCTCGATGGACGACACGGGCAACCCCCTGGTGGTACGGGACAGATCGGTGCGGTCACCGAGCCTATCCCGGGCACCCCCTGTACCGCCCAACTGGCTCGCCGTTCGGCGGCAGCGGTCGTTACACGACCGTGCCGCGCAAGCGACTTGACGAAATCATTGCCCACCTTATCTACTAAGCACGTCAAACACACTGGGTAAGTAGGGATTACTGACAATGCATCGCAGACTCCGATGGCGCGCGGCCGCCGCGGCACTGATCGTCCTGGCCGGCGCGGGGACGCTCAGCGCCTGTGGCGACGACGGCGGCGATGGGAAGTCCGGTGCGGACACCCAGCTCAGGCTGGGGTACTTCCCGAACATCACACACGCCACCGCGCTCGTCGGCGTCGAGAAGGGCATCTTCGCCAAGCACCTCGGCAAGGCGCCGAAGACCGCCACCTTCAACGCCGGTCCCGCGGCCGTCGAGGCGCTGTTCTCCGGCGCGATCGACGCGACCTTCGTCGGCCCGAACCCGTCCATCAACGCCTGGGCGCAGTCCCACGGCAAGGCGGTGCACATCATCTCCGGCGCGGCGTCCGGCGGCGTCGCCCTGATCGTCAAGCCCGGGATCAAGAGCGCCCAGGACCTCAAGGGCAAGAAGATCGCCACGCCGCAGCTCGGCAACACCCAGGACGTCGCCGTCCGGTACTGGCTCAAGCAGCAGGGGCTCACCGCGAACAAGGACGGCAGCGGCGACGTCAAGATCATCCCGCAGGACAACTCGCAGACGCTGCAGACCTTCCAGCAGGGCACCATCGACGGCGCCTGGGTCCCCGAGCCCTACGCCTCCCGGCTGGTCCTGGAGGACAAGGGCGTCAAGCTGCTGGACGAGTCGTCGCTGTGGCCCGGCGGCAAGTTCGTCATCACCAACCTCATCGTCAGCCAGGAGTTCGAGAAGAAGCACCCGGACGAGGTGAAGAAGCTCCTGCAGGGCGTCGTCGAGGCCACCGACTACATCAACCAGAACAAGGCCGACGCCGAGAAGGTCACCAACGACGCCCTCACCAAGCTGAGCGGCAAGCCCCTCAAGCCGAACGTCCTGGACTCGGCGTTCAAGTCGATCACCTTCACCGTCGACCCGGTCGCCTCGTCGCTGACCGCGGGCGCGCAGCACGCCGAGCAGATCGGGCTGCTGCAGAAGACCGACCTGAACGGGATCTACGAGCTCGGCCCCCTCAACGACGTGCTCAAGGCGAGCGGGAAGGCACAGGTCAGCGACAAATGACACAGGCCGTCACGGCCGCCCCGAGCCGGACCGCTGCGGCGGTCCGGCTTCGTGGCGTCTCCAAGGCGTTCGGGTCCGGGACCTCGTCCCTGCTCGCGCTCGACCAGGTGTCGCTGGACGCGGCGCCCGGCGAGTTCGTCTGCCTGCTCGGCGCGTCCGGCTGCGGCAAGAGCACGCTGCTGAACCTGGTCGCCGGGCTCGACCAGGTCAGCGCCGGGACCATCGACACCGAGGGCGCGCGGGTCGCGCTGATGTTCCAGGAGCCGGCGCTGTTCCCGTGGCTGAACGTCACGGCGAACATCGAGCTGGCGCTGAAGATGCGCGGCGTCCCCCGGCAGGACCGGCGCGAACGCGCCGCCGAGCTGCTCGACTCGGTCCACCTGGGCGGGTTCGCGAAGAAGCGGCCGCACCAGCTGTCCGGCGGCATGCGCCAGCGCGTCGCGCTCGCCCGCGCCCTCGCGCTGACCGTCGACGACTCCGACTCCGGCCAGGGCACCGTGCTGCTGATGGACGAGCCGTTCGGCGCCCTCGACGCGATGACCCGCGACCTGCTGCACGACGAGATCGAGCGGATCTGGCGCGAGCGCGGGCTCACCGTCCTGTTCGTCACGCACAACGTCCGGGAGGCGGTGCGGCTCGGCGACCGGGTGGTGCTGCTCAGCAGCCGGCCCGGCCGGGTCGTGCAGGAGTTCCCCGTCCCCTTCGAGCGGCCCCGGCGGATCGACTCCACCGAGGTCGCCGAGCTCGCCGCGGCCATCACCGACCGGCTGCGAGAGGAGGTCGGCCGCCATGGCGCATGACACCACGAGCCGGCACGACGCCCCCGCCGTCCCCGAGACCGACACGATCCCCGAGGACACGGCCGCCGCGGGGAACGGCCGGGTGAACCGGGAGCTGGCCGGGCTGGACGCCCTCGAACTCGGCGGCGCCACCCGCGCTCGGAGCCTGCAGCGCGCCTGGTCGGCGGTCTGGCCGATCATCACGGCCGTCCTGATCGGGCTGTTCGCCTGGCAGGCGGTGGTGTGGAGCGGATGGAAGCCGTCCTACGTCCTGCCCGGCCCCAAGGACACCCTCCCGGTGCTCTGGGACCACCTCACGACCTCCTCCTTCTGGAGCGCCGTCGGCCTCACCATGCAGCGGGCGCTGATCGGCTACGCCGTCTCGATCGCCTTCGGCGTCGTGATCGGCGCGCTGGTGTCGCAGTTCCGGGTGCTGCGCCGCGCGTTCGGCTCGCTGATCACCGGGCTGCAGACGATGCCGTCGATCGCCTGGTTCCCGCTCGCGATCATGCTGTTCAAGCTGAGCGAGAGCGCGATCCTGTTCGTGGTGGTGCTGGGCGCGGCGCCGTCCATCGCCAACGGGCTCATCGCGGGCGTCGACTACACCCCGCCGATCCTGCTGCGCGCCGGGAAGGTGATGGGGCTGCGCGGGCTGAACCTGTACCGGCACCTGATCATGCCCGCGTCGCTGCCGTCGTTCGTCGCCGGGCTGAAGCAGGGCTGGGCGTTCGCGTGGCGCAGCCTGATGGCCGGCGAGCTGCTGGTGATCATCGGCAGCACCACCTCGCTGGGCGTGCTGCTGTCGCAGGCCCGCGAGTTCAACGACGCGCCCGGGATGATCTCCTACATGATCGTGATCCTGGTCATCGGGATCGTGATCGACCAGCTGTTCGGCGTGGTGGACCGGGCGATCCGCGAACGCTGGGGCCTGGGCGACTGACGCCGCGCGGGGCGGACCGATCTTTTACCCGCCCCCCACGGTCGCGTTTGCCCTGCTCAGGCAAGAAACACCGGGTATCGGCAACATACCCGGGAGGTCGTCATCGGTGTCCGGCCCCGCCGTGCCGCAGCGGTCCTGACCCGCTGGGGGTGGCGGGTCGTGCTGCACGGCTCGCGGGTCCGGTTCCGGGTGACGGTCACGGCGGCCCTCGCCGCGCTCCTGCTGTCCACCGTCCTCTACGTGATCTTCATCGTGCTGATCAGGCAGGACGCGAAGAACAGCGTCAACGACGAGCTGTCGCGCGAGGGCCGGCGCATCTCGACCGTGATCCACGCCGGCGTGCTGCCCGTCCCGCACATCTACACCGTCGACGACACGCTCGCGCAGGTCGTCGACGCCCGGCACCGCGTCATCGCCGCGAGCAGCGGAATGCAGGGCCGGCCGCCGCTGGCGTTCCCGCGGCCCCCGCCGGGCAACGACCGGCGCGACGGCCGCAGCTGCGCCGTCGACGCGCCCGGCGGCCCCTGCTTCCAGATCGTCGAGTTCCGGGTGGGCCTGCCGGGCCCCAGCGAGGAGTTCGTGTACACCCTGGCGCCCGAGCCCGGCCTGTTCCCGCGGCCGCTGCTCTCGGCGCTGCTCGCGCTCGGCATCCCCGTCACCACCGGCCTCGCCGGGTACGGGACATGGCTGTCGGCGAGCCAGGCGCTGCGCTCGGTCGAGGCGATCCGCCGGGAGCTGGACGAGATCACCGCCACCGACATCCAGCGCCGCGTCCCCGTCCCGGAGCGGCGCGACGAGATCGCGGTGCTCGCCGACAGCATCAACGCCACCCTGGACCGGCTGGAGGAGGCGGTGGCGCGGCAGCGCGCGTTCGTCGTCGACGTCTCCCACGAGCTGCGCAGCCCCCTCGCCGGGCTCCGGATGGAGCTGGAGCTGGCGCTCGCCGACCCCGAGGCCACCGACCTGCCCAACACGCTGCGCGCCCTGCTCAACAACACCGACCGGGTCGGCGCGGTCGTGGACGACCTGCTCGCGCTGGCCCGGCTGGAGGCCGACCGCAACTTCCCCCGCGAGACCGTGGACCTGACGGAACTGGCCGACCAGGAGGTGCTGCGCCGCCCCCGCCGCGCCCGCGTCACCGTCCTGTCGGAAGGCCCCGTGACGGTGAGCGCCGGACGCAGCGAGCTGGCCCGGCTGCTCACCAACCTGATCGACAACGCCGACCGGCACGCCCGGACCGCGGTCACCGTGATCGTCGGCACCGAGGAGCCGGCGACCGCCGTCGTCGAGGTCATCGACGACGGGCCCGGCATCCGCCCCGAGGACCGCGAGCGCGTCTTCGAGCGGTTCACCCGGCTCAACGAGGGCGGGCACCGCGACGCCGGCGGCACCGGCCTCGGCCTCGCCATCTCCCGCGACATCGCCGCCGCCCACGGCGGCTCCCTCGTCCTCGCCGACCGCCAGACCGACGAGGAGGGCGCCCGCTTCGTGCTGCGTTTGCCCAGGGGGCGACCCCCTGGAACCCCCGTCACCGGTTGAGGGGCTGTTTCGCGCTCCGCTAGAGCTCCGCGCGAAACAGCCCCTCAACCGGCGGGCAGGCCCGCTGCGCTCGCTGGCGCTCGCTCCGCGTGCCTGCCGTCTTACCCAGGGAGACGACCCCCTGGAACCCCCGTTGCGACTGACAGGCTGTTTCGCCGCTCCGCTAGCGCTCCGCGGCGAAACAGCCTGTCAGTCGTCGGGCAGGCCCGCTGCGCTCGCTGGCGCTCGCTCCGCGTGCCTGCCCGTGATGGTGGCTGGGCTCTGCCCACGTCAGCTGTGTTCAGCCGGCTCAGGCGAGGTCGGCCGCGGTCAGGGAGACGTCGACCTTCTCGGCGGAGCCGACGCCCATGGCCCGGGCGAGGTTGCGGTAGGCGCGGGCCTCGTCGGGGCGGCTGCGGCGCTCCAGGGTGCGGGCCAGCGCCTCGTGGGCCCAGCCGTTGCACGGGTCCAGCTCGACGAGGCGGCGGAACGTCTCCTCGGCGCGGCCGAGCTGGGCGCTGTGGAAGTAGGCGCGGGCCAGCAGCTCGACGGCGGCCCGGTTGCCGGGCTCCTCGGCGACGACAGGGGCCAGCAGCCGGGCGGCGCCGGCGTAGTCCTTCGCGTCGAAGAACAGGGTGGCGCGCTCGAAGTCCTCGTAGGTGATCACGTGGCCCCCTCTCAAGGGTTGCTTGACGCAACCAAGAACCGGAGGAGCACCCGCTTTGTTCCGAACGGAAGAGAGGCCCCAGCCCCCGCCCACGGGCAGGCCCGTGGAGCGAGCGCCAGCGAGCGCAGCGGGCCTGCCCGACGACGGACGGGGCGTTTCGCGCGGAGCGCCAGCGGAGCGGGAAACGCCCCGTCCGTCGCAACGGGGGTTCCAGGGGGTCGCCCCCCTGGGAGAACACGGGCAGGCCCGTGGAGCGAGCGCCAGCGAGCGGAGCGGGCCTGCCCGGCGGTCGGGAGGCTGTTTCGCGCGGAGCGCCAGCGGAGCGGGAAACAGCCTCCCGACCGTGACGGGGGTTCCAGGGGGGCGTCCCCCTGGGTTACCCGAGCTCGTCCTGGAGGCGGCGGCGTTCGTTCTCCAGGGCTTCGATCTGGCCGGCGAGCTCCTCGCGGGCGGCGAGGTTCTGGCCGCCGTCGACGAAGTCGGTGGCGTCCGCCGACGGGGCGGGCAGCTCGGCGCGGAGCCGGGAGATGTTCGCGTCGAGGTCGCGGATCCGGGCGCGCTTCTCGTCGTCGTTCATGTCTGTCTCCTCACGGGGGTCTGTTCCGTGCTGCATGCCCGGACGGGCGCCGTGATCACCTCAGATCCGGATCACCGTCTTGCCGCGGGCGCCTCCGGCGCGGTTGTCGGCGAGCGCGTCGCCCGCCGCTTCCAGCGGGACCTCGCGCTCGATCATCACCCGCAGCTCGCCCGCGTCGATGAGGTCGGAGAGCCGGTCCAGCAGTTCGGCGGACGGCGCGCCGACGTGGTTGACGCCGCGGTACCCCTGGGCCTCCATGGCGTCGGGGTTCACCGCCCAGGTCGTGCTGACGTAGGTGCCGCCGGGCCGCAGGAGCTGCGCGAGGCGCTCGGTGCCCTGGGTGTCGCTGGCCACGTCGAGGATCGCGTCGATGCCGTCGCCGTGCACGCGGAGCACCTGGTCGTTCAGGTCGCCCTGGGAGTGGTCGACGGTCTCGTCGGCGCCGAGGCGGCGGATCGTGCCCGCCATGTCGTCGCGGGCCGTGGCGATCACTTTGGCGCCGGTGAGCGCGGCGAGCTGCACGAGGGCCTGGCCGACGCCGCCGGTGGCGCCGACGACGAGGACGGTCTGCCCGGTGTCGACGTCCGCCTCGTCCACCATCGCCATCGCGGTGCCGCACGCCGTCGGCACCGCGGCGGCCTGCGTGTAGATCATCCCGGCGGGCATCCGGGTGACGGGGCCGTCCTCGGAGGCCAGCGCGTACTCGGCGTAGCTGCCGATGCCGCGCTCGACGTCGCGGAACATGCCGTAGACCTGCTCGCCGTGCCGCAGCCGGGTGACGCCCTCGCCGACGGCCTCGACGACGCCGGCGCCGTCCTGGCCGAGGATCAGCGGGAAGCGGGCCTCCAGGGCGTCCTTCAGCATCCCGTCGGCGATCTTCCAGTCGACCGGGTTGAGGCCCGCGGCGATCATCTTGACGAGGATCTCGCCGGGGCCGGGCTCCGGGCGCGGCAGGTGCGTGGGCGCCGGTGTGGCGCCGTATTCGGACACGGCGATGGCTCGCATGACGATCGTCCCCCCCGATGGACCAGTACTGGGATCACCCCGTCGGATGATCTACCCCGGTACCCGACGATCACACAGGTGCGCAGGTCAGCGCGGGATTCCGTGGCGCGGGCCGCCGGCCTCGGCGCGGCGCTTGGGGCCGCCGCCCTTGCTCGGGCGCAGCGTGATCGTGTCGCCGGGCCGCGCCGACGACGGGGAGACCTGCGCGACGGTCCCCTTGGGGTAGTCGGACTTCACCGCGCCGCCGATCCGGACGGTGAACCCGGCGCCGCGCAGTTTCGCGGCGGCGTCCGCGACCTTCATCCCGCGGACGTCGGGCAGCCTGGCGCTCTCCTCGCCCGTCCCCTTGCTGAAGAAGTGCGACGGGGGCCGGACGAACGACGACGCGGGCGTGCCGGCCAGTGCGCCGGCCATGCTCTGCTGCCAGATCGGCGCGGGGATGGTCGCGCCGTAGACGGGGCCGTAGCAGCGGCCGTCCATGCACAGGTCCGACATGGGGTGCTGGTAGCCGCCGCGCGGGTCGCCGACCCAGACGGCGGCGGCCAGGTCCGGGGTGTAGCCGGCGAACCAGGCGGCGGAGAAGTTGTCGACGGTCCCGGTCTTGCCGGCGGCGGGGCGCCCGATGCCCTGGCCGGCGGCGGTGCCCTTGGTGAGCACGCCGCGCAGCACGTAGTTGACGGCGTCGGCGGTCTCCTTGTCCATGGCCTGCTCGCAGTGCGCGCTCGGCACCTTGAGGCGGTGCCCGGACGCGTCGGTGATCTGCGTGATCGCGATCGGCGAGCAGTACCGGCCGCGCGCTCCGAACGCGGCGTAGGCGGCGGCGAGCCGGACGGGCGAGACGGGGTTGATGCCGAGCGTGAACGACGGGTACTGCTGCAGCGGCTTGCCGGTGGCCTGCTTCATGCCGAGCTTCTCGGCCATCTTGACGGTGGGGCAGAGCCCGACCTTCTTCTCCAGCGCGAGGAAGAAGGTGTTCACCGAGTGCTGGGTGCCGGTGACGATGCTGAACGGCTTGCCGCCCTCGCCGTCGCCCGCGTTGTGCAGCGAGGCGCCGGGGTCGCCGACCCGGCGGCCCTTGCAGTCGCGGTAGCCGACCGGGGTGTACTCCTTCGGCGCCATCAGCCGGGTGCCGAACGGCAGGCCCTGGTCGAGGGCGGCGGCCAGCGTGAACGCCTTGAACGTCGACCCGGCCTGCATCCCGATGCTGGAGCCGTGGTCGGCGTCCGCGGCGAAGTTGATCCAGGTCTTGCCGCGCACCCTGTCCGAGCCGAGCCTGCGGTCGACGGCCATCGCCGTGATCCGGCCGGTGCCGGGCTCCACCATCGCCTCGGCGGCGGCCTTGTGCGCCGAGTTCTTCGCCGGGACGTGCGCGTCGACGGCGCGCTGCGCGGCCTTCTGCGCCCGCCGGTCCAGGGTGGTGCGGATGGTGAGGCCGCCGCGCTTCAGCAGCTTCTCGCGGTCGCCGGACGTCTTGCCGAACACCGGGTTCGCGAGGATCTCCCGCTGCACGTAGTCGCAGAAGAACGGCGCCGAGCTGGTGACGCAGCCGCTCTTGACGTCCTGGACGTGCAGCCGGACCGGCTGCCGTTCGGTCGCGGCGGCGGTGGCCTGGTCGATGTAGCCGAGGTCGGCCATGCGCCGCAGGACGGTGTCGCGGCGCTTGCGGGCCGCCTCCGGGTGCCGTGTCGGGTCGTAGGCGAACGGGTACCGGACGACCCCGGCGAGCAGCGCCGACTCGGCGAGGTTCAGCTGGGAGGCGTGCTTGGAGAAGTACCGGCGGGACGCGGCCTCGATGCCGTAGGCGCCGGCGCCGTAGTAGGCGATGTTGAGGTAGCGGCGCAGGATCTCGTCCTTGGAGTAGCGCTTCTCCAACGCCACCGCGTAACGCAGCTCGCGGATCTTCCGGGCCGCCGAGATCTCCTTGGCGGCGTCGCGCTCGGCCGCCGAGTCGGCCTGGGTGAGCAGCAGGTTCTTCACGTACTGCTGGGTGATGCCGGAGCCGCCCTGGGTGACCTCGCCGTTGCCGAGGTCGCTGACGAGCGCGCGCAGCGTGCCCTGCGCGTCGATGGCGCCGTGCTCGTAGAAGCGGCTGTCCTCGATCGCCACAACCGCCTTGCGGGCCACGGGCGCGATCCTGGCGAGCGGGACGTCCACCCGGTTCTGGTAGAAGAACGTCGCGAGCGTGGAGCCGTCGGCGGCGAGGATCCGGGACCGCTGCGGCACGCCGGAGGTGTCGAGGTCGGCGGGGACGCTGTCGAACCAGCGCGCCGAGTCGCGCGCGTTGACCCCGGCCGTGCAGGCCGTCGGCAGGACCATGAGCGCGACGAGCACCCCGGAGACGCCGCCGAGCACGCCCAGGCCGCGCAGCGCGCGCAACTTCTGGGCCGGCGTGGTGGAGGAGGTCAGCAGCCGCCGGCGACGGCGCACCGGTGACCGGTCCCCGTTCCCGCCGCCGTCCTCGGCCCCGTTCGGCACGCGCTCACTGTAGACGGGCGACTTCCGGCGGACCACCCCATCGGCGATGTTCCGCCCGCGATGCCCCGAATCAGTCGTGCGCCCGCCGCCGCTCCCACGCTCTGACACGATCGCGGAATACCCGGGATACGGCCCGCAACTCCGCTTCGGCGTCGAGTCCGCGATCAGCGGCCTCCCGAACCAGGGCGAACAGCCGTATTCCCAGGTCGTTCCCGGTGTCGGCGGCGGTCGGGGCCAGCTCGCCGGGAGCGCCCGCGCGGCCGGCGCGGCGCTGCAGCTGCGCCGCCAGCGACAGCGCCGGCTGGCCCATCGGGACGCCGTCCAGCGCGGACGCGTCCGCGCCGCTCTTCGCCGCCCGCTCGGCCGCCTTGATCTGCTCCCAGTTGGCGTTGACCTCGTCGGCGCCCGCCACCGCCACGTCCGCGAACACGTGCGGATGCCGCCGGACGAGCTTGTCGACGATCCCGGCGGCGACGTCGTCGATGGTGAACGCGGTGTCGTCGGTGCGCTCGGCGGCCACCTCGGAGTGGAACGCCACCTGCATCAGCACGTCGCCGAGCTCCTCGCGCAGCGCGCCGTAGTCGCCGTTCTCGATGGTGTCGAGCACCTCGTAGGACTCTTCGAGCAGGTACGGGACGAGCGTCTCGTGCGTCTGCTCCCGGTCCCACGGGCACTCGCGCCGCAGCCGCTCCATCACCGCGACCAGGTCGAGCAGCCGCGCGCCGGGCAGGTCGTAGGAGCCGTGCAGCACCTCGACGTCCAGCGGGTCGCCGACGACGAGGGCGCCGACCGCGCGCATCAGGTCCTCGTCGCCCTCGGGCGCCGCGATCCACACGACGTCGGCCTCCCGCGCGGCGGCGACGAGCGCGGCCGGGTCCGGGACGGCGGTCTCCTCGGCGGTCACGCCGGCGTCGCGCAGGTACGGCAGGAGCGGATGGCCGGGGCGCGCGAGCACCCGCCCCGCCGACCGCAGCGCGTCCCACGCCTTCCAGGTCAGCAGGCCGGGCGCGACCCGGTGCGTGGTCGCCAGCAGCGTCAGGCTCATGCGCGCGCCCCCCGCCGGAGGACTCCCCGGTCCGCTCCGCTCATGCGAGCCGCCTGCGGGGGGACGGCCCCCCGCACCCCCCGGTTCGCTTCGCTCATGTGTCGGACGTACCCGTTTCCGCCGACGACAGGTCGTACACGACCGGGCCGATGTCGACCTTGGCCGCGTCGTAGCGGCCGAACCGCGGGTTGATCTTGATGTGCATGCCGGCGGCGGTCCGCTGGAACAGCTCGCCCCACTGCTGCGCGGCCTGCACGGTCAGCGGGCTCTGCGCGTTGTTCAGGTCGGCGCCGAACTTCTGCATCACCGCGGTCTGCGTCGCGATGAACCGCGCCAGGTCGCGGGCGCGCGACCGCGGCAGCCCGCTGGCCAGCGTGATCGAGCCGGCGCCGCCCCGCTGGTCCATCAGCGCGGTGGTCCGGTCGGCCAGCCCGTCCGGCACCGACACGCCCGCCTTGCGGGCGACCCGGTCGGCGACGCGGAAGTTCACCAGCAGGCTCAGCGCGCCCTGCATGTCCGTCTCGGACTCCTGGTCGCCGAGCCCCGGCGCGAGACCGCTGGAGTTCGCCCGGATCTGGTTGGCGACCGGGTCGTCCCTGAACTGGCCGCGCCAGTCCCGGACGGTGTGGTCGAGGGAGGTGACGGTGATGCGGTCGCCGCCGACGAGGGCGGCGGTACCGGCGCGGGTCTGGCCGCCGCAGCCGGCCAGCGCGCCGGCCGCCACCACGGCGGCCACCACGACCTTCACGGACTTACCGGGCACGGAATCCTCGTCTCGTCGTTCGTCGCTGTGCGTCGCCGGACGCGTCGGGACGGCCCTGGTCCTGATCAACCGGCGATCCGGTGCAGCCTATCCCCGCCCGGCGGACGCGGGCGAGACCTCCAGGAACAGCGCCTCGACCAGGTCGGTCGCCCACTTCAGCAGCTCCTGGTCGCGCAGCGGGCGGCCGCCGAGCGGCGCCGTCTTCGGCGCGGGCACCAGCAGCGTGTCGGTGGCGGGCTTCAGGATGCTCTTCGGGTACAGCCGCTGCAGCCTCACCTGCCTGGAGTCGGGCAGGTCCACCGGCGCGAACTTGATGAAGTTGCCCTGGACGGTGACGTCGCTCAGCCCCGCCCGGCGCGCCTTCGCGCGGAACCGCGCGACCTCCAGGAGGTTCAGCACCGGGACGGGCAGCGGACCGAACCGGTCCTTCAGCTCGTCGTGCACCGCGCCGATCTCGTCCTCGGACGTGATCGCCGCGATCCGCCGGTAGGCGTCCAGCCGCAGCCGCTCGCCCGGCACGTACTCGTGCGGCAGGTGCGCGTCGACGGGCAGCTCGACCTTGGTCTCGACGGCCTCGGGCTCGGCGCCGCCCTCCTTCAGGTCCCGGACGGCCTCCCCGACCATCCGGACGTACAGGTCGAACCCGACGCCCGCGACGTGCCCGGACTGCTCCGCGCCGAGGATGTTGCCCGCGCCGCGGATCTCCAGGTCCTTCATCGCGACGTACATGCCGGCGCCGACCTCGGTGTGCTGCGCGAGCGTCGCGAGCCGCTCGTGCGCGGTCTCGGTCAGCGGCTGCTCCGGCTGGTACAGGAAGTAGGCGTACGCGCGCTCCCGGCCGCGGCCGACGCGGCCGCGCAGCTGGTGCAGCTGCGACAGCCCGTACATGTCGGCGCGGTCGACGATCAGCGTGTTGGCGTTCGGGACGTCCAGCCCCGACTCCACGATCGTCGTGGCGACCAGCACGTCGTAGTTCTTCTCCCAGAAGTCGACCATGACCTTCTCGAGCTCGTGCTCGTTCATCTGGCCGTGCGCGGTCGCGACCCGCGCCTCCGGGACGAGCCGGGCGATGTTCGCCGCGACCTTGTCGATCGACCGGACCCGGTTGTGCACGAAGAACACCTGGCCCTCGCGCAGCAGCTCGCGGCGGATCGCGGCGGCGATCTGCTTCTCCTCGTACGGGCCGACGAACGTCAGCACCGGGTGCCGCTCCTCCGGCGGCGTGAGGATGGTGGACATCTCCCGGATACCGGTGAGGCCCATCTCCAGCGTCCGCGGGATCGGCGTCGCCGACATGGCGAGCACGTCGACCTGCGTGCGGAGCCGCTTCAGCTCCTCCTTGTGCTCGACGCCGAACCGCTGCTCCTCGTCGATGATCACCAGACCGAGCTTCTTGAACTTCGTCCGCGCCGACAGGATGCGGTGCGTGCCGACCACCACGTCCACGGTGCCGTCGGCGAGGCCCTGCAGCGTGGCGTCGATCTCCCCGTCGGTCTGGAACCGGCTGATCGGCTTCACCACGACCGGGAACGCCGCGAACCGCTCGGTGAACGTCGACAGGTGCTGCTGGACGAGCAGCGTCGTCGGCACCAGCACCGCGACCTGCATGCCGTCCTGGACGGCCTTGAACGCCGCGCGGACCGCGATCTCGGTCTTGCCGTAGCCGACGTCGCCGCAGATCAGCCGGTCCATCGGGACCGGCTTCTCCATGTCGCCCTTCACCTCGTCGATGGCGGCGAGCTGGTCGGGCGTCTCCACGTAGGGGAAGGCGTCCTCCAGCTCGCGCTGCCACGGGGTGTCGGCGCCGAACGCGTGCCCGGGGCTCGCCATCCGCGCCGAGTACAGCCGGATCAGCTCCCCGGCGATCTGCTTGACGGCCTTGCGGGCGCGGGACTTGGCCTTCTGCCAGTCGGCGCCGCCGAGCCGGTGCAGGCTGGGCGTCTCGCCGCCGACGTAGCGGGTCAGCTCCTCCAGCTGGTCGGTCGGGACGAACAGCCGGTCGCTCTTGGCGTACTCCAGGATCAGGTACTCGCGGGTGGCGCCCTGCACCGTCCGGCTGACCATCTCCACGTACCGGCCCACGCCGTGCTGCTCGTGGACGACGTAGTCGCCGGGCTTGAGCTGCAGCGGGTCGATGCCGCCGCGGCGCCGCGACGGCATCCGCCGGACGTCCTTGGTGGACGACTTCTGCCCGGACAGGTCGGTCTCGGTCAGCACCGCGAGCTTGACCGGCTCCCAGGTGAAGCCGTTCTCCAGCAGCCCGGTGGTGACGGTGACGACGGACGGCTCGGGCGGCGCGGCCACGTCGGCGAGCCGCGCGCCGACGCCCTCCTCGCCGACGAGCTGGACGAGGCGCTCGGCGGGCCCGTGCCCGGCGGTGACCATGACGACGCGCCAGCCGGCGTCGATCCAGCCCTTGAGGTCGCCGACGACGCGGGTGGTGTCGCCCCGGTACGCCTCGGCGGCGTGCACGCCGAGGTTCAGCACCTCGCCCGCGGCGTCCGGGTCGAACGCGTCGGACGCGTCCGCGGCGGCCGCGCCGGGGGTGAGGGCGGTGACGCTCCAGCGCGGCAGGCCCAGCTCGGTGCTGTGCTCGCGGACCTCCTCCAGCGACCGGAACGCGGCGGCGCCGAGGTCGATGGGCGCCTCGCCGCCCGCGGCGGCGTTGACCCAGCTGGCCTCCAGGAACTCCTGGCTGGTGCGGACGAGCTCGACCGACCGGGTGCGGATCCGCTCCGGCTCGCACACCAGCAGCGCCGAGCCGTCCGGCAGCAGGTCGGTGAGCAACTCCATGCTCTCGGCGAGGACGGGCGAGAACGCCTCCATGCCCTCGACGGTGTCGCCGTCGGCGATCCGGCCGAGGATGTCCTCCAGCGCCGGATGCTCCTCGGCCAGCAGCTTCGCGCGCTCGCGGACCTTCTCGGTGAGCGGCAGCTCGCGGCACGGCGGGGCCCACAGGCCGTCCTGCGCGACCTCGAGGGACCGCTGGTCGGCGGCCTTGAAGTAGCGGATCTCCTCGACGGTGTCGCCCCAGAACTCCACCCGCAGCGGGTGCTCCTCGGTGGGCGGGAACACGTCGAGGATGCCGCCGCGCACCGCGATCTCGCCGCGCTTCTCCACCAGGTCGACGCGGTGGTACCCGGCGTCGACGAGGCGCCGGACGGCGTCGTCCATGTCGGCGTCCCCGCCGGACACCAGCCGGACCGGCTCCAGGTCGGCGAGGCCCGACACGATCGGCTGCAGGACGGCGCGGATCGGCGTGACGACGACGTCCAGCGCCCCGCCCTTGACGCCCGCGGCGCCGGGCTCGCGGGCCTCCTCCTCGGTGGGCGCGTCCGCCGCGTCCGGGTGGACGAGGCGGCGCAGCACGGCGAGCCGCTGCCCGACCGTGTCCGAGCGCGGCGACAGCTTCTCGTGCGGCAGCGTCTCCCAGGCCGGGAAGTGCGCCACCCGGCCGGCGCCGATCAGGCTGGTCAGCGCGGCGGTGAGGTCCTCGGCCTCGCGGCCCGTCGCGGTCACCGCCAGCACGACGCCGTGCCGCCCGCCGGGACCGGCGGAGCGCGCGCCGACCGCGCGGCTCAGCGCCGCGGCGAGGATCGGCCAGGTGGCGGGGGGCGCGACGACCTCGGTGTCGACGCGCGCCCGCTTCAGCGCGCGCTCGAGGTCAGGATCGGCGCACGCAAGGTCAACAAGTCCAGAAAGCGTCATCTTCGCCCGTAAGTTCGCATTCACCCCGAGGGGCAGGGCAGCCCGAAGGACCGGAATCCGTGAGCGGACCCGGCATCGCGTACCAGACTACGCGCCCGCGCACGCCCTCGCGCTGGCGACGCCGCAGGCCGCCGCCGGTCGCGGAGGGCGACACGGCGGTTACCAAGAATAGGCAAATAGCGGACAGAGCGCAGTCGAGCGGTTACGCTGCGAAACTGTGACCGATCTGCGTACGCCGCCGGTCAACGACGGCGATCTCTTCTCAGAACGCGCAAGGCAGTACGCACTGGAGAAGCCCCTGCAGCGGATCCACATCCTGGAGGCGGGCTGCGGCTGGGGCGCGGGGCTGGACCTCGGCGACCGCGAATGCCTGGTGACCGGGGTCGATCTGGAGTCCCCCGAGCTGCGCGCGCACGCGTGCGAGCGGCCCGACCTCGACGAGTGGCACCTCGGCGACCTCCGCACGGTGCCGATGCCGCCGCGCGCCTACGACATCGTCCACGCGACCTACCTCGTCGAGCGGGTCCCGCACGCCGAGCTGGTCCTCGACCGGTTCGTCGCGGCGCTCAAGCCGGGCGGGCTGCTGCTGGTCCACCTGCGCGACCGCAACACCGCGTTCGGGTTCCTCGACCGGCACCTGCCGCGCTGGATGCACGCCTCGGGGCGGCGCCGGAAGCCGCGTCCCGCCCGGGCGGGACGCGGCGCCCACGCCCGCGTCCCCGCCGAGAGCCCGGCGCCTTTCCCGGCGGAGGGCGCGGCGGACGCCGCCGTCCCGCCGCCCGCGGGCACCACCGTGGCCCTGCGGGACGCACCGGACGCACCGGACGCGGCCGGGC
>NZ_JABMCA010000035.1:0-100456 GCF_014706005.1 Actinomadura sp. RB99 | reverse complement strand
ACCGCCGCGACCTTCGGCACCGTCGCATCCGCCGGATCAGGCCGGACGGCCTTGGCGCACAACGCCCGCACCTTCCCCGGCGTGTCCGCACCCTCCAACGTGGTCAAATCCACCATCGAGACGGCCAGGTCGATCGCCTCGGCCTTCGCCGACGTCTTGATCGACCGGGTCGCCAGCCGCGCCGCCCGCTCCTCCGCCCCGACCTGGTCCACGGCGGGCAGGCCGTGCAGGAACGCGCGCAGCTCCCGTTCGTCGGCCCTCTCCAGAGCCGTCATCGTGTCAGGCACGGGCACCCCTGTTCTCCAGGATCCGGTTGAGGATGAGCGCCGCCACCACGATCAGGCCGGTCACCACCATCTGGAAGAACGAGCTCAGCCCGACGAGGTTGAACAGGTTCTTCACCACCGACAGCAGCAGGACCGCCACGAACGTGCCGAAGACGTTGCCGCGTCCGCCGAACAGGTTGGTCCCGCCGAGGACGACGGCGGCGATGGCGTCCAGTTCCAGGCCGTTGAAGGCGGTCGGCTGGCCGATGGTCAGCCGCGAGGTGAGCAGGACGCCCGCGAACGCGGCGAGCAGGCCGGAGATCGCGAAGACCGCGACGGTCACCGCCCGCACGGGCAGGCCGGACAGCCGGGCGGCCTCCCGGTTGCTGCCGACCGCGTAGATGTACTCGCCGAACGTCGTCCCGCGCAGCATCAGCCAGGCGAGGACGGTGATCGCGATGAAGATCAGGCCGACGATCGGGACGCGGCCGATGAACCCGCCGCCGAGGAGCTGGAAGCCCTCGGGCTGGTCGCCGCCGGCCGGCGTGCCGCCGGTCAGCAGGTACGTCAGCCCCCGGATGCTGGTGAGGCCGGCGAGGGTCGTCATGAAGCTGGGCAGCGACAGGTACGCCGACAGCCCGCCCATCACGGCGCCGGCGGCGGCGCCGGCCGCGAGCGACACCAGGACGGCGAGCACGGGCGGCCAGCCGTCCGACATCAGCACGGCCACCGTCATCCCGGCGAACGCGGCGGTGCTGCCGACCGACAGGTCGATGCCCGCGGTGAGGATGACCATCGTCATGCCGAGCGCGACGATGCCGGTGAGGCTCGACTGCTGCAGCAGGTTGGCGATGTTGCGGGTGGTCAGGAACTCCGGTGCCAGGATCGACGCGACGACGCACAGCAGCAGGAAGACGACGAGCAGGTTCCCGTTGCGCAGCAGGGCGAGGCCGTGGCGCCGGGGCACGATGCCGGCCAGGGCCGGCCGGGCCTTGGAGGCGGTTTGGCTCATGGGGTGGCTCCAGTGATGACGGTGTGGGCGATGTCGGCCTCCGCGGTGGTGCGGGGGTCGAACCGCGCGATGTTGCGGCCCTCGTGCAGCACCCAGATGCCGTCGGCGTGGGCGGTGAGCTCGGCGAGCTCGCTGCTGGCGAGCAGGACGGCGACGCCGTCGTCGGCGAGCCGCCGGACCTGCCGGTAGAGGTCGGCCTTGGCGCCGATGTCGAGGCCGCGGGTGGGCTCGTCCAGCAGCAGCACCCGCATGCCCCGGGTGATCCACTTGGCGAGGACGACCTTCTGCTGGTTGCCGCCCGACAGCTCGCCGACGGGCTGGTCGGCGGAGGCGTGCTTGACGCCGAGGCCGGCGAGGACGGGCGCGGTCGCGCGGCGTCCGCGGGAGCGCGGCGCCAGCGGGCGCAGCGCGCTGATGGCGGCGTTGCGGGACACGCCGAGGCCGAGGAACAGGCCCTGCTCCTTGCGGCTCTCGGGGACCAGCGCGAGACCGTTGCGGACGGCGGTGCGGGGGCCGGCGACCGGCAGCGGATCGCCGTCCAGGCGGGCGCGGACGTCGGCGCGGGCGACCCCGAACAGGGCGTTGAGCAGGGTGGTCCGCCCTGCGCCGGCGAGGCCCGCGAGTCCGACGATCTCGCCGGGGCGGACCTCGATGCCGGAGACGTCGAGGATGCCGCCGACCCGCGCCCGCTCGACGACCAGCCGCGGCTCCCCCGACGGCGCGGGGCGGTCCACGCGGCGGACCAGGTCGCGGGAGCCGCCGATCATCGCCGCGACGAGCTCGTCGTGGGTGGTGGCGGCGAGGTCGAACACGCCGACGTCGCGCCCGTCGCGCATGACGGTGGCGCGGTCGCCGATCTCCGACACCTCGTCCAGCCGGTGCGAGATGTAGATGATGGCGCGGCCCTCGGCGGCGAGGCCGCGGATGACCTCGAACACCGCCTCCAGGTCCCGTTCGCCCAGCGTCGCGGACGGCTCGTCCATGACGATGACCTTCGCGTCCATCGTCAGCGCCCGGGCGATCGCGGTGAGCTGCTGCGCCGCGATCGGCAGGTCGCCCACCCGGTCGGCGGGCGAGAACGTCCCGCCGACGCGGCGGATCACCTCGGCCGCCGCGGCGGCGCGCGCCTGCCGGCGGACGAACGGCCCGCGCGCGGGCGCGCGTCCGAGGAACAGGTTCTGCGCGACGGTCAGGTCCGGCGCGAGGTCGAGTTCCTGGTAGATGACGCTGATCCCGGCGGCGATGCCGTCCTGCGGGCTCGTGGCGCGCAGCGGCCTGCCGGACAGCAGGATCTCGCCGTCGTCGGGCCGGTAGGAGCCGGCGAGGATCTTCATCAGCGTGCTCTTGCCGGCGCCGTTCTCGCCGAGCAGGCAGTGGACCTCGCCCGCGCGGACCGACAGGTTCGCGCCGTCGCAGGCGAGCGTGCCGGGGAAGCGCTTGACGATCCCCTTCATCTCCAGGAGCGGCGGCTCCGGGCGCGGCGAGTCGCTCACGCGGCCTCCTCCAGCAGGTGGGCGGCGGTGACGTCGTCGGTCACCAGGACGTTGCAGATCCCGCCGGCGACGACGGCGCGGCACACGCGGTGCTTGCGCTCGCCCGCGACGACGGCGATCGACCACGCCCCCGCGCGCAGGTCGTCGATCGTGATGCCGATCGTCCTGCGGTCGAGCTCGTCCCAGACGATCCGTCCGGCGCCGTCGATGAACCGGCCGACGACGTCGCCGACGCCGCCGGACGCGGCGAGCGCGTCGATGTCGGCGGAGCTCAGGTAGCCGGACTCGACGAGGACGGAGTCGTGCGACAGCGCGCCGGGGCTGAACAGGAACGCGCCGCACTGCCTGGCCAGGTCGAGGACGCCGCCCACCGACCGCTCGCCTTCCAGCGCGGCGCGCGTCGAGTCCTGCTCGACGATCGCGGGCGCCGACAGCAGCGTGACGGTGCCGCCGCCGTGGTGCGCGAGCCGGCTCGCCATGTCGGACGCCGAGGTGGGGCGGCGCGACCGGCTGAGCCCGCCGTTCACCTGGACGATCTGGACGCCGCGCGTCCAGCCGGGCGCGATGTGCGCGGCGACGGCGTCCAGCGTGCGGCCCCACGACACGCCGAGGCTGCGCGGTGCCGGGGTCAGGTCGGCGAGGTAGCGGGCGGCGGCGCCCGCGACCCGGTCGCGCGTCTCGACCTCGCCGGCGGCGGCGTCGACCGGGACCACGACGGCGTCGCGCAGCCCGTAGCGCTCCTTGAGCTCGCGTTCCCGCACGTGGAGCCGGTGCCGGGGGTGGACGATCTCGATCCGGACGATCCCGGCGGTGCGGGCCTCGGCGAGGAGCCGCCCGACCTTCCAGCGGGTCAGGTGCAGTTTCCGGCCGATCTGCTCCTGGGTCTGGTCGCCCTCGTAGTACATCTCGGCGACGCGCAGCAGCAGCGTCTCGTAGTCGGGGTCCTCCGGGTTCATCCGGTCTCCTCGCGGGGGCGGCTGAGCAGGTGCGACACCTCGCGGGTGGCGGCGGTGGCCTGCCGGTACAGGTCGTAGCCGGCCTCGTAGGCGCCGCCGTGCACGTCCCGTCCCTCCGGCTCGACGAGGGTGGTGGCGGGCGCGAACGCTTCGGCGGCCTGGGCCAGCCCGCTGTGCGCGCCGGTGGCGGTCGCGGCGAGCACCGCGCAGGCCCGCAACGTGAGGTTGTCGCCGGCGTCGGCGGCCCCGCCGGGGCGGCCGACGAGCAGCAGCGGGCGGCCGAGCACGTCCGCCATGGTCTTCAGCCAGAGCGGGTTGTGCCGGACGCCGCCGGACACGTAGATGTCCTTCACCGGGACTCCCGCGGTGAGGAACGACTCCAGCACCTGCCGCGTCCCGTACGCGACGCTCTCCACCGCGGCCCGGTAGAGCTGCGCGGGGGTGGTGCCGAGCGTCAGGCCGAGGACCGCGCCGCGCAACCCCGGGTCGCGGAGCGGCGTGCGGTTGCCCATGAAGTGGTCCAGGACGACCAGCCCGTGCTCCCCCGGCCGGACCTGCTCGGCCTCGGCGCAGAGCCGGGGCAGCTCCGCACGCTTCACGCCGAGCAGGTCCTCGCTCGTCCAGCGCAGGACCGACCCCGCCGACACCTGCCCGCCCTCCACGAGCCAGTGCCCGGGACGCAGCGCGTCCGGGTACGGGCCCCAGATGGCGGGGGTGAACACGGGGGCGTCGACCTCGGCGACGAACGCGTTGGACGTCCCGCAGACGATCGACAGCCGGCCCGGCTCCAGCCCGCCGGTGGCCAGCAGCGACAGGTGCGCGTCGATGCCGCCGACCGCGACGGTCGGCCGGCCGCGCAGCCCCAGCTCGGCGCGGGTCGCCGCCGTGACCTCGCCCGCCGCCGCACCGACCCGGAGGACGTCGGCCGGGAGCTTCGCGGCCAGGTCCGGGACGCCGAGCAGCGCGTACAGGTCGTGCGGGTGCCCGCCGCCGCGCGGGTCGTGGTTGTACTTGCAGCAGGCGTTCATCTGCGACGCCGTCCACCTGCCGGTGAGCCGCCAGGTGAGGTAGTCGACGGCCTCGACGATGCGGGCGGCGCTCCGGTAGACGCCGGGTTCGTGCCGGGCCAGCCACATCGCCTTGGGCACCAGCCACTCGACGGCGTCGGAGCCGCCCGCGTACTTCAGCACGTCGTGTCCGGTCGCGGCGGTCGCCTCCGACTCGGCGGCGGCGCGGGCGTCCATCCACAGGATCGCCGGACGCAGCGGCCGGCCCGCGTCGTCGAGGACGACGACGGTGGAGGCGGTGGTCGCGACGGCGACCCCCGCGATCTCCGGCTCCCCGGCCCCGGCGAGCGCGGCGCGGGTCGCCGCCGCGACGGCGCGCCACCAGTCCCCGGGGTCCTGCTCGGCCCACCCGGGCCGCGGGTACCGGGTGGGGTAGGTGTCGTGGCCGGTGCCGAGGACCGCGCCGTCGTCGGCGAACACCGCGACGCGCGCGCCCTCGGTGCCGAGGTCGATCGACAGCAGCGCGGTCACGGCCGCTCCCCCGGCCGGAAGAGCACCTTCGAGCTGAAAATGGAACGTTCCCCCAGCTGCTTCATGAGCTGCGGCAGCGCGTCCAGCCCCGGCTCGTGCGTGATCATGAACTTCCAGCGCAGCGCGCCGGACGCGAACGCCTCCGCCGCCGCCCGCCACTCGTCGCCGGGGAACGGGGCCGAGAACGAGTTCCAGGCGCCGTGCAGGCTGACCTCCCGGCGCAGGAAGTCGTTGAAGGTCCCCTTGGCGAACTCGACCGGCGCGTGCGGGATGCCGATGAACACCGCCTCGCCGTGCCGGGCGCACAGCGCCGCCGCCATGTCGGCGGTCACCGGGGTGCCGGCCGACTCGATCACCACGTCGTACCCGTCCCCCGCCAGGTCGCGGGCCTCCTCGCCGCTGGTGGTGGTGTGCGTGGCGCCGGCCTCCGACGCCTGCGCGAGCTTGCGCTCGTTCAGGTCGACGGCGAGCACGTCCGACGCGCCCGCCAGCCGCGCCCACTGGACGGCGAACAGCCCGATCGGCCCGGCACCGAGCACCGCGACCCGGTGCCCGACGCCCAGCCGGGTCCGCCAGATCGCGTGCAGGGCGATCGACGCCGGGTCGAGCATCGCCGCGGCCGCGGCGGGCACCTGCTCCGGCACCGGGAACAGGTTCCGCGCCGGGACGGTGACGTACTCGGCGTAGGCGCCGTCGCGGCGGCTGCCGAAGTAGTCGTAGTCCAGGCAGAGGCTGAACCGGCCGCGCTGGCACTCCGCGCAGGCGAAGCAGGGGATCAGCGGCGGAACCGCGACCAGGTCCCCGTCGGAGAACCCGCGCACCTCGCGCCCCGCCTCGACGACCCGTCCGGCGAACTCGTGTCCGCAGATGATGGGCATGCGGTGCGCCCCGGCGCTCAGCATGCGGGCGATGTCCGAACCGCACACCCCGCAGGCGTCGACGCGGACCAGCGCCTCTCCCGGACCGGGCTCGGGCTTCGCCACCTCCTCCACGCGGATGTCACCGGGCGAGTGCAGGACGGCCGCGAGCATTTTCTCAGGCACTGTGTTCCCTTCTTGCGTGTCTCAGGGCTCAGGAGGCGGACCGCGCGGGCGCGAACACGCTGGAGCCGCTGTACTTCGCCGCGTTGGCCGGGTCGATCAGGGCCGTCCCCGCGTCGACGTACGGCGCGACCTTCTCGCCGTGCCCGACCTTCACCGCGGTCTGCACCGCCTGCGCCGCCTCGCTGATCGGGTCGTTGAGGGCGGTGGCGACGAACTGGCCCTGCGGGATGAGCTTCACCGCCTCCATGAGGCCGTCCACGCCCGCCACCTTCACGTCGGTCCGCTTGCTCTCCCGCAGCACCTGCAGGGCGCCGAGCGCCATGTCGTCGTTCTGCGCGTACACGGCCTTGACGTCGGGGTTCGCCTGCAGCAGGTCCTGCATGGCGCTGACCGCCTTGGACCGGATGTAGTCGCAGTACGGGCCCTTGACGATCTTGATCTTCGGGTTGCCCTGGACGCCCTGGGCGAAGCCGTTCCCGCGGTCCCGGGCGACCGCGCCGCCGGCGTCGCCCTGGATCTCGATGACCTTGCCGCCGGCCGGGCCGAGCGCCTGCGCGAGCCGCTGCCCCACCAGCTTGCCCATCTGCACGTTGTCGCGCCCGACGTGCGACGCCGCCCCCTCCGGCACCGGCCGGTCCAGGGTGATGACGGGGATCTTCGCGGCCTTGGCCGCCGCCAGCCCCGCCGCGGCGCCCTTCGGGTCCACGGGGTTGACCAGCAGGACGTCCACGCCCCGCGTGATCAGGTCCTGGATGTCGTTGTTCTGCTTGGTGACGTCGCCGTTGGCGTCCGCGAACAGCAGCTTGGCCCCCGCCTTGGCCGCCGCCTGCTGCGCACCGTCCTTCAGCTGGACGTAGAACGGCGACTGCTGGGTGACCTCGCTGAACCCGATCGTCAGCTGGCCGCCGTCACCGCCCTTGTGCTCCGAACCACCGCTCGGCCCGGTCGACACCGAGCACGCCGACGCCACCGTGACCACCGTCGCGAGCGCCCCTGCCAGGAACGTTCTTCGCATCTTGCCCTCCCGGGTTGTGCTGGGGGTCACACCGTAAGAACCCCGTTCACGCGGGCGCAACATTTGCGTAGCATTTTGCTCATCTGAGCACCATGTCGGACGGCACCCGGTACCCGCCCATCTGACCTGCGAAGACGCTCCCGCCTCCCGGATCGGCGTCTCCGCGCGGCGGATCGGGCGTCCGGCCCCGCCGGCCGTGCCGCATCGGCGATGCTGGTCCCGATGGTCGGGAGGTGGGCCGTGGGCGTGAAGCGCGACGACGTGGTCCGGGACGGCGGGGCGGCGGTCCCCGAGGGCGGCGGCGAGGAGTTCGCGGCATTGGTCCGCCGGCACGAGCGCGAACTGCGGGTGCACTGCTACCGGATGCTCGGTTCGATCGAAGAGGCCGAGGACGTCGTGCAAGAGACGTTCCTGCGCGCCTGGAAGAACCTGGACCGGTTCGAGGGCCGCTCCACCGTCCGGGCGTGGCTGTACCGGATCGCGACCAACGCCTGCCTGGACGTGCTGGGCGGGCGGGCCAGGCGGGTGCTGCCGCACGACCTGGCGCCGCCGGCGGACCCGGAGACCTCCGGCCTGCCGCCCCGCGGCGAGGTGCCCTGGCTGCAGCCGATCCCGGACCGGCTGCTGGACGCGGCCGAGCCGGACGCCGTGGTGGTCGGCCGCGAGACGATCGAGCTGGCGTTCCTGGCCGCGATCCAGCACCTTCCGGCGCGGCAGCGGGCGGCGCTGATCCTGCGCGACGTGCTCGGCTTCCCCGCCCGGTCGGCCGCCGACGTGCTGGAGACGAGCGTCGCCTCGGTCAACAGCGCGTTGCAGCGGGCCCGGGCGACGATGCGCGACCGCCTGCCGCCCCAACGCCTGAACTGGACGGCCCGGCCGGAGCTCGACGCGGAGGAACGCGAGGTCCTGCGCCGGTACATGGACGCGGTCGACCGCGCCGACCCGGCGGCGATGGCGGACCTGCTGGCCGCGGAAGTCCGCGCGATGATGCCGCCGTACCCGGCGTGGTTCCAAGGGCGCGAGGCGGTACTGGCCACGCTGGCCACCAGCTGGGACCCCGGCTCCCCCCACTACGTGGGCGCGCTGAAGGCGGTGCCGGTCGGATCGAACCGGCAGCCGGCCGCCGCGCTGTACGTCCGGCCGCCGGGCCGGTCCGACCACCGGCCCTTCGCTCTCGGCGTCCTGACCGTCGAGGGCGACCGGATCACCGAGATGGTGGCCTTCCACGAGCCCCGCCTGTTCCCGCTGTTCGGCCTGGACGACCGGCCGCCGGCGGGGCACCGATGAGCTTCCGCGTGTTCCGCCGTCTCAACGGGAAGACCGGAGCACACGGAGGTTGACCATGGCAAAGCTGCTCTACTCCGCCACGATGTCGCTGGACGGGTTCATCGCCGGCCCCGGCGGCGACATGTCGTGGGCGGCGCCCCACTTCGGCCCGAACCCGATCGTGGACGACCTGATCGGCGGCATCGGCGCGCTGCTGGTCGGCGCCCGCACCTTCGGCGGCGACGACCCCTACCGCGGCGACGCCGAACGGGAGGGCAAGCCGTTCGGCGGCGGCTGGACCGGGCCGCAGTTCGTCCTCACCCACCGCCCGCCGGACGTCGCGATCCCGGACGTCACGTTCGTCGGCGACCTCGGCCGGGCCGTCGCCGCCGCGCGAGAGGCCGCGGGCGGCGGGTACGTCAACGTCCTCGGCGCCGAGACGGCCCGGCAGTGCCTGGAGGCCGGCGAGCTCGACGAGGTACTGGCCATCGTCGCGCCCGTCCTGCTCGGCGACGGCGTCCGCCTGTTCGACCATCCGGGCGGGACGGACGTCCGGCTCGAGCAGCTCGACGTCACGCACACCCCGAAGGCCGCGAACCTCTGGTACCGCGTCCTCAAATGACCGAAGCGCCCGGCGCCCGGCAGCCGCCCCGGGCGCCGGGCGCTCACTGCTGCGCTCAGTGCCGGTGTTGAAGAAGGCGTTGGCAAATCGGCCACCTTGAAATCTTCGTGGGGGGCGCCGACCGGTGCACCGATCACATCGGCATCTCCGGGGGCTTCTCGTCGCCGTACACCATCCGGCGCAGCGCGTCCGCCTCGCGGCGGCGTCGACCGGCCTGCCCGTCCCGCTCCACCACGACACTGAGCGCGGTGACCATCGCGGCCAGCATCAGGCTGAACACCGCACCTATCACCAGCGACTCACCGCGCCACGCCTGGCCAGCGACGCAGGCACCGGCCATCATCACCGCCCAGGCGATGACCACCTTGGCGATCCATCGAGGGGTAGGGCGCATTGCTCCAGCCTCGGGTGTGGACGGCCACAACGCAATGCGTGCCCCGGGCGGATCTCATCAGAGAACCATTGCGGCCGGTCACGAGGCTGCCCTTATGGCAATAGTGGCCGCGCGGCGCGTTCGAGCACGCGTCGTCGGTCAGCCGGCCGCGGCGGGCAGCGCGCCGAGCTTGCTCTCCCAGCCGGCGCGGTGGCCGTCCAGGTGGACGGCCGGCAGGCCGCGGTGGGTGAGCACGACCATCGTCCCGTCGCCGTCGGGGGTCAGCACGACCTCGACGGTCGATCCCCCGGGCGGCAGCGCGTCGTCGCCGGGGACTCCCCAGGTGAACACGGCGCGGTGGGGCGGGTCGACGGTGACGTAGGCGCCGCGGACGAGGCTCTCGCCCATGTCGAGCGCGAACACGCCGCCCGGCCGGGGGTCGAGGTCCGCCCGGTCGCCGATCCACGTGACGATGAGCGCGGGGTCGGTGAAGTAGGGGAACACGACCTCGGGCGGCGCCTCGATGCGCTCGGCGGCGAGGACGGCTCCGTCGCGGATCTCGGCGGTCACTGCGGCCCCTTCGGTGGACGCGGGTGGGCTGTCTCGACGGCCCTCTTCAGGCGGCCGAGGGCGTCCGGCCAGAACTCCGAGAGCAGGTCGCGGACCGGCTCCAGTGCCTCGCGGCGCAGCGCGTACAGGCGGCGGGTCCCCTCGCGGCGCTCGGCGAGCAGCCCGGCCTGCTTGAGCACGCCGATGTGCTGGCTGACCGCCTGCTGGGTGAGGGGGAAGGACGCCGCGATCTGGCCCGCGGCCAGCTCGGTGTGCTGGACGAGGCGCAGGATCCGCCGCCGGTGGGGGTCGGCGAGCGCCCGCAGCACCGCGTCGGGCGCCGCGGGCACCGCCTGCTTCCGCTCGGACATCGGGCCAGGATCTCACGTCCCGAACGGGGTGCCGGTGCCGGTCTCGGCGAGGGTCTCGATGCTCGCCATGAAGTGCCTCCAGGCGTCGGCGCAGGCGTCCCAGCAGTCGAGCCGCGGGGTCAGGCCGACGTGCCGGAAGCGCAGCTCGGTGCCGCCGCCGGCGGGGACGATGTCGAACTCCATCCTCGTGCCGAGCCACTCCTCGGTGTGGCCGGTGGGCACCGTCCCGTCCGGCGCGATCGACTCCCAGACCACACGGTCGGGTCCGGCCTCGAGGACGCGCACCGCGTTGGCGCCGTACTCGCCGAAGGCGGTGACGAGGGTGCCGCCGACCGCCCCGTCACCCTCGGTCGGCCCCCACCAGCGGCTGACGCCGGCGGCGGACGTGAACAGCGCCGCCACGGCGGCGGGCGTGACGGGCAGGTTCAGGGCCGCGGTGTAGTCCGCGTCCCGCGTGCTGGTGATACCGGTCATCGCGATCCCCTCTCGCCTTGTACAAGCATTCTCTTGTACAAGCAGATGCTTGTAAAGCTAGGCGGAGCCCGGCCGCTTGTCAACGCTCGACGGCAGGGCGCTCGGCACCCGCACGGCGTACCGGGAATCGGTCTCGCTCAGGCCGGGAGCGCCTCGCAGATCCGCAGGACGCGATCCAGGCCGGTTCGCCTCAGCACCGTGGCGACCCTTCTATGGGGCCGGAGCAGCGCCAGCTCACCACCCGCCGCGCGCAGTCGCTTCCACAGCCGGATGAACGCGTTGATCCCTGACGAGTCGCAGAAGCTCACGCGCGACAGGTCCAGCGCCAGGCGCGGCGCCCCGCCCATCGCGATCGCCGTCTCCGCCTGCTCCACCACCGCCGGGACGGTGGCGATGTCCAGTTCTCCCTGCAACTCGATCACCAACCACGAATCCGCGGCCGCCACGTCCACCCGCATCCTCGGACCGAGCGGCCGCGTGCTCGGTATCGCGGTCATGCCGCCACCTCCTGCCTCGCTTCACCACTTCCGGGATGGTTAGACCTACCAACAAACGGGGCGTCCATTCATGCGCGGGCAAAGAATCCGCGAGCCGCGGCCGCGACGGTGATCTGTGCCTCAGTTTCGGCCCGCAGCCGGCTGCTCGTTCCCGTGCATCCGGTCTTCGTCGGCCCGAAAGGCTCGTTTCAAGCAGGCCGATCGCGGCACCTGGGGATGGTTCACGCGGGACGGTGCACCGATGGTCCTCAAACGGCCGCGGCCGCCCGCCCCCTGGAGAAGGGAGCTCGGGCGGCCGGCGACTTCATGCTCGGGCAGGTGACCGCCCGCTATCGGACGTTGTAGCCCTGGGAGTTCCAGAACCGGCCCGGGTTCGGATTGTCCAGGTGCGGGTCGCCGACGCTCTTGGCCGCGTGCGTCCGGCTGCCGAGACGCATCTCGACGTGGGTGTGCGCGGTCGAACGGCTCGACACCCCGTTCCACGACTCGTCGGCGATGACCTGCCCGCGGCCGACCGTCTGGCCCACGCGCAGGGACGACCGCGGAGCCGAGTGCAGGTAGATCACCGTCTTCCGCAGCGAGGCGTTGTAGATGGAGATCGTGGACAGCCCCGACCTGCCGGTGTGGCCGCGGGCGATGTAGATGATCTTTCCGCCGACCAGGGCGTGCACGTCCGACCCGACGCCGCGGGCGATGTCGATGCCCTCGTGCCGGCCGCGGGTGGTGGTGTAGCCGTCGAACCCGCAGGTGATCCGGCCGCCTCGGGCCTGGTACAGCGCGTACGACATGTTCGCGCGCACCAGCGAGGCCGGCGCCGCGGGGGTGGCGGGAGCGGTGCGCGCCAGGGCGGCCGGCGCCGGGCCGCCCAGGGCCGCGACCAACGGGACCGCCCCCAGAGAGATGATTCCCACCCCGGTGCGCTTCCTGGTATTTCTGCCCATCATTTCCCCTTCCCTCCGAATTAGACCCCTAGCCGGGGCCCGACTCGACTGTGCAGACCTGCAACCCACACAGGTATCAGGGAAATCACTGAACATGCAGCGGCAATCATAATTCTGGAAAGACATTCCGGACAGTGCACGCATCCAATGTGGTGCGATACGGATACGTTGCGACCGGCAAATCACCTTAAGGAGAAGACCTGTTCTCTTATTTCACGATGATGCCGTTGAAACAGTGATTGCGTGCCGTGGGCCGGTCGGGCACCGATGCCCTGTCAGCCCTCCTTCGCGGTGCGGCCGAGACGGAGGGCCGAGAGCAGGAAGAAGATGCCGCCGGGAATGGCGTAGCCGGCCGCGTTGGTGAGCGTCGGGTCGTCGGCGGAGGCACCGATGATGAACGAGCCGCCGGCGAGCACGGAGATGGCGCCGCTGATGATCATCGGCCACTGGCCGCCCATCTCGCGGCGGGTCACGCCCACGATCAGCTGGACGAGCCCGGCCACGACGGCCCAGGCGCCCCAGACCCGCAGGACCGCCGGGATGCCGGACGCGCACGCGGCGGCGACGCCGGCGGCGGTGAGCAGGCTGACCGCGATGTTCACGTACAGCAGCACGGGCGAACCGGCGCCGCGCGACGTGCGGGCGTCGATGACGGCGGCGGCCACGTCGAACAGCGGGTACAGCACGAGCAGGGTGACCGCGAGCGGCCCCAGGTCCGAAGCGGTCGCGAACATCACGAGGGCCCAGACGACGGCGAATCCGAAGCGGGCGAAGTACAGCCGCCGCAGGGTGTAGGCGGTACCGGCGATGCTCTTCGAGGCGATGGCGGTCACGGTGGTCCTCTCAACGGTGGTCAGGCGTGGGGAGCGCGTTCAGCCGGTGGGCGGCGGCAGGCCGCCTCAGGTAGAACGAACGTTCTGTCTTGCTCACCATCGCAACTCGGCCGGGACCCTGTCAAGACCGAACGTTCTACTCGCTACGATGTCCCCATGGGGCGAGAATCCGGAGGCAGGCCCTCCGAAGCGCGCGACCGCCTGCTGGGCACGGCGACGAGGCTCTTCTACACGGAGGGGATCCACTCGGTCGGGATCGACCGGATCGTCGCGGAGGCTCAGGTGACGCGGGCCACCCTCTACCGGCACTTCCCCGGCAAGGAAGACCTCATCCTCGCCTATCTGGACGAGGTGGACCGGGCCATGCGCGCCCAGGTGGACGATGCCGTCGCCCGCGGGCTACCGGCGGCCGACACCGTCCGGGCCATCGGCGAGTCCATCGCGCAGGGCATCCGGTCCACCGATTTCCGGGGATGCGCCTTCCTGAACGCCGCCGCCGAATACCCCGACCCCGATCACCCCGTCCACAAGGCCGTGATCGCCCACCGGCAATGGTTCCTGGACACCGTGACCGAATTGCTGGCGCGCATCCGGAAGACGCCCGCAGAACTCGCCGCACGGCATTTCGTGATGATGCGCGACGGCGCCATGGCCTCCGGCTGCCTCTTCGACCCCGCGCTGGTCTCGGAAACCTTCCTGCGCGGGGTCGATGGCCTGTTGGAGGCCCATGCAGCACCCGACCGCCGGGGGCCGGCGCCGGCCTGAACATCCGATGCGCCGAGCTCGGTTCTCGGCCTCGTTCTCGGCGGCCTCAGGCCGCTCGGGTCACTGGACGCCGGCGTCCTTGCATTTGGCCGCATAGGCGCCCTTGCACAGATCCGCGGCCTTGACGAAACCGTCCGCGACGACCTGCTTGACGTTGTCCTTGAAGATCCCGATCGGGATGAGCAGCACCGAGGGCACGTCCCGCTTGCCCTGCGGGTCGTTCACCGTGGCGCTGGTCTCGCCCTTCTGGCCTTTCAGCAGCGAGATGGCGAGTTTGGAGGCGGCGTCGGCCTCCTGCTTGACGGGCTTGTAGACGGTCATGCACTGGGTGCCGTCCAGGATGTTCTGCAGTCCCTGGAGGGTGGCGTCCTGCCCGGTGACGGCGACCTTGCCGCCCTCCTGGTTCTTCTTCGCCACCGCGATCGCGGCGTTGCCGAGGTTGTCGTTGGCGGCCAGCACGCCGTCGATCTTGCCGTGCTGCTCGGTCCAGATCTGCTCGAAGATGGTCGCCGCCTTCTCCGGCTTCCAGTCGGGGACCGCCTGTTCCGCCACCTTCTTGTAGCTGGAGACCTTGTCCAGAATGTTGTGCGCGCCCTGGGCGAAAAGGGTGGCGTTGTTGTCGGTGGGCGAGCCGTCCAGGTAGGCGATGTTGGCCGGCTTGTCGCCCAGGCACTTCTGCAGGCCCTTGCCCAGCTCCTCGCCGACACGGACGTTATCGAAGGAGACGTAGTAGTCCGACACGCCGCCGAGCGTCAGCCGGTCGTAGTCGATCGTCTTGACGCCCTGCGACCGGGCCTTGCGCTGCACGGCCGCCGCGGAGTTCGAGTCGAGCCCCGTCACCAGCAGCACGCTGACCCCGCTCGTGATCATCTGGTCGGCGATCGTCTGGAACCGCTGGGTCGAGCCCTCGGCGTTCTGGATGTCGTACTTGACGCCCGCCGCCTTGAACGCCTGCTCGAGGTACGGCCGGTCGAAACTCTCCCACCGGGTGGACGAGGTGGTGTCGGGCAGGATCACGCCGACCTTGCCCTTCACCGTCCCGGACCCCGAACCGCCCTTCGAATCGTCGTCCGAACCGTTCCCGCACGCGGACAGGGTGAGCGACGCGGCCGCCGCCAGGGCGGTCAGGCCGACGGTCCCTCTGCGGAGGAGTGTCCGTCTCACGAGCAGCCTCGATGTGTTCTCGCGCACGCCAACTCCAAAGGGGGGTGGAGCCCCGGCCTCCATGCGGCCGTCGGCTTTGCTGAACTGTAGGAACGCGGGTTAATCAGCGTCAAGAACAAATAAGGCCGGAAATGGCCATAGTTAATACAGAGTGCGGATAAACCTCTAGGGTCGTCACCGTGGACGACGCTCCCGGATCCCTCACCTCGTTGCGCTCGCGCAACCGGCTGCTGGTCATCGACGCCGTCCGGCGGCACGGCCGGATCAGCAGGGTCGGCATCGCCCGGGCGACCGGCCTGTCCCGGACCACCGTCTCCGGCCTCGTCACCGCGCTCCTCGCCGAGGGCGTGCTGACCGAGTCGGCCGACGGGGCGGCCCCGTCGACGGCCCGGGGAGGCCGGCCCGCGACCCCGCTCACGCTCAACCCCGAGGGCGGCGGGCTGCTCGGCGTGCACCTGCGCCACACCGACGTCCGCGTGCTGCTGGCCGACCTGTCCGGCGGCGTCCTGGGCGAGCACCACCGCGAGCTCGACGTCGACCACCGTCCGGACGAGGCCCTGGAGTTCATCGCCGACACCGCCCTCGACCTGGTCGCGACCGTGGGACGGGACGCCGGGCGCATCTTCGGCATGGGCGTCGCGGTATCGGCGCCCGTCCAGTCGCGCTCGCACACGCTGAGCCTGCCGTCCATGCTGTCCGGCTGGACCGACGCCGACATCGCGGCGCATCTGAACCGGCGCATCGGCCTGCCGGTGCACGTGGGCAACGACGCCAACCTGGGCGCCCTCGCCGAATGGACCTTCGGCGCCGGACGCGGCGTGGACGACCTGATCTACA
Source organism: Actinomadura sp. RB99 (assembly GCF_014706005.1). Classification (NCBI taxonomy): domain Bacteria; kingdom Bacillati; phylum Actinomycetota; class Actinomycetes; order Streptosporangiales; family Thermomonosporaceae; genus Actinomadura; species Actinomadura sp. RB99. Next base: position 84,441 of record NZ_JABMCA010000035.1, on the reverse strand, counting down.
TCATGCTGTCGGACGGTGTGGGCGCGGGGCTGATCCTGGACGGCCGCTCCTACCAGGGCGCCACCGGAACGGCGGGCGAACTCGGCCACATCGCCGTGGTGGACGGCGGGTACGTCTGCCGCTGCGGGAACCGCGGCTGCCTGGAGACCGCCGTGGGCGCGCAGGCGCTCACCGCCGCCTTCTCCCGCACGCGGGGGCCGGACACCACCATCACCGACGTGGTCGCCCTGCTCGCGGCCGACGATCCGGGGGCACGGCGGGTGGTCACCGACGCCGGCCGCATGGTCGGCCAAGCGCTCGCGGGCATCTGCGCGATGCTCGAACCGCGGATGGTCGTCGTCGGCGGGCAGGTCGCCGCGCTCGGCCGCCCCCTGCTCGACGGGATCCGCGAAGTGCTGGGCGACCGCCTCCCCCCGGCGATCAACCAGGGCATCACCGTCACCGGAAGCGTTCTCGGCGACCGCGCGGAGGTGCTCGGGGCGATCGTCCTCGCGACCCGCCAGACGTCCGCCCGGCTGCTGGCGCCGCATTTCGACCGAACGCCCCCGGAGGCCGAGAGCGCGCCCGGCCGGGAGCCGCCGACGGCGTGAGCCGATGTCGGCACGGTTCGATGTCGGTGCGCATCGCACGGGCATGACGGCGGCCAGGCCAGCGAGGAGTGAGGGGGACTCGCCGGCCTGGCCGATGCGCTGACGCTGAGCGAGACTCTCTTCCTCTTGCCGTTTCCTCCTTTCCGCTGATCGGTGCCGTGATGCGGAGCGCGCCCCCGATCGTGCGGGTCCGCCGTCGAGTGCGTCATGGCCGGGCCGTCGCGGGAACCGGCCTCCAGGTTGCGGCGGGGCCGCCGATACGGGGCGGGCTTGGAAGCGGCGGAGGTGAGCGCTGGCGCCTGATCCCTCTGCGGGAGGTGGTCGGGTCCCTGTCCGAGAGGCGGTCAGGGGACGTCGGCACGAGATATCGCCACGGTCGCCCGGTGGGCGGAGTCTCCGGAGGAGCGGGCGGCCCGGGCCAGGCGGGTGGCGCACCGTAGCTCGCCGCGACCAGCGCGTCGAACTCGTCGCGCAGCCACTGCTCGTCGGCGTAGACCAACTCCGCGAACTCGCGGACGTCCTGCCGCGGCGTCCGCGTCCGGGCCATGCCCTGCATCTCGATCACTCCCCGGAACCTCTACGAGCGTCACCAGGCCAACGACCGATACAACTTCTCTTTACCCACGGCTGGAGGAAGATGTCAAGCAGGGTCCGGGAACGGCCTTGACGGCCCCTGAAACGCCGGCGACCGGCCGTGCCGGACCGGCCGACGAAGCGTCGTACGGCTCGGGCTCCCCACCAGCGAAGCGTCTAGGTGACCTAGGTGAACAGCTGAGCCGCAGGTGGCGGCGACCGTGCGGGAAGGCCGGATGCTCAAGTCGATGTTTGACGATCCCAGCAGCATGGTACTTACAATTTCAGTTGTAGGGTTCCTCTCGGTGAGGGACAGGGTGTCCCGGGTCCGGTGGGCCTGGGGATCTTCGGAGGTGAGCGAGGATGCTGCTGACGTCGATCGATCCTTTCGTGCAGGAGTTCGAGCGTCAGGAGGAGTTCGGCGACAACGAGCGGGTGTTCGTCCGCGAGCGCACCATGGGCGCCTTCGCGAGGATCGGCTGTCACCGGTACGGCATCGCACCGGATGCGCTGCCCGGCCACGCCGGGTCGGGCGGCGCACACGGTTGAACTTCCATTGGCCGGGCATATCCACAACCCCTTTAGTCGCCCCGGACCTTTGAACGCCCCTTGGCCACCGCCTACTCCGGTGGCCTGCGCATGTACAGGAGATGACAGCTTGTCCACTCTCGCCGAACAGGTCGGAGACGTTCCCGCCTTCGGATACGGACGCTGGCAGGAGCCATTGCGGACAAGGCGCGACCGCGACGCCGAGACCATTCGGACGGTCCTCCGCAAGGCCGGACGCCCCGAGTTCCGCCACCCCGGCGACGGGTTCTTCGTCGACGGCGGCCGCGACGGCGAACCCTTCCTGGTCGCCTGCGCCTCCCGTGCCCGCCGCCGCACGCTCAGCCCCTTCGCCGAGCTCGCCGCCTACACCACCGCTCTCACCGCCGCGGGAATGCTCGTCGAGCCCCAGACCGGCCCCGACGCCAGCCCGTTGGTCCTGCAGGTGCAATTCCCCGAGACCTGATCAAGAGATCGTACGAGGCCGCCGTTCGGCGAGACGTTCTTGAAAACGCAGTCGGCGCACATTCACGCCAATAGGAGCGCGGATTTCGCACCAGGCGGACGCGTTCAGCGGAAGACGCCGGTGTGGCCGAGGGAGTAGCGACCCGGCTGGGGATACACGCACAGGCCGTGGGGTCCGTCGCCGACGCGGACGCGGCGGATCAGCCGGCCGGTGGAGGTGGAGATCGCATAGACCTCGGAGTTGTAGCGGCCCGACAGCCACAGCACCTTTCCGTCCGCCGAGACACCGCCCATGTCCGGTGAGCCGCCGCCGGGCAGCCGCCAGCGGCGCACGACCCGGCCGGTCTTGAACGAGATGAGCGAGATGGTGCCCTCGCCGCGGTTGGTGACGTAGAGGGTCGTGGAGTCGCGGCTCACGTACAGGCCGTGCGCGCCCTTGCCGGTGGGGATGAAGCCGGTCTTGCGGAAGGTCGCGGCGTCGATCGTCCAGACGCCGTTGGTGGACATGTCGGCGATGTAGAAGGTCTTGCCGTCCGGGGACGTCTTCACGTCCTGCGGCATCGCGTGGTCCGCCAGTTTGACGACGCCCGTGACCTGCTGCCTGCGGGTGTCGAGGCGCAGGACGTCGCCGGAGAACTCGCAGGCGGTGAGGAAGAAGTCCCCCGCCGCCGAGAAGTCGGCGTGGTTGGGGCCGGTGCACGGCACGTTCACGCGTTTGCGCACCTGCATCGTGTGGGCGTCCCGGAAGTCGATGCGCTGGAGCCGCTCCGCCATGATGATCGCGAAGCGGCCGTCCGGGGTGAAGTACATGTTGTAGGGGTCGTCGACCTGGACGGGCTTGCCGGGCGTTCCGGTGCGCGGGTCGATCGGGACGAGGTCGTTGGAGTCGTTGTCGTTGACCCACAGCGTCTTGAGGTCCCAGGAGGGGACGACGTGCTGCGGCCTGCGGCCGACCTTGAACCGTCCGATCCGCTTGAACGTCTTCTGGTCCAGCACGATCACGTCGCCGCCCTCGGAGTCGGGGACGTACACCCGCGCCGGCAGGTCGCGGACCGCCGGGCCGAGCAGGCCGGGCCGGTCGTGCTCGTACAGGTCCACCGGCGATTTCAGCACCTTGGCGACGGCGTTCCCGGGCGCCTGTTCGCGCGCGCCGCCGGCGGGGCCCTCAGAGGAGCACGCCGCGGCCAGCACCCCCGCGGCGGCCACGATCACCCATCGGCGCCTCATGTGCCCACCAACTCCGAAACGGTGACGGGACGCAGCCCGCGCCCCCGCAGGCCGTCCAGGATCGACGGGAGCGCTTCGACCGTCCCCGCATGCCCCAGGTGCATGCTCACCACCGAGCCGCCGCGCACCCCGCCGAGCACTCGGCGGGTGATGGCCGACGCGCCGGGATCGGTGAAGTCCAGCGAGTCCACGTCCCAGGACAGGCAGCCGCGATATCCCAGCGCCGCCGCCTGAGCCCGCACCCGCGGCGACGCGTGCTGCGCCTGCGACGGCCGGAACCAGGCGCCCGCCGTTCCGGTCAGCTTCCGCAGCCGCTCGGCGCACTGGGCGATCTCGGCGTACGAGGCCGCTGCGGGCATCGCGTCGATGTCGCGATGGTTCTGCGTGTGGTTGCCCAGCTCATGGCCGCCGTCCAGGAACGCCCGCGCCATGCGCGGCTCCTCGTCCAGCCAGCTCCCGACCGCCATGACCGTGATGGACGCCCCCGCCGCGTTCACCTCCCGGAGGAGCCGCCGCGCCAGCGCCGGGTCGCCGGACCCGTGGAACGTCAAGGCCACGGCACGGGCGGTCCGCGCACCGTGCACGACCTCCTCCGCCCGCGACCGGACGGGCCGCGCCGCGGCGGAGGCGCCCTCGGAACCGCCGGTACCGCGTCTCGTGGCCGTGCCGCGCGGGGACGAACCCGCGCCGCACGCGGCGCAGAGGCCCGCGCCGGCCAGCCCGGCGACACCCGCCAACACGGTACGTCTCTGAATTGTCACGATCTGTAGCATAGGTTCGGCCGCACCGCGCCAAGGTCAACCTTCCCGGCGAGATCCGGCAAGAGTTGGCGAAATCCCCCACCCTCGCCACGCCTCGGCGGCCGGCGCGGTCACCAGTCGATCCCGGCCGCCACCGGCCGGTGGTCGCTGCCGGTGGCGGGCAGGACCCGCGAGTTCTCCGGTTTCATGCCTCTGACCAGGATCTGGTCGATCCGCACCATCGGGAACTCCGCCGGCCAGCTGAAGCCGAAGCCGTCCCCGGCCACGTCCTGGACCGAGCGCATCTGCGAGGTGATGCCGTCGAAGGCGCGGTCGTCCGTGGTGCCGTTCAGGTCGCCGAGCAGCACCACCCGCCGGTTCGGCTCGGCGGCGATGGCCCTGCCGAGCGCCTGCGCGTTCCTGTCCCGCGAGACCGTCCAGAAGCCCGCCCTCGGATTCACGCGCGCGGACCCCAGGTGGGCGACGTAGACCGCCAGCGGCCCGTGGTCCGTGGCCACCGTGGCGCGCAGCGCCCGGTTGTAGGCCAGCTTGACGTCGGCCGGCTTGGTGGCCGCCAGGGGGCCGTAGTCCGTCTCGATCTCGACCGGCCGGACGTCGGACAGCGGCAGCTTGCTCCACAGCCCGACCGTGCCCTGCGCCGTGTGGTACGGGTACGCCTTCGCCAGCTCCTTCTCGTAGACCCCTTTGGCTTGCGGGGTCAGCTCTTCCAGCGCCAGCAGGTTCGCTCCGGCGGCGGCCAGGTCGCGGGCGGTGCCGGCGGGGTCGGGGTTGTCGGCGCCGACGTTCTGGCTGGCCACGGTGAGGTCGCCGCCCGGGTGGGACTTGTCGGCGAGCAGCCCGCCGAAGAGGCCCAGCCACACCGCGACCGGCACCAGCAGCGCGACCGTCGCGGACGCAGAGCGGCGCCACAGCGCCAGAGCCAGCAGCACCGGGACGAACAGGCCGAGCCACGGCAGGATCGTCTCCACCAGGCTCCCGAGGTTCCCGATCCGGTTCGGGATCTCCGCGTGCAGCAGCATGACCAGGCCGAGCAGCAGCGCCAGCGCCGCGAGGACCGGACCGCGCCTCCACGGCTCCGGCCGGGAGGCGCGGCGGGCCGCCCGGCGGACGCCGTCACGCCAGGTACCGGCGCCGCGGTCAGGGGCGCCGCCCAGGTCGGTCTCCGCCACGTCCGCCTGCGCCATCGTCCGTCCTCGTTCGCTGTCGGTCACTGCTTCATCCTCGGGTCATGGGTGGGGTCGGCGCGTACATCCGGGGAGCCACGATCGATCGCGCTGGTGCGCAGCTCGTAGTGCCAGGGTTCATTGCGATAGATCCGGCACAGCCCGTACTCGGCGCCGTTCCGGGAGAGCCACGTCGTCGCGTCGGAGGGAGCGCCGGCCGCTGTTGACGTAGAACGTCACGCCGTCGTGCGCGGCGTCCGGCGCGGCCCGGCGCGGGTTCGAGGTCATGCCGCCAGTCAACGCAGGCCGGTGTTGCCGCCGCGTATGCGGTTTTCGATACGCCGACGATACGCGGCGGTTCGTAGCATCGAGGGCATGCGCGTGCTGATCGTCGAGGACGAGCCCTACATGGCGGAAGCCGTCCGCGATGGCCTTCGCCTGGAAGCGATCGCGGCCGACATCGCCGGGGACGGCGACACCGCTCTGGGGCTGCTGGGGATCAACGCCTACGACATCGCCGTCCTCGACCGCAGGCGGGCCTGCAGCAGGCCCCCGGTGCGGGAGATCGCCGGCCTGCGGCTGGACCCGTTCCGCCGCGAGGTCTACCGGGACGGCCGCCACGTCTCGCTGACCAGGAAGCAGTTCGCCGTGCTCGACGTCCTCGTCGCCGCAATCATCGCCACCGTGCCGGGCGCCGGCCACCGCATCGACGCGCAGGCGGAGGCCGGGCGCGAAGGAGGGGACCGTGGATAGAGCGCCCGGGCTGAGCGTCCGCCTCAGACTCACCCTCAGCTACGCGGCGTTCCTCATGCTCGCGGGAGCCCTGCTGCTCGCCGCCGTGTGGGTGTTCCTGCTGCGCTACGTCCCCAACCGTGCGCTCCTCGTGGCCGCCGGCACCACCGATACCGGTGTCTTCCCCATCCGGTCCAACCTCCTGCGCGTCTTCGCGCCGAGGGCGGCGGCGGTCATGGCGTTCCTGCTGGTGTTCGGGCTCGCGGGAGGGTGGCTGCTGGCCGGCCGGATGCTCGCCCCGCTGACCCGCGTCGCGGACGCCGCCCGCCTGGCCTCGACGGGATCGCTCTCCCACCGGATCCGGCTGCCGGGCCGCCAGGACGAGTTCCGGGAGCTCGCCGACGCCTTCGACACGATGCTCGCGCAGCTCGAGGCGCACGTGACCGAGCAGCGGAGGTTCGCGGCCAACGCCTCGCACGAGCTGCGGACCCCGCTGGCGATCTCGAAGGCGCTGCTCGACGTGGCCCGCACCGATCCGGACCGCGACGCCCGCGAGGTCATCGGCCGCCTGCACGCCGTCAACAACCGGGCGATCGAGCTCACCGAGGCGCTGCTCCTCCTCAGCCGCGCGAACCAGCGGTCCTTCACCCGGGAGGACGTCGACCTGTCCCTCATCGCGGAAGAGGCGACCGAGACGCTCCTCCCCCTCGCCGAGGAGCGCGGCATCGGCATCGAGACCTGCGGCGACGTCGCCCCCGCGGTCGGGTCGCAGGCGCTCCTGCTGCAGCTGACCATGAACCTCGTGCAGAACGCGATCGTCCACAACCTGCCCGAACACGGCACCGTGCGGATCAGCACCGGCGTCCGGGCCAGGTCGGTGGTGCTCACGGTCGAGAACACCGGCGAGAAGCTCGCCCCGCAGCTGGTCTCGACGCTCACGGAGCCCTTCCAGCGCGGCACCGAACGCACGCACACCGACCACGCGGGCGTCGGGCTCGGCCTGGCCATCGTCAAGACGATCACTCAGGCGCACGACGGAACGCTCACCCTCACCCCGCGTCCCGCCGGCGGGATCCGCGTCACCGTGGAGCTGCCCGCGATCTCCGCGCACACCGGCAGGGCGGCGTCCCACTCGCGGCACGTGCCCGCCGCCGCCGCCGTGTAGCCAGGGGACGCGGCAGGGCACCTCCTGGGGTAGCGGTACTCCGCCGCCATGCTCGGGTTCACCGCGCAGCCGGTGCTGCGGCCCGATCGGCTCAGCGGGGCAGCAGGCGGCGGGCGGCCCGCCGCACGCGGCGCTCCTCGTCCGGCAGTGTGAAGAGGGTGAGCTGCTCGTCTCCGGGCAGGCCCACGCGCAGGCAGCGCTGCTCCCATGGCGTGTCGACGACCTCGTCCCCGACGGCGGCGCCGGCGGCGGCGAGGCGGGACGCCAGGGCGCGCAGCTCCGCCTCGTCGCCGACCTCGACGCGCAGGGCGTGATCGCGGCCGTGCCGGGTCCCGGTCTCGGCGTCGTCGACGAAGTCCCACTGGGCCTCGTCGAACAGCTCGATCGCGGCGGGCGCGACGGCGAACAGCACGCCGCGCTGCCCGCCCGGGTGCGTCCATTCGTCCACGACCGGCAGGCCGAGGCCGTCCCGGTAGGTCCGGACGGCCGCGTCGAGGTCGGGGACGCGCAGGCAGATCCGCAGCTCGTCGAACGCGCGGCGGCTCCCGCCCGGATGCGCCGCGGGGCGGCTGACCAGCACGTAGACGTGCCCGTCGGGGGCGCGGAAGTGCGACCACTCGGTGGCCCAGGACGTCTCGACGCCCACGTGGACGTCGCCGATGAACGCGACGCCGTGCGCCTCGAGCTCCTCGCGGGCCGCGCGGACGTCGTCCACGAGGAGGCCCGCGACCGGGTGCTCGAAGAAGGAGTGCTCGGTGTCGGCGGGCTTGAACACCTCGAAGGCGTCGCCGTCGGGCAGGTCGAACACGACCGCGCCGGGCTGGTCGAGTCCGACCGGGAGGCCGACGACGTCGGCGAGGAAGCTGCGCATGGAGTCGAAGCGCGGCGTCCGCGAGCCGACCCAGGCCATTCCGTGTACGCGCATGGTCTCCTCCGGTCAGGCGTTGCCGGCGGTGAGCGACACCGCCTGCTGGGCGTAGGGGTCTGCGATGCATGCACAGCTGAATGCAGAACTGCATGCACCTGTGAAACCGAAAAGATCAGCTCCGGTCCGCGAGCAGCCAGCCGGCGCCGGGGACGACCGGCTCCAGGCCGAGCTCGCGCAGCGTCCGCCATACGGTGGCGACCGACGCGGTCACCACCGGGATGTCGAACGAGTCCTGGATCCGCTGCACGACCGGCAGCGACGGCATCTGCACGCACGCGCTCAGCACGAGCGCGTCGACGCCCGAGGTGTCGACCTTCGCGGCGATGTCGACGAGGTCCGCCGGGTCGAGCCGCCCGACCGCGAGGTTGTCGGAGACCTCCAGGCTGACGGAGTCCTGGACCTCGACGCCCTCGGCCTCGATGTACTCGCAGACCGTCCCGGTCAGCGGCTTCATGTACGGGGTGATGACGGAGACCTTCTTGGCGCCGAGGTGCTGCAGCCCCTCGACCAGCGCGCCCGCCGACGTCAGCACCGGCGCCTTCCCCGCGACCGCCGACAGCCGCCGCTGGCTGACCCGGTGGTAGCCGGGCGAGTGCGCCATGATCGCGACGAGGCAGGCGTAGGCCATCACGTCCACGTCCGCGTCGGCGAGCTGCTCGGCGCACACCAGGGACTGGTCGTCCATCGCGCGGAGCTGCTCGGGGTCCACGTGCTGCATCCGCATCCGCGCGGAGTGGAACGTGAACCGCTCCGGCGCGACCTCCTCGCGGGCCCGCAGCATCGCGGGGATCTCGGTCTCCATCGTGGTGTTCGAGCTGGGCACGATCATGCCGAAGCGGATCGCGGTCATTCGGTGTCTCCTTCTTCGCGGACGTGCCGCAGGTTGGCGGTGGACAGGTTCAGCCCGCCGCGCACGCCGGGCCGCAGCCAGCGCAGCGTCCCGGGGCGCTCGATCCGGCCGTCCGGCGTCGTGCCCAGCTCGATGCCGAGCCCGCGCGCGGCGAGCGGCAGGGGGCCGAAGGCGTGGTCGGGCTCCTGGTCGAGGACGAGCCCGAGCGCGGCGTCGATCAGGTGGAACTCCAGGATCTGCCGGGCGGACTGGGCGTCGCGGTCGCGCATCGCCTCCAGCAGCAGCCGGTCCAGCCGGGTGAAGTCCTCCGGCGCCTCGGGGTGGGACAGGTAGAGCCGCTGGTGCCGGTAGATCTTCAGGTGCAGCGACTCGGTCAGCTCCGCCCACGCCCGGGGGTAGCGGCCGAGCGCGGTCTGGTGGAACCGGAGGTGCGCCTCCTGGAAGTCGCGGATGCGGCGGCCGTCGCCCTCCATCCGCTCGAGGTCGGCGTCCATCCGCGCCAGGTCGCCGGCGGTGAGCTCGGCGACGATCCCGGCGATCGTCGGCGGCTCCACCAGCAGCCGGAGCCCGTAGTACTGCTCGACGTGCGCGGCGCTGGTCGGCGCGACCTCCATGCCGCGGTTGGCCTCCGCGACCACGAGGCCGTCGGCCTCCAGCCGGTGCAGCGCCTCGCGCAGCGGCGTCCGGGACACCTCCAGCTCGGTGGCCAGCCCGCCCTGGGACAGCCGCAGGCCGGGCGCGTAGGCGCCGTCGATGATCCGCTCCCGGAGCGTCTGGTAGATCGCGTCGACCGTGTTGCCCGGCCTGGACTCGGTCATCGGTGCCCGGCCTCCTCGCCGCCCGGGCCGTCGCCGGCGCCCGGATCCCGCCCCGCGTCCGGGTCCCACCCGGCGCCCGGCGCGTCCTCGGAGCCGAGGGCCACCGCGAACAGCTGGGTGAACCGCTCCGGGTCCTGCCGCGCGATGATCTCCAGCTGCATGGCGTCCAGCAGGATGCGGTGGCCGTGCCTCGGGACGAGGATCTCCAGGCGCTCGCCCTGGCGCGTCCACACCTTGCGGACCTGGACACCGGTGAACTCGTTCCCGACGCCGATCGGCTCCCCCGCTCGGACGATCCCCTCGGGCAGTTCCGGTTCCGCGGACATGTCCCGTCCCCCTCAGTCGTGGCTCGGTCGGATGTGGCTTCGGTCGCGGTTCGGCCGGCGGCGGCTCAGCCGATGTCGATGATCTCTGCGGGGATACCGTAGGCGTCCGGGCGCACCCCGCGCAGCACGGGGAGCGTTTCCCTGCGCCGCGCCGCCTCGCCGAGGTCCAGTTCGAGGACCCGGCTCGCGGCGGGCGCCGTCCCGAGGTCGGCCAGCACCTCTCCCCACGGCCCGGCGGCGAGGGCGTGGCCGTAGGTCGGGAACGCGTCGTCCTCGGCGCCCCGGACGGTCGCCGACGCGACCACGAAGGCGGAGTTCTCCACCGCGCGGGCGCGCAGCAGCAGCTCCCAGTGCGCCTCCCCCGTCCGCTGCGTGAACGCCGACGGGACGAGCAGCACCTCCGCGCCCGCCAGGGCCAGCGCCCGGTACAGCTCGGGAAAGCGCACGTCGTAGCAGATCGTCAGGCCGACGGTGGCGCCCGCGACGCGCAGCAGGACGGGCCGGTCGCCGGCCGTCTCGACACCGGACGCCTCGAAGGAGCGGCCGTCGATCCGCGCGTCGAACAGGTGGATCTTGTCGTAGCCGCCGGCGATCTCGCCGTCCGGGCCGATGACGAGCGCGGTGTTGCGGATGCCGCCGTCCACCCGCCGCTTGAAGCCGCCGAGGACGACCGTCGACGCCGCCGCCTTCGCGGCCCGCCGCAGTGCCCCGATCTCGGGGGCGTCAACCGCCAGCGCCGCGTCCCGCATCTCGGTGTTGGTACCGAGCATCAGCCCGTTCTCCGGGAGCAGCACCAGGTCGGCGCCCGCGCACTCGCCGATCATCGCGCACGCCGTCTCGGCGTTGGCGGCGACGTCCCGGGTCGCGTGCCACTGGGTGAGGCCGACGGTCAGCGTCCGGTCAGGCATGCGCGTGCTCCCGCCCGGACGCGCGTCCGGCCCGCTCCGGGAGGGGCAGGTCGACGACCGTCCAGCCGCCGCCGGACGCCTCCATCGGCTCGTAGGCGAGCACCTCGGCGGGCACGCCCGGGCCGACCAGCCCGAGCATGATCAGCCAGTTGAGGAACTCGTACTGGCCATGGTCCAGCAGCGGGTACGGCTCCAGGTTGCCGAGGTCGTTGCCGCGCCCGGCCTGGAGCATCTCCAGGATGTAGGTGTCGAACTCGACGTCCACGCCGCCGAACTTCCCCGGGTCGAGCCAGTGCGAGAGCCCGCCGGTCGCGAGCATCGCCACGCGCTCGCCCCGCGTCTCCAGGACCGTGCGCAGCACCTCCCCGAACGCCCGCGCTCCGAACGGCGAGAACGTCCGCGCCGGCTGCGTGATGATCGGGATGACCGGCAGGTCGGGGCGCGGCAGCACCTGCCGCAGCGGGACGATCAGCCCGTGGTCCAGGTCGACCCGGTCCGCCTCCTCGACCTCCATGCCCTCGGCGCGGACCGCGTCCACGATGGAGCGCGCGAAGGCGGGCGCGCCGGTCAGCGCGAGGTCCAGGTCGGGGCGCTTGAAGAACTCCATCGACCCGGTGTGGGACGCGGCCGTCCCGACGACGAACGCGCCCGTCCGGAAGCGCTGGAAGTGGCAGTCGGCCGTCACGATCAGCACGTCGGGGTCGGCCGCGGCGATCCGCTCGCCGAGCCGCCGGTACCCCTCGGTGAGCCGGGCGACCCCGTCCGCCGGGTCGATCTCCGGGCGGGCCAGCAGGTCGGGGACGTGCGAGCAGCCGCCCGCGAACACCAGGTTCGCCGGGACGTCCGGGTCGGGCAGCGGCGCCGAGTGCTCCACGTGGAAGCGGCTCGCGCTGGTCGAGTCGCCGAGGTCGTCGGCGAACCACCGGCTGACGAGGATGGTGATGCCGTCCACGACGCCGGCCGAGCGGAGCCGGTCGCGCCGCCCCTCCGCGATGACCCCGGCCCACTCGGCGTCCAGGCCGAGTTCCGCCCCGACCCCGGCCGGGTCGGCGCGGAACCGGGCGAGCAGCGCCGTGTCGCGGCCGAGCGCCAGGATCGCCTGCTCGAGGACCTTCGCGTTCACCACCCCGCCACCGTTCCCCGCACCGTCGCTTTTCCCCACGGTCACTCCTCCTCGCCCGTCAGGACCCCGTCGCGGACGACCGCGTGCCCGTCGATCTCGACGGTGCAGCCGCGCATCGGGATGTCCAGGTGCGCCGGGGTCTCGCGGCCCGCGAACCGGTTCGGGCCCGTCGACCACATGAAGTTCCCCGACGTCGAGCGCAGCTCCTGCCCGTACAGCGAGCGCGGCTCGTAGACCTCGAACGCCGACCACCGGGCGATCGGGTGCACGCCCCAGCCCATGTGCGAGACGGCGTACACGTTCTCGTCGTCCCACGCGTCGAAGTAGTCGCGCAGGACGAACGCGTCGTTCCCGGGTCCCTCGACCTTGGTGATGAAGCCCTTCTCGATCGTCATCGTCACCGTGTCGCGGACCGCGCGCTGCCACGGGATCAGCACGTCGCCGGGCTGCAGGACGATCGTCCCCTCGGCGGTCCGGTCGTGCGGGAAGCAGGCGACGAACCCGCTCGGCCAGTGGTCCCATCGGCCCGGCTCGTCCACGTAGCCCCACTGGTGGGTGATGGGGAGGTCCTCGCCGGAGATGTCGGCGGTGAGGTCGGTGCCGGCGGAGGACGTCACCCGCAGCGTGCTGCCCGCCTTCAGCCGCCGGCCGCCCGCCTCGACGACCGCGCGCAGGCTCTCGTCGCCCATCAGGCGCTCCAGCACGTTGGCGGGCTCGGCGACGAACAGCATCCGCTTGCCGTTCCCGGTGATCCGCGTCCGGACGTCGGAGTGGATCAGGCCCTCCACCGTCACGTCGATGACGAGGTCGCACTCGGCGGCCGCGGCGAGCAGCGCCGCGACCTCCCGGCCGTCCGCCTCGTAGGGCGGCAGCAGCGGGTTGGACAGGCTGGACGCGGTGAGCACGAGCGCGCCCGCGCCGATGTCGCGGGCCGCGGCCACGGCCGCCTCGGCGTAGTCGGTCTTCTTCCCGAGCTCGGAGATCACCGCGACCGTCTCCGACGGCTTGAGCGCGCACAGCCGGTACTGGTCGACGAACAGTTCCCGCAGGGTCTTCGGCATGTCGTTGTCCTTTCTCAGAGGGTGGGGCGCGGCGCTCAGAGGGTGGAGCGCAGCGCGCCGCCGTCGACCGCGAACGCCTCGCCGGTGACGAACCCGGCGGCGGGGGACAGCAGGTACGCGGCGGCGCGGGCGATCTCGGCGGGCTCGGCCCACCGGCCGAGCGGGATCGCGGACACGACCTTCGCGTGCTCCTCCTCCTCGGTCGTCCCGTTCGCCTTCGCCTTCGCCGCGGCGATGTTCCGCATCCGGTCGGTGCCGGTCGCGCCGGGCATCAGCTGGTTGACGCGGACGCCGAGCGGCGCCAGCTCCAGCGACATCTGCTTGGCCAGCGCCGACAGCAGCGACCGCATCGACGCCGAGAGCACGCCGCCCGGCGCGGGCTGCTTCACCCAGGTCGAGGTGATGAACAGGATCGAGCCGCCGCCCTGCTCGGCCATCTGCCGGGCCCCGGCGGACGCGAGCTGCACGGCGGGCCGGACGAGCTGGTCGTAGGCCAGCGTCCAGTCCTCCGGGACGGTCTCCAGGAACGGCACGATCTTCGGACCCGGGGTGTTGATGACGAGCGCGTCGAGCCGGCCGTGCGCGGCGACGACGTCGGGGACGAGCCGCTCCACGGCCGCCGGGTCCGACTGGTCCACCGGGTAGGGGGTGCGGCCCGGCGCGGCCTCCGGCGCGCGGGCGCTGACGGCGACGTCCGCGCCCTCGGCGGCGAGCAGGCCGGCGATGGCCGCGCCGATGCCGCGGCTCGCGGCGGTGACGAGCGCGACCTTGCCGTCCAGTTCGAGGTCCACCGGTCAGTCCTCGATCGTGATGGCGGCCTCGGGGCACTGCGCGGCGGCGCGCCGCGCGGCGTCCGGGTCGGCGGGGACGCCGTCGCCGATCACCGAGGCGTAGCCCCAGTCGTCGAGCTGGAACAGGTCCGGGGCGGTCTCCGCGCACGTGCCGTAGCCGCTGCACTTGGTGGCGTCGACGAACACCTTCATGTCAGTTCTCCTCCCGTTCGAGGTCGTGGTCGAGGTCCCGTTCGAAGCCGGCCGGGAACTCGGCGCGGACGGTCCGCGCCCATCCGGCGGCGCCGTCCAGGAACGCGCACGCGCCGCGGCCGGGGAGCGTGTCGCCCCAGCGCCGCAGGTTGTCGCGGTCCTTGTCGGTCGCCGTGCCGTCCTTGAGCGCCGCGAACACGTCGCGGATCGCGGCGGTGCCCTTGGCGCAGACGCCGCACTGCCGCGCCGACTCGCGGGCGTACCAGGCGGTGATGTCGGCGGCGACGGCGAGCGGGTCCGTCCCGGCGGGCAGCGCGGTGATCGCGCCGCAGCCGAGCCCGGAGCCGGCCGCGCGCACCGCCTCGTAGGTGCAGGCCGTCCCGGCATGGGACGGGCCGAGCAGCCCGCCGAACCAGCCGCCCATCACGAACCCGGCGGGCTCGCTGGTGAAACCGCCCGCGAGGGCGAACAGCTCCGCGACGGTCAGGCCGAACGGCACCTCGTACACGCCAGGGTCCGCGCACGCGCCGGTCAGGGTGACGAGCGTCGTCCCGGGCGATTCCGCGGTGCCGTTCTCGCGGTACGCGGCGGCGCCGTTCCGGGAGATCCACGCGGCGTGCGCGAGCGTCTCGACGTTCGAGACGAGCGTCGGTCGCCCGTCCACGCCGGAGTCGCACACCCGCGGGGGGCGGGCCAGCGGCAGCGCGGGGCCGCCGCCGATCGACCGGCACACGGCCGTCTCCTCCCCCGCCACGTACGTCGGCTCGACGACGTGGACCTCCGGGACGGGCCCGTCGAGCCTGGGCATCTCCGCGATGGCGGCGCGCACCGCCGCGACCGTCTCGGCGTGGGACAGGTAGACGACGGCGCGGTCCGCGCCGACCGTGCGGCCGGCGAGCAGCAGGCCGTCCAGCACCAGGTGCGGGCGGTTCAGCAGCAGCCACCGGTCCTTGCGCGAGCTGGGCTCGCCCTCCTCGCCGTTCGCCACGACCACGCGCGGGCCGGGCCCGTCGGCGACCGCGCGCCACTTGACGTGCGCGGGGAACCCGGCGCCGCCCCGGCCGCGCAGCCCGGCGGCCGCCAGTTCGGCGATCACGTCGCCGCACGCGGGAGGCTCGTACGTGCCGCGCCCGCGCTCGGCGGCGAGGCCGAGCGGCCCCGGCGTCAGCAGCCGGGGGGCGGCGAGCGTCGATGTCACCACCGGGCCAGCACCTCCTCGATGCCCACGACGTCGCCGTACTTGGCGTCGATGTCCAGCAGGTTCGCCTCGTGCGGGCCGGGCTCGCGGTCGCCGACGCACTCGCGCGGGACGAACACCGCGAGGTCCAGCGCGCAGGCGTCCACGGCGGTCGCCCGGACGCAGCCGGACGTGGTCGCGCCGCACACGACGAGCGTGTCCACCCGCTCCGCCGCGAGCCGCTCGGCGAGGTCGGTGCCCGCGAACGCGGAGGCCGCCTTCTTGGCGATCACCGGTTCGCGGACGGGCAGCCGCCCGTCCACCTCCACCCACCGCGACCCCTCGGTCAGCGCGCGGAGCGCGGGCATCTTGCGGAGCCACACGAGGCGGTCCAGGTCGTCCGGGGTGTACGCGATCGTCGTGAGGAAGATCGGGACGCCCGCCGCCTTCGCGCGTTCCAGCAGCGTGCCGGTGCGCGCCACCACCGCGTCCAGGTCCGAGCCGGGCGGGCATTCGGGATCGGTGAACCCCTCGATGAGGTCCACCACGACCACCGCTGGCCGATCGCCCCAGGTCAGCCGGCCCGCGAGGCCGCCGCGCCCGTACCGCTCCCGCGTGGCCGCGATCCAGTCGCTCATTCGAACGTCAGCTTCGGCCAGGTGCCGGGCTCGGCGCGCATCATGTCGGCGTAGAACCGGTACAGGTTGCGCTGGACGCCCTCCTCGTACCGCGTCCAGTACGCGATGCCGGGCCCCGGCCAGTCCGGGACCTCCTTCGCGATCCCGACGCCGGGCATCCCCATCTGGTAGTTCAGCTTGAAGTCGAGCAGGTCCGCCGCCACCGACCGGCCGGTGCGGCTCACCGTGATCCACGGCTCGGTGTCGTCCATCTCGAAGGCGCCGCCCATCGAGAACGTGCCGAGCCCCGCCCGGTACGCCCGGTCCTTCTGCGCGGGCGTCATGTTCTTGTAGACGCAGAACCAGTTCCAGATCTCGACCTGGCCGACGCCGTGCGGCTGCCATGTCCGGATCGTCATCACGCCCGTCGGCGGGTGGTTCGCGCCGTCCTCCGTCATCGGCAGCGCGAGGATCGAGAAGTTCGGGAAGACGTTCGCGACCATCACCCGCGAGCGGCGGGCGATGTCGAGCTGGTGCTCGCTGATCCGGGACGTGTCGAACGTCGCGGCGACGTCGTCGGGGAAGCCGAAGAACTTCGGGCCGGGCTCGTCCTCGGTCGGCGCCATCGAGAACGACAGCGAGTGACCGGGCGACGCCTGGATGTGGTACCCCATCATGTTCTCCCGGAACGGGACGGGGAACGCGCCGATCTCCCACACCGACCGGTGCAGCGTGCCGAGGTGGTAGTCGTCGCCCGAGAAGTTGTCGCTGCCCGACTTCCAGTTCGCGTCGATCACGAACCGCTGCGGCGCGCCGATGATCTCGATGCCGCTCTCGTTCAGGCCGAACAGCAGGTCGAGGTACCAGGCCATGCCGCCGAGGTACTCCTCCAGCTCCGGCGCCGTCGGGTCGAGCGTCGCGAACACGAGGCCGTGGTAGGAGCGGACGCGGGCGACCTTCGACAGCCCGTTGCCCTCCTTCGGCATGCCGCCGAACGCGTTCCGCCACAGCGGGGCGCCGACGAGGTCGCCCTTCGTGTTGTACGTCCACCCGTGGTACGGGCAGCGGAAGTGGGAGGTGTTGCCCGAGTCGGACCGGCACACCTGGACGCCCCGGTGCCGGCAGGCGTCGAACAGCACGTGGATCTCGCCCTGCTCGTCCCGGACGACGATGAAGCTGTCCTCGCCGATCTTGCGCAGGACGTAGTCGCCCTTCGCCTCGATCTCCGACTCGTGCGCCAGGTACACCCAGCACCGTCCGAAGATGGACCGCAGCTCGCGGTCGTAGATCTCCTGGTCGCCGAAGATGCCGACCGGCACCTCGCCCCGCGCGACGCCCTCGGCGAGTTCGTCGAGGAGCTGCTCGCTCCGTGCCATCGAGTGCCCCCTCAGAAGAAGATGGAAAGGTTGTGCGTGCCGATCACGGTCAGGTCCAGCAGGACCTCGCGGCGCAGCAGGCGCAGCACGCCGTCCTCGCGGCGCAGCACGTCCCTGCGCTCGCCGGCGAGCAACTGCGGCTGCGTCTGCTCCTGCCGGGTGCGGTAGACCAGCAGGTTGCTGCGCACGCCGGCCCGCTCCTCGCCCAGATCGGTGACCTTCACGTTGGTGACGAAGTGCCGGATCCGGGACGGCGGGTCCTCCGCCCAGGCGTACGCGGTCTCGTTGCGGGCGACCCGGCTCTGCAGCGAGCCGTACGACTCGTCGAGGTGGAACGTTCCGGGCAGGAAGCCGGTCCCGCGCGCCCGCTCCACCGTCTGCCTCAGCGGCACCTGGTAGACGACGTCGCGGCTGACCATGCCCTCCAGCCACTCGCGTTCCCGGTAGTCGTCCAGCAACTCGGCCTCGACGTCCATCCAGTCGACGACCTCGTTGTAGAGCGCGCTGCCCGCACGCGCCCGCACGCCGGTTCCCACCACGGCGGCCTCCCTTCCGAAGGTGCCCACACTTTTGCATACACTTTGGACGGGTAGCAAGGGTCACACGAAACCCGCAGGTAAAAACCCTCTCACTACCCTTGGGGATCAGTGATCGCCTTGAGGAGGCATGCCATGGCCGGGCCGCTCGACTCCGCGCACGCCGTCACCAAGATTCCCTGCCAGGACCTGGACCGGGCCCGGCGCTTCTACCGTGACCGCCTCGGCCTCGAGGCCGCCGAGGAGCGCGAGGGCGGGCTCCGCTACCTGTGCGGGGCGACGGAGTTCCACCTGTTCCAGTCGTCCGGGAGCGCCTCCGGCACCGCGACGCAAATGGGCTTCGAGGTGGACGACCTCGACCGGGTCGTCGCCGACCTGCGGTCCCGCGGTGTGGAGTTCGAGGAGGTCGATGTCCCCGGCTTCACGGTCGAGGGCGAGATCGTGACCGTCCCCGGCAACTACCCCAGCAAGGGACGCGGCGAGCGCGGCGCCTTCTTCCGCGACAGCGAGGGCAACCTTCTGGCGATCGGGCAGGCAACGCCCTGACCGCTTCGTACTGAGGGCTTCGCGCTGAGGGCTTCGCGCTGAGGGCTTCGGCCAGGCCGGCGGAACCGATCACGCGGGCGAGCCGTCGCAGAGGTTCATGGTCGTTCGGATGATCAGGGGCGAAGGACGCGATGACTCGGTTCCCGCAGATGCCGGCACCGGCGGATCTGGCCGCCGCCGGACCCAGAGGCGCCAAGAAGATGCTGGCCAGGGCCGCGAGCCCGGTGCCCGCCGCCGAGCTGGCGCCGTTCTTCGAGCAGGCCTGCCGGGAGCTGGCGCGAGCCGGTGACAGCGAGCTCGCGTTCTGGGCGTTCGGGCAGGCCCGCAAGATCGAGAAGGACCATCCCGCACTCCTCGACCTCGACCGGGTGCACGGCGTCTTCCTCGACCTGGTGCCCGCGGGCGGCGTCGGACCGGCCGCGCTGCGCGACTACGCCAAGACGCTCGCCGCGCGGTTGCCGGCGGAGGAGGCGCACGCCCGCTTCCGCGAGGTGATCTGCGCGGGGTTCGACGCCGGGCACATCCCCTACGCCCGGATCTTTCCCGACCTGCGCGCCCTGGCCCGCGCCGCGAAGATCAAGAAGCGGGACGAGGAGGCGTTCCTGGCCGAGCGGCTGCTGCGCGCCGGGCTCATGCCCATCGCGTCCCACCAGGTCTGGGCGGCCGCCCGCGAGCCGCTC
Organism: Actinomadura sp. RB99; assembly: GCF_014706005.1. Classification (NCBI taxonomy): domain Bacteria; kingdom Bacillati; phylum Actinomycetota; class Actinomycetes; order Streptosporangiales; family Thermomonosporaceae; genus Actinomadura; species Actinomadura sp. RB99. Next base: position 65,290 of record NZ_JABMCA010000035.1, on the reverse strand, counting down.
GCCGAGGTCGCCCGGCGCGACGACGACCTGATGAAGCTGCTGATCGCCGCCGAGCCCGACCGCGCCCGGCACGAGGAGGAGAGCGGCGAGGAGGTCGCCGAGGAGATCCGGCAGATGTGGCTGGAGTCCCTGGCCGGGAGCGGAGCGGGCGCGCACCTGCCGGCGCACTGGTTCGGCGGCGCGGGACGCGGTTGCGCGGCGCCCGTCCTGCTGACGCTCGTCGAGCAGGCGGGCGACCGGCTCTTCCCGGACGGCGAGGTGGTGTACGGCGAGGAGACGGACCCGGCGCTTCCGCCTCCCGAGCACCGGCACGTCATCCCGATGGCGGAGATCAACACGGACTCGCCCCGCTGGTGGGGACGGGCCTTCGACGCGGGCCGTCAGGCTGCGGACGTGGCGTCCGGGCCGGAAGGACGCGCGCGTTTCGCCGGTCTGCTGGACGCGTTCGTCCGCGACCTGGGGTATTTCGGGAACGTCGACTACGCGGCCACGGTACGAGCCCTCTGGGATCTGCCGGAGACCCGCGAGGTGCTGGGCGAAGCCGTCGACGGCTGGAAGGCCGACGCGGGCCGCCCGGACCTCCCCTTCCAGCACGACGCCCTGCAGCGGCTCGTGCGGCTCACCGGCCGCGGCGGTCTCCTCGATCTGGATCCGGGCGTCGCCGAAGGGCTCGAACCCGCCGACCCCGTGGACGCCCTGCTGGCGGCCCTGCGCGGCGGCATCCCCGCCGAACTGGCCGTGCCCGGCGACGGGACGCCGCACAAGTCTCCGAAAGCAGGGCGGACGATCGTCCAGCACCTCGGATACCTCACCATCGCGGAACGGTCCTGGCACGGCCACGCGTCCGTCACCGGCGACGGCCACCTGTCGCTGAGGCTTCCCCAACTGCCCGAAGGGCTGCTGCCCTGGTACGACGGCGAGACCGGCCTCCTGTCGCGGATCCAGGACGGCCGCTGGCAGACGTTCCGGATCGAGGGGCGGACGGGCCAGACCGTCGCGCTGACCCTGGACCCCTCCCTCGCCACCGCGCGGCCCCAGGCGCCGGGAGCCGCCGAGGTGACGTTCCCGGGCGCCGCCGCGCCGAGCGAGGTCCGGTTGAGCCGCGGCGCGATCACCGTCACCGCCCCTGACGGGACCCGGACGGCCCGGCTGGCCTTCTCGCCCGTCATGAGCACGAAGGGCGGGCTCGTGCCGCCGCCCGGCTGGTGGCCGCGGCGCGACCCGGTCGACCCGGACGGGTCGGCGGCGCTGCGCCGTCTCGACCGCGAGGGTGCGGCGCGCCTGCTGGAGGCGACGCTGGCCGGGCCGCGCGCCGCCGCCGACGCGCTGGACGCCGTGCTGCCCGAGGTGACCGCGCCCGGCATGCGCGACGGCGTCCTCCAAGCCGCACGTACCGCCGTCGAGTGCCTCCTCCTCGCCATCGAGCTGCGCGACCGGATCGGCCGGCCCCAGCCTCCGGCACTGCCCGCGCTCGTCTCACCGGCGCCCGACCTGCCCTTCGCGCGAACCACGGTGCGGACGCGGTGGCTCGTCCGCCAACGGCTCCTCGCCCGCGCGCTGGAGTCGGCGACCGGCGAGCCCGCGGCCGGCGAGCCCTACCTCGTCCGGACGGTCTCCCTGCCGACCGGCGGCCATGTGGGCGTCGACCTGGACGCCCTCGCGGGTCACGCGCTGCCGGCCGTCCTGCCGTGGACCTCCGACGCGCGGCGCGAGGGCGTCCTCGACGTCCTGCGCCTCTGGGCCAACGCCCCGATCGGGGACGGCACCGGAGCCTGCCGGATCCTGCGCCTGACTCCTTCGGGCGGCGAGGAGCAGTCCAACGCCGAACGCCAGATGGTCGACAGGCAACTGGAGAAGACGGCGCCCGGAGAGCTCTGGCGCACGCCGAACGGCGCCCTGCTGATCCTGGACTACCAGCGACGCGACCGGACCGCGACGGCCGTGGAGTACGCGCCCGCCGGAACGTTCGGCCCCATCGAGCCGCCCGGCTGGCAGGCGGCTCGGGCCCCCGCCCCCTGCTGGGGCGACGCCGAGCGCGTCGTCCGCCTCATCCGGCTGCTGACCGAACGCGGCCCCGCGCCGATCGACGCCGCCGCGACCGTCCGCGACCTGGCCGGAACGCGCGGGTTTCGGCCTGGCGGACGCCGTCGCGGTCTGCGCCTTCCCCGCCGAGGTCCTGGACGACGGCATCCCCACGACCGGCGCCGAGCTCCCCTTCCCCATGCGGGACGCGCTGCGGGAGCGCCTGCTGCCCGACGACCCGGCCGACCTCTGGACCACCGGCCTCACCACGGACGCGGCGGCCGCCTGGTGGCGCGCCCACGGCCGGCCCACGCCCGCGGCTCCCTGACCGGCTCGACCGCGCACCCGCCGGCTCCGGGCGCGGCGGTCTCAGGCGTGCTCGCGTTCGGCCCGCCGCCGCATCAGCTCCTCGACCGCGGACGGCAGGGTGTTCTCGAAGTCGATGAGCTTCACCCAGGTCGGCGTGACCACGACCCGGACCATGCCGTCGTAGAGGGAGCGGACCTCGGCCTCCCACTCGACGCGCTGCTCCGGCGTCATCTCGTAGCTGCCGTTCATCTGGAGGTACTCCTCCGGGATGCCGTCGACGACGTCCAGCTCGGCGCGTCCCCGGATGAGCAGGATCTTCGGCGGGTGGACCTCGGTGTCGATCGTCAGCGCGACCTCGGGCCGACGGCGCAGCGACCGCAGCTTCGGGGCGTTCTTGGTGGTGCACATGACGATCTCCGAGCCGTTCCAGGTGAACGCGATCGGTATGTTGCGGGGCGTGCCGTCGTCGGCGACGTAGGCCAGCCGGGTCAGGTCGCGGGCCAGCAACTCCTGGCTGTAGGGCCGGCCGAGGATCTCGTTGATCTCGTGCTGTTCCATCGTCGTCGCTCCTCTGTCGGGTCGTCCGGCGGGCCGTTCCCGGCCGCTCGCATCCCTGGGACGGAGCGGGCTCTGCCTTCTCGACATCCGCGCCGACGGATCTCCGGATTCTTTTTGCCGGGGCGACCGGCGCTCACCGCTACCGGGGTGAGCGCCGCATCCGGCGCAGCGTGAGGGCCAGGGTGACCCCGTAGGGGAGGTGCGCGATGAAGATGGCCACCGCACGTCCAGGGCGGTCCCGGTGCGCGGGCGGCATGATGCCCGACAGGGGCAGCCAGCCCTGGTAACTGACGGCCCAGACCCCGACGCCGTAGACCGCTCCGGCCGGCGCGGAGGGCCGGTGGCGGCCGGTGAGCAGCCCGAACGCCGCCCCCATGGCGGCCCCGAACCCCAGGTGAGCGATCCCTCCGACCGGCCGCTCGGCCGATGTGGGCTTCTCGCTCGAACCGGGAAGCAGCACCACACGCGCGATGCGGTGGTGCGGCTGCTCGCGCATGAGCCCGCAGCGGCGAGCCGCCCGCATCCAACCGGTCATGACCGAGGTGGCGACGACCCCGGCGACGGCGCCTTCCCCCGCTGCTCGCATGCGCCCGCTCATGCGCGATGGCGTACCCGTCATCAGGGCCGTTATGACCACTCCCCCGGCGGCGGCTCCGTGGGCCGGTCCCCGGTCATCCACCGGAGACCGGCCGAAGAGCGCGGCACTCGCCCGCTGCGCGCCGCTTACTGGGAGAGGACGTCTCCCGGCTGGATCGGCTTGTCGAGGAATCCGAGCTTGGTCATCGAGTCGGAGACGCGCTTCATGCCGGAAGGGTCGTTGTCGACCGGCCAGGTCGCGGGGATCGCGATCGATGACACCTGCGCCGGGGTGAGGTGCATGAAGGCGGGCAGCGTCTTGCGGACGAGCGCCGGGTCGTTCTGCGCGAGCAGGGACGCCTCTTTCAGGGCGGCCCGGAGCTTGGCGACGGTGTCGCGGTGGCCGTTGACCCACGTCTCGGTTCCCGCCCATCCGGCGATCGGGAAGCCGGCGGCGCCGCCCGCCCAGGCATCGATGACGCGCGGGTTGCCCGCCGCCTTGGCCTGGCTCTCCTGCGTGCCGGTGAGCCAGGAGGCGTCGACTTGGCCGTTGTTGAGGGAGGACAGGGCGTTGGGCACGGGGATCTGCACGTACTTCACGTCCTTGGGGGCGACCCCGGCTTCGGCGAGCCGCAGGTCGGTGACCAGATCGGCGACGGACCCCGTGCCGGGGACACCGATCTTCCTGCCCTTCAGGTCGGCCATCGAGCGGATGGGACTGCCCTTCTTGGTGAAGATGCCGTCGGCTCCGGCCTGTCCTACTCGCGACTGCGCGACGAACTTCAGTTTCAGGCCGTGGGACGCCCCGGAGAACACGGTGACGTAGTTGACGAGGCCGAGGTCGGCGCCGCCGGACTGCAGGGCGGCGACGATCGACGAGCCGGACTGCCCGGCGATGATCCTCACGTTCAGGCCCTGCTTGGCGAACAGCCCCTTCTGCTTGGCGATGTAGAGGGGAGCGGCGTTGGGCTGCGGCGACACCAGTACCTTCAGTTCGGCCCCGCCGCCGGTGCCGCCCGAGGCCGAGCCGGACGAGCAGGCGGAGGCGGAGGCGGCCAGCAGCCCGGCGGCGAGGACGGCGGTGGCGGTGCGGGCATGGCGAACGGAACGCATGACGGCTCCAGGGTGTGGGGTGGCGGGGTGGACGTGGAGGCACTCGGGAGCAGGTGGGTGATGACGCGTGACGATCAGGTGCTGTGGATCAGGTCGTAGATCTTGGCGCGGGTGTCGAGGTAGCCGTCGAGGCGCTTGGTGTCGATCTGGTCGCGCGGGTAGGGCAGGTCGACCGCGACGGTGGCCATGACGTGCGAGGGGCTGCCGGACAGGACGAGGACGGTGTCGGCGAGGTAGACGCTCTCGTCGATGTCGTGGGTGACGACGACGATGCTGGTGCTGGTGCCGGAGCGGATGTCCAGGACCAGGTCCTCCAGGTCCGCGCGGGTCTGGGCGTCCACGGACGCGAAGGGCTCGTCCATGAGCAGCAGCCGCGGCTCGGTGACCAGCGCGCGGGCGATCGCCACGCGCTGCTGCATGCCGCCGGACAGCTGCCACGGGTACTTCCGGGCGGCGTCGGAAAGTCCCACCCTGGCCAGGGCCTCGCGGGCGCGCCGGTGCCGTTCGGCCCGGGCGAGTCCGGCTCCGCGCAGCGGGAACTCCACGTTCCGGATGACGCTGAGCCAGGGGAACAGCGAGCGGCTGTAGTCCTGGAACACCACGCCGATGCCTTCGGGGATGCCGCGGATCGGGGCGCCCTCGAAGCTGACGACGCCGCCGGTCGGCGTGATGAGGCCGGTGAGGCAGCGCAGCAGGGTGGTCTTTCCCGCGCCCGAGGGTCCGACGATGGACATCGCCCGGGTCCGGTGCAGTTCGAAGTCGATCGCGGCGATCGCCTGGTGGGATCGCTCGCCCGTTCCGTAACGGTGCTCCAATCCCTCGACCGCGAGGATGGGAGGGGTCACTGGGTGCTCCTTAGGACATGCCACCGCAGGGCGTACTTCTCGATGAGCAGGAAGAGGGCGTTGAACAGCACGCCGAAGAGCGCCAGGACGGCGAGGGTCGCCCACAGCGCCGGGACGTCGAAGGTGGTCTGCGCCTGCAGGGCGGCGCCGCCGAGGCCGCCGGTGCCGGCGAACATCTCCGAGCCGACCGCCAGGACGATGGCCAGGGACATCGCCACCCGGAGGCCGGCGAAGACCTTCGGCGCGGCGGCCGGGAGCAGGACGCGGAAGAAGCGCCGCAGCGGGCCCAGGCGGTTCAGCCGCGCGACGTCGACCTGGAGGGGCTCGATGTCGGCGACCCCTGCGGCGGTGTTGAGCAGCACGGGCCACAGGCAGCTGAACACGACCACGGTGAGGTGCATCGCGGTGCCGACGCCGAGGACGGCGATGGACAGCGGGACCACCACGATCGGCGGGGTGCTGCGCAGGAGCAGCAGCGGCGCGCCGGTGTAGTCGCGGACGGCGGGGAGGGCGCCGATCGCGGCGCCGGCGGCCACCCCGGCGCAGGAGGCGATGAACCATCCGGCCAGGGCGGTCTCGAAGGTCTGCCGGATCGCCGACCAGGCCGTCCCGGTGACGAACAGGTGCCCGGCGGGGCCGGACAGCCAGTCGGTGCGCAGCCGGTCCCAGACGGCGGACGGGGCGGGCAGGAAGAACACGGGGTGCGCGGTGACCCGCCACTGCCACACCGCGATGATCGCCGCCATGACGAGCGCGCCGCTCAGGGCGCCGGCGAGCCGCCTCATCGTGCCCGCTCCGCGGCCCAGGGGCAGGCCAGCCGGGTCGCCAGCGCGACGGCGGCGCCGATCGCGATGCCCAGCACCCCGGTCAGCACGGCGGTGGCCCACAGGACGTCGATGTCGCCGGTGGAGGTGGCCTGGATCAGCACGCCGCCGAGCCCGTGCCCCGCCGAGGCCAGGTACTCGGCGCCGATCACGATGATCAGTGCGAGCGGTGCGGCGGTGCGCAGGCCCGCCATGAGGAACGGCAGGATCGACGGCAGCACGACCCGGACGACGAGGGCGAGGCGCCCGCACCCGAGGACGCGGGCGGCGTCCCGGGCCTGGGCGTCCACCTGCCCGACGCCGTAGACGGTGTTGAACAGCATCGGCCACCAGCAGCCGAGGGCGCCGACGGCGACCTCCATGGTGCGGCCCTGGCCGAGCGCCAGGATCGCCAGCGGGATGAAGGCGACGGCGGGGACGGGGCGGAGGATCTCGAACGGGAGGCCGAAGGCGCGGTAGGCGAGCCGGCTGAACCCGAAGACGACGCCGAGGGCGACCGCCGCGGCGAGGCCGGCGGCGACCGCCATCACGACCGCCGTGATCGTGGCGAGCACGGCGGCGGCGAATCCGTGCGCGGAGACGAGCCGGCCGACCTCGGAGGCCAGGCGGCCCAGCCCGGGCACGGCCCAGCCGCGCGGGCCCCACCACGCCAGCGTCTGCACGAGCATCGCCAGCGCCGCGAGGCCGAGGAGCCCGCGCGCCGCCGTGAGCGCTCTCGGGCCGATCGTGTGCGCCGGGAACGACCGCCGTGGAGCGGCCGCCGGGCGCTGTTGTCTGGACGTTGTCGGCTCCTCACATGAGGTGGTGCAGGTCACAGCGAGTGTCCAAGTTGGATGTCCTGCAAGTCAATACCTATGTCCTATATTTCCGGACAGCCTGCGGCTCAGGGGTTGACGACCGCCATCCACATCGGCTCCGCACGCCGGACGAGGGCGTCCATGGCCCGCGGCGCGTCGGCGAGCGGGAACCGGTGGGTGATCAGCTCGTCGGCCGTGAGCCGCCGTGACGCCAGCAGGTCGAGCACGGCCGAGGTGTCCTCGCGGGTGCAGCCGCGCGTTCCCACCACGCGCCAGCAGCGGGTCATGATGATCCTGATGGGGAACGGCAGGGCCGCTTCGCTGCCGCCCATGTGGACCAGGGCGCCGCCGGTGGCCAGTGCCTGCATCGCCTGCACCGTGCCGGGGCCGCCCGGCAGGTAGTCGAGGACGGCGTCCGCCCCGCCGGGCAGCAGGTCGTCGAGCCGGCGGGCCAGCCCGTCGTCCTCCGTCCAGCCGCCGGGCAGCTCCTCCAACGCGACCGTCCTGACCGGCACGGCGCCGGCGAGCGGCCGCACCGCCTCCAGACGTTCGGCCGACCGTCCGACCAGGACCAGTTCCCGGACGCCGAAGAACTCCGCCAGCTTGACGGTCGCGGTGCCCATCGCCCCGGTCGCGGCCGTGACCACGACGCGCCCGCCCGGATGCAGCCCGGCGCTCTTCAACGCGCGGTGGGCGTTGCCCAGCTCGTGCAGCTTGGCGGCGACGTCGAAGCCGACATGGTCGGGCAGCGGGTCGACGAGCCGCCTCGGGACCCGGACGTACTCGGCGAGCCCGCCGTCGTGGTACCGCGCGTACAGCTCCATCGGGCCGGTGCCGAACGCGGCGTTGCCGATCATCGCGGCGTCGCCGCACATCTGCTGCCGCGCCGTCGTGCAGTACCGGCACGATCCGCACGACAGCATCGGGTGCATCCGGACCCGCGCCCCCATCAGCGCGGTGTCGACGTCCGCGCCGGTCTCGACCACCGTGCCGGCCACCTCGTGCCCGGGAGTGCTCGGCAGGTGGGTGAACCGGCCCCGCGCCAGGTGCTTGACGATGCTCGGCGCAAGGCCCGCCGACACCACCTTGACCAGCACGTCTTCCGGTCCGACCCGCGGAACGCCGACCTTCTCCACGCGCAGTTCCGTCGACCCGGCGTGCGCGCGGACGGCGAGCATCCCGCTCATCGCAGAGCCTCGATCTCGCGGGGAGCGGTGCCGCGCGCCTTCTTGGTCCCTTCGGCGACCTGCGGCACCGCGCCGGCGGCGGCCACCGCCAGGTGCGTGCTGGGTTCGGAATGGACGGAGGTGAACGCGATCCCGAGCGGTATGCGGACGAAGTCGCCGGGGACGAGGTCGAGCGTGCCGCGCTGCGTCACCAGCGTCCGCGTCCCGGCGACCTGGTACTGGATCTCGTCGGCGTCGCGGTGGCGGCGGTAGCGGCGGCCGTCGGACGAAGCGGCCACGACCTGGCCGATGAGGAGCCGCGGCGACTCGTACAGCCACACGGTCTGGTCGGACCGCACCAGCGTGATGCGGGCGTCGGTGCGCTTCGCGCGGTCGAGGAGGAGCCGCTCGTCCGCCGCCGCGACATGGATCCCCTCCCCCTGCCCGCCGCGCATCTCGGTGATCATCTCGTTCTGGACGGTCGGCTCCCAGCCGGGGAACGGCGTGGGGAGGTACTCGGCGAGGCGGGTCGGCGGGACGCGCTCGGCCAGCGGGGCGGGACTGTAGAAGAGCAGATGGATGTCGCCGTCTCCGAGGTTGTCGTGGGCCACGCCGACCGGGATGCGGGAGAAGTCGCCGGGGGCGTGGGTGATGGTGCCGATCTCGGTGATCAGGGTCCGGCCGCCCGTCACCTGGTAGGAGACCTCGTCGACGTCGGCGTTGCGGTGGTAGAAGCCCTGCCGCCCGGTCATCGTCTGCACTTCCATGCGCAGGAAGTCGTTCTGGTACAGCCCCTTGGGGTGGGTGCGTCCGGCGTCGACGTACCGCGGGCTGAAGTGGACGGCTTCCAGGGGGTCGTGGTCGCGCAGGGCGCGGGCGCGGATCGGCAGCGGCTCGCCGAGCAGCAGGTCCTCGTCGCGCTCCAGCACGACGGGCGGTTCGGTGAAGGGGAAGGCGTCGAGGTGTTCGTGGACCAGGCCCATGTCAGAGGTATCCGTTCTCCTTGTAGAAGGCCGCCGCGCCCGGATGGAGCGGCACCGGCGGATCCAGCGGCAGGCTCCGCATGTCGATCGGGCTCGTCATCGCGGCGGTCGGCCCGGTGAAGCGTCCGGAGATCTGCTCCTTCTGCTCGTCGAGCGCCTCCAGCATCAGGCGGGCGGTCGCGTCGGGCAGGTCCTCGGCGCAGTACAGGACCCAGCCGGAGAAGTCGATCGTCGGGACGTCCCGCTCGACCCCTCGCAGCCGCCCGGCGCGCAGCACCCCCGGCCGCATGCCGAGCTCGGCGCAGCGGGCCAGGATCCCGTCCTCGACGGGGAGGTAGTCCAGGTCGTAGGTCTCACTGATCCGCTTCCACCGCCAGGTCATGACGGCCTCGTCGAAGACCGCGTCGAACGCCGGGTCCACCGGGACCGACTCCGGCTGGTTGGGGTACTTCGGCCGGTCGTGCAGGATCCGCCCGCCCCACGCCTCCAGGTCGGCGACCGTGAAGCCGTGCAGCGAGAAGAGCCGCTCCAGCGCGATGGCCGCCGGGTGTCCCGACTCGCGGGTCGGCATCGAGATCTTCAGCGGCAGCCTCCGCTCCCGGACGTCGTGCAGGCTGCGCACGCGGTGCCGCTTGCGGACCGCGAGGACGAGCTGGTCGTCGTGGGCGAAGCTCGCCAGCGTCCGCACCCCTTCCTGCCCGGCCAGATGCCACGCGGGGGTGGTGATCGCGGCCTGGTAGCGGCCCTGCCGCACCAGGTCGGGGCCGTTGAGGGCGAGTTCGGCGTAGGGCGTGCCGGTGACCACCGAGACCGTCGAGCCGCGCGGCAGCCCGCCGCGCGCGAGTCCGTGCGCGATCAGGCCGCCCACGCTGGTGAAGTTGCCGCCCGGGCAGAGAAGTTTGAGATCGGCCATGCGCTCTCCTCGTGAGGGTCCCGGCAGTGTAAGCGTGTCCCGCATCTCGTGACTAGTGTCCTGATATTCGGAAACCGCGAGGGACGACCTGGTTTTCATGTAGGTTTTCCTGCATGACAGGACAGTCGACGGACCGGACGAGCGGTTACCGCGAACGCAACTCCACCGCTGATCGCGCCTTGGACATCCTGCTGATGTTCGAGGACTCGAGGCTCGTGGTCGGCGGCCAGGAGGTCGCCGACCACCTGGGGGTCGCGCGGTCGACCGCGTACCGCTACCTGCAGAGCCTGGCGTCCTCTGGGTTCATCGAGGAGCAGCGCCCGGCGGGGTACCGGCTCGGGCCCCGGGTGTTCGAACTGGCTCGGCTGGCCCGCAAGGGACTCGGGCTGTCGGAGGTGGCCCGGCCCGTGATGCGCGAGCTGTGCGACCGGGTCGGCGAGGCGGTGCTGCTCACGCGGCGGACCGGAGCCACCGTGGTCTGCCTGGAGCGCGAGGAGACCGACCACCCGGTCCGGCTGTCGTACGAGCGCGGCCACGTCCTGCCGGTCAACGCGGGCGCCTCCGCGCTGGTGCTGCTGGCCTGGGCGCCCGAGAAGGAGGTCGACGAGATCATCGAGACCAGCGGGCTGCCCCGCTTCACCGGGGCGACGATCACCGACGCGGCGGAGCTGCGGGCCCGGCTGGCCGAGATCCGGGAGCGCGGGACGGCGGTCTCGCGCGGCGAGCTCGACCCGGACGTGCTGGGCGTCGCCGCGCCGATCCGCGGCGCCGACGGCGAGGTCGTCGCGGCCGTCAGCGTCGCGGCCCTGTCGCACCGGGTCCCGGACGAACGGCTGCCGGAGGTCCAGCAGGCCGTCAACGAGGCCGCCGCCGCCATCAGCGGACGGCTCGCGGTCGTCTCGTCCTAGCCGATCCGCCCTTCCCCGCCCCGCCCCGCCCCGACACGAGCACGCGCACGGACCGGGGCGGGGCGGGGCTGGCGCCGCCACGGGCTCCGGGGACGAGCCGCACCGCGAGCGGCCCGGCCCCGGGGCCGCACGGCTGCGGGGCCGGGCCGCCCGCCGCCGCGTCCCCGGAGCCGCACGGCCGGCCCCCGCGCGCTACTGGACGGGCCGGTAGGCGGGGCCCCCGTCGTCCAGGAGCCGTTCGGCCTCGGCGTAGATCTCCTCGGGCGGCAGGCCGAAGTCGATGCTCTTGCGGAACGGCTGCGGGATGTCCCGGTCGATGCGCAGGTAGACCTCGTTGCGGTTGCCCTCAGGGTCGAAGAAGTAGATGCCGAAGGCGTTGCCGTGGGTGACCTCCTGCTGCACCTCGACGCCCTCCTCCCGGAACCTCCGGTGGAAGGCGCGGATGTCGTCGAGGGTCTCGACCCGCCAGGAGATCTGGTGCTGCTGCTTGGCGCCGGGCGGGGCGGTGCGCCCGGTCTGCAGGACGAACTCGTGGTGCTCCACGTCCGGGCGGGCGCTGAAGAACACGATGCCGATCTCGTCGTCGTGGTCGGTGACGGTCAGGCCGAGGACCCGCTCGTAGAAGTCCCGCATCAGCGGGAGGTCGGTGACCCAGAGTCCGGTATGCCCTAGTTCGGCGATGGCCATGGACGACTCCTTGTCCTGTTTTGCAGGAAAATAATCCTGAATATTGAGCACGCTAGCTCATTGACCGCCGATCGCTCCAGCCCTAGCTTGTATCGAAACACAGGATGCTTGCTCTAACAGACAGGACAGGATGTGGGATGCGGTTCGTTGCCTACCGGGATGAGAACGGAGCCGAAGCGCTCGGCCGCCTCGACGGGACACGGGTGCACCGGCTGCTCGGGCTCGACCGGATCGACCGCGCGGCGGGCGATCCCGCCGCGGTGCCGGTGGCTGAGGACGGCGCCGAGCTGGACGGCCTGGCCCTGCTCCCCGTCGCGCGCCCCGGCAAGGTCTTCTGCGTCGGGCTCAACTACCGCGCGCACGTCGACGAGACCGGGCGCGACCTGCCCGAGTACCCGGTGCTGTTCCCCAAGTTCGCCTCCAACCTGATCGGGCACGGCGAGCCGATCCTGCTGCCGCCCGAGTCGTCCCAGGTGGACTACGAGGCGGAGCTGGCCGTGGTGATCGGCAGGGCCGGCCGCCGCATCCCGCGCGGCGAGGCGCTGGAGCACGTGCTCGGCTACACGATCGCCAACGACGTCACCATGCGGGACTTCCAGTACAGGACGCACCAGTGGATGCAGGGCAAGGCCTGGGACGGCTCCACGCCGCTCGGGCCCGTCCTGGTCACCGCCGACGAACTGGACCCCGGAAAGCTCGACCTCTCGCTGCGGCTGAACGGGCAGGAGATGCAGTCGGCCTCCACCGACCGGCTCATCTTCGACGTGCCGACGCTCATCGAGGTGACGTCCCAGTTCACGCGGCTGGAACCCGGGGACGTGATCCTCACCGGCACCCCGGGCGGCGTCGGGTTCCGCCGCGACCCGCAGGTGTTCCTCGCCGACGGCGACGTCGTCGAGGTGACGATCGGCGGCATCGGCACGCTGCGCAACACCGTCCGGGCAGAAGCCTGAGCCGCGATCCCGAGAACCGAGGAGGACCCATGGGCACCGTCCAAGAGAGCTTGGAGGCGTTCCCGTTCGACGCCGCGCCGCGCGTGTTCCGGCGGCGGGAGGAGCAGTTGCTCGGCGATCCGGTCGTCCGGCCGGGAGCGCCGCGGATGGGACGCGACCACCCGCCGATCGAGGTCGTGCACCTCGGCGCCGAGTACGTGGACCTGCCGTTCGCACCGCCGCGCGGCGTCTACGAGAGCGACTTCCTGCGCCTGGAGTGGCAGACGATGAACGGCCGGCAGCCGTTCTACCACCGCAACTGCGATGTGGACGAGATGTCGTTCCAGGTCACCGGCGTGCGGACGCTGATGACCGACATCGGCAGCGTCGACCTGGTCGCGGGCGACTTCTCCCGCATCCCGGTCGGGGTCGTGCACGACAACTACGGGCGCGAGGACATCCACATCCTGTTCTACGTGCCCGCCCCGGTCCACGAGGCGATCCCCGCCGAGCGGACCTCGCGAGTGGCGATCCCGCCGTTCGACGGCTGGGAGCCGAGCGAGATCAACGAGATGATCACCGAGTGCCTCGCCGGGCCCGGCCACGACATCGTGCTCGCGCCGGCGGACGAGCAGGCACTGCTCGAGCACGCCGCGACCGAGACCGACCGGATCCAGGTGCTGCGTCCCGGCGACGCCCCGGGCACGACCTGGGTGTACCGCTCGTCCGACGTCCTGATCGGGCGGACGTGGGCGCCGGCGTCGGACGGGCGCGTGTACCGGCGCATCCGCAATGCCCAGGAGATCCAGTACCAGCTCGACGGGCGGCGGACGCTCGTCACCCAGCGCGGGACCGTCCGGCTGGAGCCGGGCGACTTCGTCAAGATCCCGGCCGGGATCGCCTTCACCTCGATCCACCACGAGCCCAGCACGCACCTCACGGTCGTCTCGGCGCGGGAGGTCCCGCGGGTCGCCGAGGCGACGCGCACGGCGGAGCGGCTGCCCGCGGCCGAGATCGAGGCGCTGCGGTGACCGCGCGGGACCTCGCGATCGCGGCGAACCGGGCGCTGGCGGCGGCCGGTCAGTCGGACATGGTGTGGGGGCACGCGGCGGTCCGCGACCCGGACGGGCGCGGCATCTGGATCAAAGCGCCGGGCTGGGGGTTCGAGGAGATCGACGCCGACCGGATGCAGCTCGTCTCCTGGACCGCCGACGTCCTGGAGGGCGACGGCGAACCGCACAAGGAATGCCACATCCACCTGGAGATCCTCCGGCGGCGGCCGGAACTGCACTGCACGGTGCACAGCCACGCGCACTCCGCCGTCGCGTTCGCGGCGCTGGCCACGCCGCTGCTGCCGATCTCGCACGAGGGGGCGCTGTTCGGCGGGGAGGACGTGCCGCGCTTCGCCCTCACCGGCGGGCTCGTCCGCAGCCCCGAGCTCGGGCGGGCGCTGGCCGAGACGCTCGGTGCCGCGCCCGCCGCGCTGATGCCCAAGCACGGCCTCGTCGCCGCCGGGACGAGCGCCGAGGCGGCCGTCATGCACGCCGTCCTGCTCGACCGGGCCTGCCGGACGCAGCTGGCGGCGATGGCGGCCGGGCCGATCCGCGTGTGGTCCGACGACGCGGAGGCGGCGGCGAAACGCGACGAGTGCTGGCCCGGCGCCCAGCTCGACGCGGGCTTCGCCTACCTCGTCCGCAAGGACGGCCGCCCGTGACCGCCCCCATCCTGATCGCCGGCGCGGGCCCGGTCGGGCTCACCGCCGCGAACCTGCTGGCGGCCCGCGGCGTGCCGGTCGTCCTCGTCGAGCGCAACGCCTCCACCAGCGACGAGGCCAAGGCGATCAGCCTGGACGACGAGTCGCTGCGCACCCTGCAGGCCGCGGGCCTCGACGGCGCCGTCCTGGACATCGTCGTGCCCGGCACCGGCACCCGCTACTACGACCGCAGGAGCCGCCCGCTGTTCCAGGCCCGCGGCCCCGAGCCGTACCGCCTCGGGCACCCCTTCAAGAACCAGTTCGCCCAACCCGAGCTGGAGCGGGTCCTGCTGCAGAACCTCAAGGACCGCGACGGCGTCGACATCCGGTTCGGCACCGAACTCGCCGACGTCGTCGAGACCCGCGACGGCGTCACCGCCGTCCTGGACGCCTCCGGCGCCCGCACCGAGCTGCGGGCGAGCTGGGTGCTGGGCTGCGACGGCGGCCGCAGCACGATCCGGGAGCTGAAGGGCATCGGCATGACCGGGACCAGCCACCAGGAGGTCTGGCTGGTCGCCGACACCGTCGGAGACCATCACGACGAGCGGTACGGCATGCACCTCGGCCGCCCCGACCGGCCGACGGTGATCGTGCCGGGGCGGGACGGCCGCTGCCGGTACGAGTTCCGCCTCCGCCCCGGTGAGGGCCGGGGCGGCACCCGGCCGGACTTCGCGACCATCGCCCGCCTCGTCTCCCCCTACCGGACGATCACCCCCGAGCAGGTCGAGCGCGCCACGAACTACACCTTCAACGCCGTGGTCGCGGACCGGTGGCGCGACGGCCGCTGCTTCCTGCTCGGCGACGCGGCCCACATGATGCCGCCGTTCGCCGGGCAGGGCCTCAACTCGGGCGTCCGCGACGCCGCGAACCTGGCGTGGAAGCTGGCGGAGGTGTGGCACGGCCGCGCGGCCGAGCGGCTCCTCGACACCTACGAGCCCGAGCGGCGCCCGCACGCCGAGGCGACCGTCGCGTTCTCCGAGCGGCTCGGGCGGGTGGTGATGACCGTGGACCCGATGCGGGGGCGCCTGCGGGACACCGCCGTCCGGGCGCTGCTGCTGGCCCCGTGGAGCCGCCGCTACCTGACCGAGATGCGGTTCCGGCCCCGGCCCGTCCACGCAGGCGGGGTCGTGGTGCGGACGGGGCACGGCGACGAGCGGCTGGTCGGGAGCCAGCTCCCCCAGCCGCGCGTGCTCGTCCCGCCGGGCCTGCGCCCGCGGCGGCTCGACGACGTCCTCGGCGACGGGCCGGTGCTGCTCGGCGTCGACGTCGCGCCCGCCGCGTGGGAGCGCGTCGACGCGCATCTCCCGGCGTGGCGGATGCCGCGGCTCGACGTGGTGCTCGGCGACCGGCTGCCGCGCCCGCGCGACGGGCGGCAGGCGATCGCCGACGCCGACGGGCGGCTCCAGTCCGCGCTGGCCGCCGCGCGCGGACGGTTCGTGCTGGTCAAGCCCGACCGCTACATCGCGGCCGTGTTCCCCTCTGCTCGCGCCGCGCTCGTGCGCGACGCGCTGGCCGGCTACTTCGACCTGGAAGGCACCATATGACCCGCCCGCCCGAACCGAGGATCGACCGGTCGCTGACGTTGCACCTGCGCGGCGACTGGGGCGCCGCCAACCTGCACCGGGTCTGCGGCTGGATCTCCCAGGAGCTCACCGACCGCTGCGGCCCGTACACCAAGGTCGCGATCTGGAACAGCCGCGGTTACGCCGACGCCGTCCGCGCGGTGGGGCGGGGCGAGGTGCACGTGGCGCTGACCACGCCCGCCGCGTTCGCCGCCGCCGCCCTCGACGGCCGCGGCCTGTATGCCGGCGAGTCGTTCCCCGAGCTGCGCGCGCTCGGGGTCGTCCCGCAGCGCGACCGTCTGGTCATGGGCGTGCGCAGAACGCTCGGGATCACGTCGTTCGCGGAGCTGCGCGAGGCCGCGCCCGCGCTGACCCTCGCGACGTCCGGACACGACGGGGAGAACCACGTCGGCGTCGGCGCGCACGAGCTGCTGACCCGTTCCGGGGTCGACGTCGCCGGCTGGGGCGGGACGGTCCTGGCCGACGAGCGCCCCTGGGAGACGTTCGCCCACGTGCTGGCGGGACGCGCGGACGCCGTCGTCCACGAGGCCGTCATGCTGCCGCACTGGCAGGAGTTCGGCGCCGACCTGCACTTCCTGGAAGTGGAGCAGGACGTCCTCGACGGCCTGTGGGCCGACTACTCCTGGCCCGCGGCGACCGTCGAGGAAGGCTACTTCCCCGGCTGCCCGCGCTTCCGCACGCTCGACTTCTCCGACTTCCTGGTGCTGACCCGCTCCGACCTGCCCGACGACGTCGCCTACGCGATCGCGTGGGTGCTGGGCGAGACCCGGGAGGTCATCGAGCGCCAGTACCGGCACCTCCCGCCGGAGAAGAGCCCGATCACCTATCCCCTCGACCCGGTGGCGATGGGCCGCACGCCCGTCCCGCTGCATCCCGGCGCCGCCGAGTACTACGACGCCCTGCCGCAAGGAGAGTCATGACCGAATGGATCACCCTTGAGACCGCCGACGGCCCGATGCGCGTGTACGCCGCACGGCCGGACGGGGCCGCCGACCGGGCCGTCGTGGTCCTGCAGGAGGCGTTCGGCGTCAACGACCACATCCAGGACATCGCCCGCCGGTTCGCGGCGCGCGGGTTCCTGGCCCTGGCGCCCGACCTGTTCCACCGCACCGGGGTCGGCACCCTCGGCTACGACCGGCACGCCGAGGCGATGCCGCTGATCGGCGCGATCGGCCCGGACGCGATCGCCGCCGACGTCGGCGCCGTCCTGGACCACCTCGCCGCCGCGGGCTTCGCCGCGGACCGGACCGCGGTCGTCGGGTTCTGCTTCGGCGGCCGCGCCGCCTTCACCGCCGCCACCGCGATCCCGGGGCTCGCCGCGACCGTCGTGTTCTACGGCCCCGGCATCGCGGCGGGCCCGCACGCCGTCCTGGACCGTTCCGGCTCGATCGACGCGCCGATGCTGCTGCACGTCGGCGCCGACGACCCGACCATCCCCGCCGATCAGGTGAAGGCCATCGACGCGGCGCTGCGGGACGCGGGCGCCGACTTCGAACAGCACGTGTACGAGGACGCCGGGCACGCCTTCGCCTGCGACGCGCGCCCCCACATGTACCGGTCCGGCCCGGCCGAGACCGCCTGGGCGCGCACGCACGCGTTCCTCGACCGGCACCTGCCCTCGACCGCCGCGGAGGCCCGGTGAAGACGATGCTCGCCGCGCGCGCCGAGCGCGGCTCCGACGCGCTGCACCTGGTCGAGATCCCCGTCCCGGAGCCGGGGCCGCTGGACGTCCTGGTCGAGGTCGCGTCCGCCGGGCTCGCCCCCGGCATGATGCGGCTGCTCGCCCAGGGCGCCTTCCGGCATCTGCCGACCACCCTCGGGCACGAGGCCGCCGGGACGGTCGCCGCGGTCGGCGACCGGGTCACCGGGATCGCGCCCGGCGCCCGGGTCCGCGTCCACCCCAACCTGACCTGCCGGTCCTGCCGGTACTGCCGCACCGACCGCGAGATGATGTGCGCGCAGCAGGCGATGATCGGGCACGCCGCGTTCAGCGACGTCCCGATGCCGCTGTACGACGAGTACCACGACGGCGGGCTCGCCGGGTACGTCCGCGTCCCGCACTGGCTCGTCGACCCGCTGCCGGACGCGGTGAGCTTCGACGTGGGCGCGAAGGTGCACGACCTGGCCAACGCGGTCCGCGCCCTCAAGCTCGCCGATCTCGCGGCGGGCGCGACCCTGGTCGTCACCGCCGCCACCGGGACGATGGGCACCGCCACCGTCGCCCTCGCCCCGCACTTCGGGGTCGCGCGGCTCGTCCTGGTGGGCCGCAGCACCGAGCGGCTGGAGGCGGTGCGCCGCCTCTCCCCCGGCGTCGCCACCGACATCCTCGCGCTGGACGGGCTGCCCGCCGGCTGGGAGGAGGGCCAGGGCCTCACCCGGGCGCTGCGGGACCTCGTGCCGGGCGGCGCCGACGCCGTCCTGGACTACGTCCCGCAGGGTCCGGTCACCCTGCAGGCCACGGCCGCGCTCACCACCGGCGGGACGCTCGTGCACATGGGCGCCAACCAGGCCCCGGTGACGCTTCCGATGGTCGCGCTGATGCGCAACTGCTGGCGGATCGTCGGGACCCGCGCCTGCACCCGCACCGACGCCGAGCAGGTCCTCGCCCTGCTCGGCAGCGGTGCGCTGGACGCCGGCGGCCTCATCACCCACCGGTACCCGCTCGCCGACGCGGCCCGCGCCGTCGACGCCATGCAGAGCCGGACCGAGCCGATCTGGATGGCCGTGGTCAACCCCTGACGGCTCCGCGCAGAAGGCCGGCCCGGTGCGGAACGCACCGGGCCGGCCTTTTCTGTCTCCAGGTCAGGGGACGACGGGCGCGGCCTCCTGGCCGGCGGCCCGCGTCTCCGGCGCCGGCCCCAGGACGCGGGGCAGCGCCGCGATCACGGCGGCGCCGAGGACCGCCGGGACCATGAAGGCGAAGAACCCCGCCTTCGACGAGGTGAACAGGTCGGTCGCCACCGCGACGTAGGACGGGCCCGCGATCGCTCCGAGCCGTCCGAAGCCGAGGCCGAACCCGAGCCCCGTGCCGCGCGACCGGGCCGGGTAGAACGCCGTCATGCAGGCGATCACCATGTTCTGGCCGCCCAGCGTGCCGAGCCCGGCCAGCGCCGAGACCAGCAGGAGCAGGACATGCGGCTGCGGGGTGCTGAGGACGAACAGCGCCACCGCCGCCAGCACGAATCCGGTGAAGGTGACGGTCTTGAGGTGGCCGCGGTCGGCGATCACGGAACCGCCGAGGCCACCCGCGGTCGCGCCGATGGTGAAGGCGATGGTGAACTCCAGCGACGAGCCGAGATCGTAGCCCGACTTCATCATCACCGCGGGCAGCCAGGCCGTGGTGCTGTAGACCAGCGCCATGCTCATGAAGGAGGCGCACCAGAACAGGACGGTGGCGCGCCGGCCGCCCGGGGTGAACAGCTCAGCCAGGCGATCCAGCCCCCGCCGCCGACCGGCCTGCCCGACCGGACCGGCCTGCTCGACGGCACCGTGCTGCCCGATGGCACCGTGCTGCTCGACCGGACCGTCCGGGACCATCCGCAGGATCGCCGGGACGAGCAGGATCGGCAGAGCGCCGAACAGGAACAGCCACTGGAAGTGCACGCCCGGCAGCAGCAGACGACCGAGCAAGGCCGACGCCGTGCCGCCGATCCCCATGGCGCCGAGCGCGATCGTGAGGTGCAGCGTCCGCCGCCGGGGCGGCGCGGTGTCGGTGACGTAGGCGCTGACCAGCGGGGCGAGCGCGCCGATGCCGACGCCGGTGCAGAACCGCGCGGCGGCGAACAGGCCGAGCGACGGCACGAAGGTCGCCGCCGCCATCGACGCCGAGATCCAGACGACGGCGACGGTCAGCGGGAGGCGGCGGCCGCGGCGGTCGGCGGCCCAGCCCGCGAGGACCGATCCGAACGGCATGCCGAGCGCGGTGACGCTGCCGAGCATCCCGAGGGTGTCGTGGGTGGCGCCCCACGGCCGGTACTGCATCAGGCTCGGCCCGACGGTGCCGATGGCGAACACGTCGTAGCCGTCCACGAAGAGGATGAGGCAGGCGAGGACGAGGACGCCGGCCTGCCGTCCGCCGGCGCGCTCTGGGGTGGGGGACATCGGATCTCCTTACGCAGGGGTGGGTCGCGCGGGGTTCGGAAGTCGCGCGAGGTTCGGAAGGGACGGCGCAGGAGCGACCGAACGGAGCACTCGCGGGGCGCGCGGCCGCGGGCCGGGCGCGTCGGTGCGTTTCGGGGCGCGTCAGTCGAGGTGGCCCACCGCCCGCCGGAGGATCTCCGGCGCGGAGGCGGGGTCGTCACCGGTCCAGGCGACGTGCTGGTCGGGCCGGACGAGCCGGAGGCCCGCGGCCTGCGGGTCGCCGACGATCTCGAGGGGGACGCCGTGGTCGGCGGCCGCCTTGGCGAAGGCCGGGGCGCCGGTGGCGGACGGGCCGGCGATCAGGGTGAATCCGCGTCCGAGGCGGTCGTAGAGGGAGTCGCCGGGGGCGAGCCAGCGGTGCGGGAGCCGCCCGCCCGCGTCCCCGGCCACGATCGGTGAGCCCTGGTAGGTGTAGCCGAGCACCAGGTCGAGGCTGTGGAACTCGCCGTGCTTGGTGCGCTGGACGGCCTCGGCGACCGCGGGCCGGGCGGCGGCGAACTCGGCGTCGGTGCCGGCCAGCCGCGGGTCGGCGAGTTCGGGGGCGAGGGTCGCCATGTTCCGGGCGGCCTCGGCGATCGTCCGCGCGGCGACGGGCCGGCGTTCGTGCTCGTAGCTGCGCAGCAGCGTCTCCGGCGCCCACCCGGACAGGACGGCGGCCAGCTTCCAGCCGAGGTTGACCGCGTCGCCGACGCCGGTGTTGAAGCCGTGCCCGCCCCACGGCGGGTTCAGGTGCGCCGCGTCGCCGGCGAGGAAGATCCTCCGGGTGCCGTACGCCGTGGCCAGCAGCATCTTGGCCTTCCATGGGTCGGTCGCGACGATCTCGGCGTCGATGTCGGCTCCGACCAGCCCGCGGACGAGCGCGAGCGGATCGGCCTCCCCCTCCTCCTGGGTGACGCCCTGCGCGATGCACCACCAGGTGTCGCGCAGGTCGAGCCGGCCGACCAGCCCGGGACGGCTCGGGTGCAGCACCCAGTAGTGCACCGCGGGCCCGTGCGGGACGCGTTCGGCGAGGCCGGGCGCGCGGAAGACGATGTTGAAGTTGGGGCGCTCGTCGGCGGCGCCCTCGTAGGCGACGCCGATGGCCTCCCGGACGGTGCTCCACGCGCCGTCCGCGCCGATCAGGTACGCGGCACGGATCCGGTCGGCGGTGCCGTCGGGCGCGGTCACGGTCGCGGTGACGCCGTCGTCGTCCTCGTGGACGGTGCGGACGGTGCGGCCGGTGACGAGCCGGGCGTGCCGCGAGCGGGCGACCGCCTCGCGCAGCACCTGCTCGACCGCCGGCTGCGGGATCTGCTGCCCGGGTTCGGCGACCAGGTCGTCCCCGGCGAGGTCGAGGCCGAAGCAGCCGTGGAAGCGGGTGATCTCGCGGCCGAGCAGCCCGGTGGTGAAGACGGCCTGGTCGGACCAGGCCACCGGCAGGGCCGCTCGTTCGCGCACGGCGCCGGCGAGGCCCAAGCGGCGGAACAGCTCCATCGTGCGGGCCGAGGTCGTCTTGGCGCGCGGCCGCAGCCACGACACCTCCTCGCGGGGTTCGACCACCAGCGACGGGACGCCGTGGTGGGCGAGCTCCAGAGCGGCCGCCAGGCCCACCGGGCCGCCGCCGGCGATGAGCACCGGAACCCGGTGCGCGGACGCGCCGGTCACGCGGTCACCGCCCCGCGCCATGGGCGCCCGTCATGAGCTCGGCGAGGTCGTCGGGGTGCAGGAAGGACGGGGGCGGCGGCGGGCCCCAGTTGAACAGCCCCTTGGCGCCTTCGAGGGTCTCGGGCGTCCAGAGCTGGTCGTCGAGGATGCAGTCGAGGTCGGAGTAGTACTCGGAGAAGTTGCCGGCCGGGTCCTTGAGGTACCAGAAGAAGTTGGACCCCGCGTGGTGGCGGCCGAGGCCCCACACGTGGCGTTCGGGGTGGCCCTCCAGCATCGCCGACGCGCCCCGTCCGACCTCGTCGATGTCGTCGACCTGCCAGGAGGTGTGGTGCAGGAAGCAGACGGGGGCGGCCAGCACCAGCAGGTTGTGGTGGTCGGTGGAGCAGCGGAGGAAGACGCCGGCGTCCTTGATGATGTCGCTGGTGCGGAAGCCGATGCCGTCGCGGAAGAACGCGGTGGTCGCGGCGAAGTCGGTGGTGGCCAGCACCGCGTGGCCGAGCTTGCGCGGCCGGACCGGGTCCGCGCGCAGGACGCCCGGCGCGCGGGTGCCGGTCCGCTCGAACCGTCCGGGCCCGTTGTAGGGGGTCGGCGGGACGGGCTCCTGCCGCAGCCGGGGCGCCACCTCCACCACGGTCCGCACGCCCGTGACGGGCTCCACCGCGGTGAGGGTCGTGGCGGACCGGTCGCAGGACGCGCCGAGCCGGTCCAGGCGGGCGGCCGCCGCGCCCAGGTCGTCGGGCGAGTCGGCGCCGACGCGCATCTCGACGAGCCTGCGGACCGGGCTCGGCACGATGCGCAGCTGGCGCCCGCCGTCACGGGTCCCGAACCAGCCTCCGGTGTCGGGCCGCAACCCGAATTCGGTGTAGTAGTCCGCGGTCTCCGCGACGTTGGGCACTCCGATGGCGACCGAGATCAGGCGGTGCAGGGGCATGGCGTCTCCTCTGCTGGATGGGGTGGGAGCCTGAGGCGGTCAGGCGGAGGCGAACCGCTGGCGCAGCTCGCCGATGCCCTCGACGCGGCTGACGAGCTCGTCGCCCGGGGCGAGCCAGCGCTGCGGGCTGCGGCCGAG
The DNA here is from genome assembly GCF_014706005.1 of Actinomadura sp. RB99. Taxonomy (NCBI): domain Bacteria; kingdom Bacillati; phylum Actinomycetota; class Actinomycetes; order Streptosporangiales; family Thermomonosporaceae; genus Actinomadura; species Actinomadura sp. RB99. The sequence continues at coordinate 42,468 of NZ_JABMCA010000035.1, read as the reverse complement.
CCCGACGCCCGCTGGGGTGCCGGTGAAGACCAGGTCGCCGGGCAGCAGCGGCAGCACCGCCGACAGCCGCGCGACCAGCAGCGGAACCGAGAAGATCAGCTCGCGGGTGCGGCCCTTCTGCACCTCCTCGCCGTTGATCGCCGCGGTCAGCTCGAGGTCGTCGGGGTCGTCGAACTCGTCGGGCGTGACGACCCACGGGCCGGTCGGGGCGAAGCCGGGGAACGACTTGCCCAGGCTGAACTGCGGGGCGGGCCCGGCCAGCTGCGTCACCCGCTCGGAGATGTCCTGGCCGACCGTGAGCCCGGCCACGTGGTCCCAGGCGTCGTCCTCGGCGACGTCGCGCGCGGGCCGGCCGATCACGGCGACCAGCTCGACCTCCCAGTCGGTGTGGCCGCCCGGCGGCAGCGTCACCTCGGTGACCGGACCGGTGATGCTGGTGGCGAACTTCGTGAACACCGGCGGCAGCCCTTCGGGCACGTCGAAGCCGGACTCGGCGGCGTGCTCGCGGTAGTTCAGCCCGATCGCGAAGACCTGCCGCGGCGCCGGCACCGGCGCCCCCAGCTCGGCCGGGTCGAAGGTGGCGCCGCCGGGCGGCTCGGCCGACGCGGCCCAGTCGCGGAAGGCGTCCCAGTCGCCGTAGACGGCCTGCGGGTCGGCCGCGAACCGGCCGCCGCTCGCCCGTTCGACGTCCACGGCCCGGCCGTCGCGCACCATGACCAGCCGCCCGCCGAGGTTCCCGATCCGCATCCGCACTCCTAATTCAGCATGATGATTAGGGCGATAATGCATCCAGGTCCCATCGGGCGTCAAGAGATCGGCCTGCTAATGTGCATGACGAATTCAGCAGAGGAGGAACGGGTGCCCGTACACGCCGACGGGGCGGCCGGCACCGGCCGCGCAGAGCAGGCCGCCGACCGCATCGCCGAACTCGTCCGCGCGGCCGAACCGGGCGCCCGGCTCGGCACCAAGGGCGACCTGCGCGCCCTGTGCGGCGTCTCGGTCAGCACCTTCAACGAGGCGCTCCGCCTGCTGCAGGCCCGCGGCCTGGTCGCGGTCCGGCCCGGTCCCGGCGGCGGCCTGTTCGCCGCCGAGCAGTCCCCGATGGTGCGGCTCGGCAACTCGATGCTGGCCCTCGACGCCGAGCGGACCTCCGTCGCCGAGGCCATCCGGATCCGCGACGCCCTCGACCCGCTGCTGATCGAGGACGCGCTCTGGCACGCGTCCCGCGCCGACATCGGCGAGATGCGCGAGATCTGCGCCGACATGGGGCGGGCCGCCGACGCCGAGGACGCCACCGCGTTCGTCCACGCGAACTGGCGGCTGCACGCCCGCATCGCCGCGGTCAGCCCGCACGTCCTGCTGCGCTCGCTGTACGCGAGCCTGCTGGACCTCATCGAGGCCCACACCCGGTCCGTCCGGCCCGACGGCGAACGCCCCCTCACCCCTTACCTGAGGGAACGCCACGCGCTGCACACCGCCCTGGTCGACGCCATCGCCGCCCACGACCACGGGACCGCCATGCGGATCATCCACGACCACAAGACCGCCGGTTCGCACTGACCTCCTTGGACGAGCCCGCCCAGGCTACACCGTCCCGCCATACACCACCAGCATCCTGTATTTCAGGACAGCTCGTGGCCGTCGTCGGCGTGCGGAGCGATCCAGGCGCGCAGGGCGAGGTGGAACTCCAAGCGCTGGGCCGGGTCGTGCAGGTCGTCGCCGAACAGGGCCTCGAGCTGGCGCAGGCGGTAGCGGACGGTCTGGGCGTGCACGTTCATCCGGGCCGCGACCTCGGTCGCGCTGAAGTCGTTCTCGATACAGGCCAGGAACGTCTCGGCCAGCTTCTCCCGAGCCTGGACGCGCGGGGAGCGCAGGAGCGGGCGGAGCTTCCGGTCGACGAGCAGGGACGCCAGTTCCGGCGACCGGTCGAGCATCGCGACGGGGATGTGGTCGGCGGCCGTGATCGGCGACGGCGCCTCGATGACGCCGTCACGCGCCAGCGCCAGCACCCGGCGCGCCAGCAGCAGCGACCGGGCGCCGCGGCCCACCGGGACGGACGGGCCGACCGCCGCGACCCAGCCGGCCAGCGCGGCGTCCAGCGCGCGGCGGCGCCCCGGGCCGTCCGGGTCCGGGACGACCAGGCACGGGTCGTCCAGATGAAGGCCGACGAGAACGTCCGCCGGCAGGACGAGGCGGGGCGCCGGGCCGCCCGGAGGCGCGGACAGCGCGACGGCCGCCACCGTGCGCGGCACCGGCCAGTCGCAGTCGGCGGCGAGGAGCCGGATCTGCGCGAGCCCCGCGTCGCGTTCGACCAGCTCCTCCAGCAGGGCGCGCCGCCGCGACCGGAACCGCCCGGTCCGCTGGGCGCCGGCCTCGGCGTGCCCTTCGGCGGCCGCGGCGGCGAGCCGGCCGAGGTACCCGAGCGCCGCCTGCGTCACGTGGACGACGGTCGCCGGTGTCACGGGGGCGCCGAGCGACTCCGCCTCCTCGGTGAGCCGCTGGATCGCGACGCCGGCACCGATCCTCAACGCGGCCTGGAACGTCTCCAGGCTCCGGCCCTCGCGGGCCTCGCCGGCTCCGAGCCGGCGGAAGTGGCCGGTGAGGGCGGCGGACGGCGGGCCGGGGTCGCCGAGCAGGCCGACGAAATGGCGGACGGCCCATTCGACCGAGAAGGCCAGCACCCGGGCGTACCTGCCGTCATGGGCGCGCACGTAGCCGGGCAGCTCCCGTTCGATCCTCCGGACGGCCGCCCGGGCCGTGTCCGGGACGCGCTTGCGCAGCTCCCTGATCAGCTCGTCCCCGTCCCCAAGGGGCCTTCCGGAGGCCAGGACCAGGGGTGCCTCGGCAGCGGGGAGCGGTGCCGGTGACGTCAAGCGGTCTCCTCTCCCGGGAACGGGCCGGTGGTCGGCGCGGCCACCGGGCGCCTCCGCCGGCGGAGACCGGCGAGGCGACCCAGGGGTGGCAAATGCACAAGCTGCCAGGTTCCAGGACCCCTGTCTGTGCGCATCAGCGGCAATTCTGGAGTGGAAGAATTGGGCGATGTCCCGAATCGAGGACCGCATGACGGCGCGGTTGACCGAGCTCACCCGCGCGGCCGTGGACCGCTGCGCCACCGAGATCCCGTTCTACCGGGCGCTCCCCCGCGAGCTGCTCGACGGCGAGGTGCACCGCGCGTTCACCGAGACCACCCGGCTGATCGCCAGGACCCTCCGCGAGGAGCGCGCCCCGAACACCGCGGAGCTCACCGAGATCATCGACTGGTCGGCGCGGCGCGCGGCGGACGGGCTGCCGCTGGACGCGGCCATCGCCGCGTACCTGGTCGCCTCGATGACCGAGTTCGAGCTGCTGTCCGGCGAGGCCGACGCGCCCGAGATGCGGCGCTATGCCGTCCACACCCTCCGGTACCTCGCGAGCGTCCTGCCGGCGGTCGCCCTGGCCCACCTGCACGAGCACCAGCAGATCGAGGGGCAACGCCGCGACCTGCGCCGCGACCTGGTCTCCGCGCTGCTGTCCGGGGAACCCGCCGCCGAGCTGGCCGAGCAGTCGGGCGTGGCGCTCGCGTCCGGCTACCTCGTCGTCCTGCTGCGGCTGGCGCCCGGCGAGGCCGGTGCCCGCAGCACGATCCGCCGCGTCCAGTCGGTCCTGGACGCCCACCAGCAGGCCGACGTCCTGGCCGCGCTCACCGTCGACGGCGGGACGGTGCTGCTCCCCCGCGCGCCGGACGCGTTCGCGCGGCTGCCCGCGCTCCTCGCCCGGATCGGCGAGGCGACCGCCCGTGCCGTCACCGCGGCGGCGGCGGAGGCGGACACGCTGGACGCCGTGCCCGAAGCGCTCGGCGAGGCGGAGGAGGTCGCCGACCTCGCCCGCCGCCTCCGCCTGCCGCCCGGCCTCTACCGGCTCGACGACGTCCTGCTCGAATACCAGCTCACCAGGCCGGGCCGCGCGCTGACCCGCCTCGCCGCCAAGCTCGACCCCCTCGCCGCGAACCCCGTCCTGATGGAGACGGCCCGCTCGTTCGTCCGCCACGGCCACAACCGCAGCCGGACCTCGGCCGAACTGCGGATCCACCGCAACACCCTCGACTACCGCCTGGGCAAGATCGCGAAGCTCACCGGCCTCGACCTGTCCGCGGCTCACGGCGTGCGCCTCCTCGACGCCGCGATGACCGCCCGCGCCCTGCTCTAGCGCCGCGACCCCCGCAAGCGCCGCGTCCGGCGCGGGACGCGCGAAGGCCCGGACCGATCGCTCGGTCCGGGCCCGGCGGGATTCCCGAAGGTCAGCTGCAGTGCGTCCAGCCGCTGTACCAGAACTGGCTGTTGGTGCCGCCGCCCCACTGGACGCACTTGCCGAGGGCGGGCGCGGAGACGGGACCGGCGTAGTAGGCGTAGCTGTCGGTGTCCTCGATCGGGCTGCTCCCCTGGACGTACAGGTAGGCGCCCGTGCGCGTCTTGGTGCCCACGGACGCGGTCTTCACCGTCACCACGCAGTTGCGGCCGGACGAGCCGTTCCAGAGCAGGTAGACGGTCGAGCCGGTCAGCGCCTTGTGGTCGATGACCGAGTAGCCCGAACCGCAGACGGCGGCCGGTGAGGTCGCGGCCGAGGCGGGCGCGGCCAGGGCGACGCCGGCGGCGCCGACCGCGGCGGCGGAGGTGACGAGGGCGAGGGCGAGGGCGGCCTTGCGCATCACGCTGATCTCCTTCCGCTCCGGCGGCGTGCCGGAGCAGTCAAGATCGTCCTGCGCGGACGACGACGCCCGGGCCAACTCCAGATGATCACTGGATGATCTCCGGGCGAGGTGCCGGGGCTCCGGCGGTCCCCCCGCTTGTCCTGCCCGGAGGTTCACTGCGCGAGGCGGTACACGCGGATGACGCGGTCGGGAGTTCCGTAGACCTGCTGCCAGCGAGGTCCCGTCCAGGTCGGATCGTTCAGCATGGGCTGCGCGGCCTTCTGGCAGACCTGGCACAGCCGTCCGCCGTCGGTGTCGTACAGCACGAGAAGGTCCCCCCGCCGCGGCCCTTCGGATCCCGGACGGACGGCGCGGATCCGGGTCGACCAGGCCCGCCCGCCCCAGGCGCCGTGCTGGTAGACCCGGAGCACCTTGCCGGTGCGGGGGTCCGCCCACACCCGGGAGCCGGGGCCGTCGTGGTCGTGCATCCAGGACCGCAGCGACTCCATCTGGGTGCCGCCGCCCGCCCGGGTCGACGGCGCCTGCCACCAGGAGCGGGCGGCGGCGCCCGAGCCGATCAGGGCGACGGCCAGCACCAGCGCGGCCGGCAGGAAGAGCCGCGGCCGGGCGCGGTCCGGGAGCCGGTCGGCCAGGAACACCGCCGCGAGCCAGAGCAGCCCCAACCCGCCCAGCACGAACTCGGGAAAGATGGGGAACCAGTACCGGATCAGCTGCAACCGCAGCTTGGGGGCGCTGGGGTCGAGCACGCCGCCGAGCAGGGTGAGCGGCACCCACAGCAGCGCGCAGCCGGCGACGGGGACCGCCATCCGGCGCGGCCGCAGCAGCCCGCCCAGCAGGGTCAGGCCGAGCAGCGCGACGAGAAGCCCCCCGTCCGGATACGTCCGCAGGGTCTTGGGCAGCCGCAGGACGTACAGCATCCGCGGCTTGTCCCGGTAGGTCGACGCGATGTCGGGCGCCGAAGCACGCTTTCCGTGCCCGGTGATCGCCAGCATCCGCGCCAACGGGTCGCCGTAGAGCCGCCAGCACAGCAGGAGTTCGGCGGCCCCGATCGCCGCGATGGGGAGCAGCACCCAGACCATTCCGGCCACACGCGCCCTGCGGTACAGAACCACCAGGACCACCGGCCACATGAAGACCACGAACTCGCGGGCCAGGTAGGACCAGCCGAGCAGCGCTCCCACCGTGATCAGCAGCGCTCTGCCGGGCGGATCCGGCCGCCGTGCGGCGGACAGCGCCAGCGCCGCCGCGCACGTGAAGAGCCCGGCCGCGAGGACGTCGGGCAGCAGGTCCGTGGAGTCGGCGAAAACCGGGGTCGCCGCGACCACCACCAGGGCGCCGGCGGCCCCCACCGGCCGGGCGAACAGCACCGTGCCCAGCGCGAAGGTCCCGACGAGCAGTGTCAGCGTGGCCAGCACCGGCACGGTCGCGTAGGCGGCCTGCGAGTACCCGAACACGGCGATGGCCACGCGGGCGGGGATGATCAGCCCGAACCGCGTCACCTGATGCATCTCCGTGGTGACCTCGACCGGCCTCGGGAACCGCGCCGCGGCTTCCATGTAGTTGAGCTGGTCGGACGGCACTGGCGTGCGCAGATGGGTCAGCAGGACCACGAGCCAGGCGAGCACGAGACCGCCTGGCAGCAGCCACGCCGAACCCGCGCGGCGGCGATCCGCCGAGGCCGACGGCGCCGCGCGTTCGGCGTCGGCACTGAGACCCGCAGACATGGCGAGAATGTGCCAGCTCCTGCCGATGTCCACGCGTCGTCCCGATGGCCAACGGATGAACTCCAGGAACTCGTCGACCTCCCTTACTCACGTCATCGACGCCGACGGATCGCTCTCGCCTCGGTGACGCGCGGCCGCCCGGTCCGGCGCGTGGGCCATGCCACATGCGGTTCCTGTCAGGAATCGGGTCGCTGTTCCGCTCAACTCCCGACAGCAAGCGAACCGACGGGAGCATCGCATGAAGCACCGCATCGTCGTCGGCGCCGGCTATGCCGGGGCCTACACGGCCGGGACCCTGGCCCGCCGCCTGTCCCCGGCGGACACCGAGATCACCGTGGTCAACGCCGTGCCGGACTCCGTCCAGCGGCTGCGGATGGTGACCCGGACCGACCCGACCCCGGCGCTGCCTTTGATCACCTTCCCGGTGCTCTTCGCCGGCCCGGCCGAGTCCGCTGCCTGCGGGGACCCTGATGCGCTGGGTTACAGTGCCGGTCATGCCTGCTGAGTTGCATCAGAGCGCGGTGGTGGCCGACGCGCACAACGACCTGCTGATGGCGGTGGTGGCACGCCCGCCCGCGCGGTGGGCGTCGTTCTTCCGGGAGCGGTGGCTCCCCCAGTTGCGCGCCGGTGGCGTCGATCTGCAGGTGCTTCCGGTGTTCATCGACAGCCAGTTCAGGCCCGAGGGCGCGCTGCGCGAGACGCTCCGGATGATCGAGTGCGCGCACGTGATCGCCGAGGGGAACCCCGAGGACGTCCGGCTCTGCTCCGACGGGCCGCAGATCGACGCGGCCCTGGCCGAGGGGAAGATCGCGCTGGTCCTGGCGCTGGAGAGCATGCCCGGACTGGACGCCGACATCGAACTCCTCGCGACCGTGCACCGGCTGGGCGTGCGGGTCGCCTCGCTGGCGCACTGGGGACGCACCCCGCTCGCCGACGGCAGCGGCGAGGACGCCACCGGGAGCCGCCTGACCTCCGCCGGCGTCCGGGCCGTGGCCGAGATGGAACGGCTCGGCATCCTGCTCGACATCTCCCACCTGGGCGCCCGCGGGGTGGAACACGTCCTGGAATTGGCGTCCCGGCCGGTGATCGCCACCCATTCCAGCGCCCGCGCCCTGCGCGACCATCACCGCAACCTGACCGACGACCAGATCCGGGGCGTCACGGCGTCCGGCGGTGTGGTCTGCGTGAACTTCCTGCCGGGCTTCCTGGCCGCCGACCCGTCCGGCTACACCCTCGCCCGCCTGGCCGACCACATCGAGCACGTCGCCTCGGTGGCGGGCATCGACCACGTCGGCCTCGGCCCCGACTTCGTCCACGAGGTCTACGCCGACCTCACCCCGCCCTGCTGCGAGGACCCCGCCGCGAACGCAGGCTTCGACGTCATGGCCACCCTCCCCGGCCTGGCCGGGCCCTCCGGCCTGCCCCTGCTCACCGACGAACTCCTCGCCCGCGGCCTGCCCGAGCCCGACATCCGCAAGATCCTCGGTGACAATCTCCGCCGGCTGCTCACCACCCACCTCTCCTGACCCGCTCACCGACGTCCGTTCCTCGCGGCGGCCGTCTCCGCAAGTGCGCGGCTCTGTTGCGCCTCCGGTATTCGGTGGGTGTCAGGCCGACCAGGGTCTTGAAGCGCCGGGCGAAGTACGTCGGGTCGTCCCAGCCGACGGCGGCGCCGACCCGGGCGGCCGGCAGGGACGAGTTCACCAGCAGCGCCGCCGCCCGCTCGGCTCTCAGCCGGGCCAGGAATCCCATCGGGGTCGAGCCGGTGCACTGGGCGAACAGCCGGCCGAGATAGGCGGCGTCGAGGTTGACGGCCCGCGCGAGGTCGGCCAGCCGCCACGGCTCCGCGGGCGCCGCCTCGAGCCGCGCGATGGTCGCGGCCACCGCGGGATGGACGGCCGGTTCGAGCGCCCCGGGGTCGGGCTCGGCGCCGTCGGCCAGGATCCCCAGCACGGTCATCAGGCGGCCGACCGCCCGGCCGGTCCGGCGGCGGCCCGCCGCGAGGTCCCCTTCGAGCAGGCCGATCTGCGCGATGGCCTCGTCGGCGTCCGAGGGGGCGAGGGACCGGACCGCCACACCGCGGGCGCCGTGGGACACCGGGTCGGTCCACAGCAGCCGGCGCAGCATCGGCAGCCGGTACAGCTCGGCCCGCAGCGCGCGGGCGGACAGGCAGCAGTTGGCGACGGTGAGGTCGGCGCAGTCGCCGAAGGCGTGCCAGGCGCCCGGACGCAGCACGATCGCGTCGCCGTGCCGCAGCGGACGCTCGCCGTGGCTGGTGACGTGCCGGCCGCCGCCGGGGCCGATGATCGCGATCTCGAGGAAGTCGTGCGTGTGCGGCTCGACCCCGGTGGTCAGGTGGTGGACGCCGCCCCAGACCGGACCGTCGACGAACAGCGCCTGCTCGTGCAGCGTGGCGAGCATGTCGTGATCGTACGACTCCTCGCCGGGATCGGCCTAGCCCTCGACCGCGTGCCCCGGCGAGGCTTGGCACATCCCGACGAACGGAGTCCTCATGGTGAACGAGCAGGCGAGCAGCGATGTCGGAGCCGACGGCCGGGTCTCGCGGGAGCTGGTGGAGGCGTATCGCGAGCACGGTTTCGTCCGAGTCCGCGGCGTCCTCGACCAGGCCCGGATCGAGCGGTTCAGGTCCGGCGCCGAGAACTACCTGGAGGCGCATCGCGCCGAGAGCCTGGAGACGCGCGGCGCCTTCAGCCAGCTGGTCAACGTGTGGCGGCGCGACCGGACGCTGCGGGATCTGACCCTGGACCGGCGGCTCGGCAGGATCGCCGAGCAGCTCGCCGGATTCCCGCTGCGGCTGTGGCACGACCAGATGCTGGTGAAAGAGCCGCACAGCGACACCGCCACGGAGTTCCACCAGGACCGTCCGTACTGGCCGCACCAGGGCGACCGCCTTCCGCTGTCCGCCTGGATCGCGCTGGTCGACGTCCCGCCGGAGCGGGGCTGCATGACGTTCCTGCCCGGCACCCAGCATCACGCCGGTCTCCGCCCGCAGGACCTGCACGACGCGGAGGATCTGTTCGCGGCGGAACCGGCGCTGCGGTGGGCGCCCCGCGTCACGCTCCCTCTGCGCGCCGGCGACTGCACCTTCCACAGCGGTTACACGGGGCACATGGCGCTGCCGAACCGCACGGGGACGGCCCGGCTCGCGCACGTCACCATCTACATGGACGCGGAGACCGCCTTCAGCGGCGGCGCCCACCCCGTGACCGACGGCCTCGGCCTCACGGCGGGAGATCGGCTGGACGGCGAGGCGTTCCCCCGTCCGTGGGCATGAGCAGGCGCACCGGGCCGAACAGGCCGGAGACCCGCTGACCGGGGAAGACGAAGTGGGTCGGGCTCACCTCGTCGAGGTAGGGCGCGAGCGTGCCGCAGACCAGGATCTCGATCTCGTTCGGGCCCTCCCGCAGGGCGGCGCCCAGGTCGAAGCGGTAGGGGGCGCAGATCCGAACGCCCGCGTGCACGCCGTTGACCGTGACCTCGGCGGTGCCGCGCACCCGCCCGAGGTCGAGCGTCGCCGCGGCCGGGGCCGAGGGCAGGTCGACGCGGCGGCGGTAGCGGACCGCCCCGCTGTAGCCGGCCAGTCCCGTGTCCTCCCAGTCGCCCAGCTCGATCGTTCCGGGACCGGCGGTGAACCGCACGGGCCCGGCGAGCGCGGCGCCGGCCTGGTGTCCGGGGACCGTCAGGATCCGCAGCTCCGCCGTCCTCCGGCCGGGTGCCCGGCCCTGGCCCGGTCGAGGCAGCGGCATCTCCGGGCCCGGTTCCAGCGGCTCGCCGTCGAGGAGCGCCTCCAGCAGTTCACCGCGCACCTCGACGGCCATCCGCGTGGCGCCCGGCGGCACGGTGACGCGGAGCCGCTCGACGCGCGGGCCGATGCCCGGGACGGCGAACCGCGCGGGCAGGACGTCGCCAGTGTCCACGGCGTCATCGAGCCAGGCCGCGCCGGGCAGCGGATGGGGGCGCCGCCGCAGGTGCAGCGAGGCCGGGTCGCCGTGCTGGCGGCGGCTCGGCACGACGGGCACCGGCTCACCGTCGCGCGCGGCCGTCCACCCGGCGCCGGAGACCACCGCGCCGTCCACCATGACGGCCGGGGGCGCCCCGCCCTCGGTGAGGACCAGCGTCACCTCCCCGCCGGTCACCGCGTAGCGGCCGACGCGGGGCACCTCGTGCTCGGCGTACGGGTCGAACCCGCCCTGGCGGCCGACCTCCTCGCCGTCGACGAGGATCCGGCAGGGGGACGCCGAGGCCACCTGGAGGACCGCGGGGCCGGAGGAGGCCGCCGCGGCGGCGCGGGGTGCGGTGAGCGTGACCCGCGCGCCCGGCCTCCCGGGTCCGGCGACCGTGATCCACTCCGGTCGCCGGTAGCGGCCGGGGTCGGTGACCACGGCGAGGTGGGCGCGCAGCCGCACCTCCTCGTCCGGGACGAACCGGACCTCGATGTCGTGCTCCCCGCCCGCGACGGGGGCCGTGGCGATCGCGAGGTGCCCCCGGTCGTCGAGCGGGACCTCGGCCCCGTCGACCAGCAGCGTCTTGGCCGCCGCCGCGCCGACCGCCACGAGACCGCCGTCCGCCGGCACGGTCACGCGCGCGCGGAAGAGCACCGCCTCCCCGGCCGCGACCTCACCGAAGTCGAGGAACTCCTCCGGCACGTGCCCCTTGGGCCCGAGGAAGTCGCGGTGCACGGCGTCCTTGCGGATGCCGCGCGAGTCGGAGTAGACGGCGGGGCGCCACGAGCCCTCGGACTCCAAAGCCCAGACGCCGTGGGGGCCGAACGTGGCGTGCGCCTCGGCCCAGTTCGTCTCGCCCTCGACCTGGTGCTGGAGGCTCCAGCATTCCAGCGGGACGTCCCGGTCGGCGGGGCGGGCGAAGTCCCCCCAGGAGTTGTCGAGGGTGGGCACCGTCTCCATCGTCCAGGAGGTCCCGAGGTCCAGGACCTCACCCGCCTGCGGCTCTTCGGCCCGGACGGACGCCGTGCGGTCCGCGGTGTCCGCGCCGCCCTCGCCGCCCGCGCCGTCTTCGCCGCCAGGGAAGATGACCAGGGCGGCGGGCGCGTCGTCGAACGGCACGACCACCTCGGACCACGCCGCGTCCACCGCCCGGACCTCCAGCGGCCGCGGCGGCCCTCCGAACGGACCGGCCAGGAACGCCGGGCCCCGGACGCCGCGCACCCGCACCCGCATGTCGCGCAGGTAGCGGTCCGGGTCGAAGTCGTAGGTCACGTCGAGCCAGCCGAGTTCGACGCCGCGCTCGCCGGGACGCTCCACCGACACGCGGCTGGCCATGGACGGAGCGGCGGTCACGAAGACCAGGGTGGCGCCGTCGACCTCGCGGACGAGGGCGGGCACCGGTGCGTCCACGCGGCGGCCGGCGGCGAGGGCCGCTCCGAGGCCGTCGGCGTCCGCCACGACCTCCGCCAAGGCGCGGAGTTTCGCCACCGCCGCGTCGGCGTCCGGGTCGCCGACGCCGTGGCGCGGCGGCGGGCCGACCGCGATGACGCGTCCACCGGCCTCGGCGAACGCGGCGAGCCTGCGCGCGGTCTCCCCTTCGAGCACGGTGCACGCGGGCAGGAGGACGGTGCCGTACGACTCGTTCGCGACGTCCAGCCGTCCGCGCGTGACGTCGGCGCGCTGCACGGAGTCGTCGTCCACGACGTCGGCGTCGATTCCCAGCCGGTCGAGCGCTCCGGGGACCATCCGGAACCACGCCATGTCGCCGACCAGGCTCCGGTAGGCGTCCTGGGCGCGGACGGCGTCCGGGTCGACGCCGTCGAGGCGCGTCCCGGCCTGTGCGGTGGCGGTCGGGAACAGCACCGCGACGTCGCAGACGTGCCTTCCCAGCGACAGCGCGGCGCACAACCGGGTGACCGCGTCGGCGAACACCCGGTGGTGCCGCCAGTAGGGCTGGCGCCAGTCGGTGGACGGCGGCGCCCATTCCCACCAGCCCGCCTTGGTCGTGTAGTAGACGGCGTGCGGGTTGTAGAGGGTGGCGCCCGACCGCAGCCAGGGAAGCAGCCAGTCGAAGGTCTCCTCCAGCGTCCCGCCCCAGCCGCTGGAGTGGAACGCCTCGATCCAGGTCCGGTCCCGGCCGTACAGGTGCGCCAGCGACGAGTGGATGCGGGCGTCGCCGTGGTGGTCCGAACCGGGTGCGCCGAACCAGCGGTGTGTGCGCGCGTAGTCGGCGTAGATCCGGACACCGTCCACCGGGAGCCCGGCCCGTGCCGGATCCTGCTGGTCGCAGCCGTGCAGCAGGCCGTGCGCCTGGTGCCACTCGGCGAGCGGCCGGAAGAACGCCTCCTCGGCCAGTTCCGCGCGGGTGAGGTGGTAGTCGCGGCGGATCCGGAAGGCGTCCCGGCCGCCTTCCCCGCTCTCCGCCCTCCCCCACAGCGCCCCGAGGTGCGGGGTCAGGTCGTAGCCGCGGCGCCGCGCGAACTCGTCGGCGAACGTCCGCGACCAGGTCGGCAGCGACGGCAGCTCGTCCTGGAACGACCCGACGATCACGTTGCCGAGCCGGTGGCCGAGCCGCCGCGCGAACTCGCCGTGCACGCGGTCGAACAGCGCCGCGCACGCGTCGGCCGACAGGTAGTCGAAGCCCCGCACGCCCGCCGTTCCGGACGGTTCCAGCCATTGCCCCGCGTAGTCGGGGACGTCGCGCACCAGCCGGGCCTGGAGGTCGGCGCCGGAGAAGCCGAGCTGGTCGTAGAACCAGAGCGACACCCCCAGCCCGGCGGCGTCCTCGCACACCGCGTCCAGCAGGTCCCACCAGGCGTCGGAGAAGAACGGCGGGTCGTCGGCGTCCGAGCCGAACATCGGTCCCGAGGGCGCCAGGTTCAGCACCACCAGGTTGCGGACGCCGCCCTCGGCGAACCGTTCGAGCTGGTCGCGGAGGCGCCGCCGGTCGAGCCGCTCGCCGCTCCACCACCAGATGGGCGCCGGCGAGTACGCGGGCGGCGGCGCGTCCAGGACGGCCAGCAGCCGGGACGGGATCGCGGCCACGCTCACCCCTTCAGCCCGCTCGCGAAGCCCTTGATCACGTACCGCTGCAGCACCAGGAAGACCACGATGATCGGCAGCGCGGCGAGCACCAGGCCGGCGAAGACCAGCCCGTAGTCCGACACGTACTGCCCCACGAACGCGAAGATCCGCACCGGGACGGTCTCCCGCGCCGACCCGCCCAGGTACAGCAGCGGCGTGAAGAAGTCGTTCCAGACGAACACGGCGTTGAGGATCAGCACGGTGCCGGTGATCGGCCGCAGCAGCGGGAACACCACCCGGGTGAACGCCTGGAGGTGGCCGGCGCCGTCGATCAGCGCGGCGTTGGCGTAGTCGCCCGGCAGCGCCCGGATGAACCCGGTGTAGAGGAAGATCGTGAACGGCAGCTGGATGCCGGTGTAGAAGATGATCATCCCCTGGTAGGTGCCGAGCAGGCCGGCCGAGTCGGCCAGCTTGAACAGCGGGATCATGCCGAGCTGGAACGGCAGCACGATGCCGAGCAGGAACAGCACGTACAGCGCGAACCCCATCCGGGTGGCGCAGCGGGCCAGGAAGTAGGCGGCGAACGACCCGATGGCGATGAGCGCCACCAGGCTGACCACCGTGATGACCGTGCTGTTCAGCAGCGCCGACCCGAGCGAGGCCCGCGACCAGGCGCCGGAGAAGTTCGCGAACGTCGGCGACGTCGGCGGGGACAGCGGCGCCGAGGCGATCTGCTGCTTGTCCTTCAGCGACAGCGTGATGAGCGCGTACACCGGGAACAGGAACGCCAGCGCGACCGCGATCATCAGCACCTCCAGCAGGAAGGTGCGGAACCCGTACCGCAGGCTCATGCGGTCACCTCCCGGCTGCGCAGGTAGTAGATCTGGATCAGCGAGACCGCGGCGACGAACAGCGCCAGGACCAGCGCGATCGCCGTGCTGTAGCCGTAGTTGCCGAACACGAACGCCTGCTTGTACAGGACGGTCGAGAGCGTCTCGCTGGAGTGGCCGGGGCCGCCGCTCGTGGCCGCGTACACCTGGTCGAACAGCTTCAGCCCGCCGATGGTCGACAGCATCACGTTGATCGTGACCGCGGGGGCCAGCAGCGGCCAGGTCACGCTGCGGAACCGCTGGAAGCGGCCGGCGCCGTCGATCATCGCGGCCTCGTGCAGTTCCGCGGGCACGCCCTCCAGCCCGGCCAGGAAGATGACCATCGAGTAGCCGGCGAACTGCCAGATGACCATCCCCGCCACCGACCACAGCGCCAGCGACGGGTCGCCCAGCCAGTCCTGGCGCAGCGACCCGAGACCGAGCCCGCCGAGGATCGCGTTCAGCCCCGCGTCCGGCGCCGGGTTGTAGACGTACTTCCACAGGAACGCCACCATCACGGGGCTGACGACGGCGGGCGCGAAGAACACGACCCGCAGCACCACCCGCGACTTGATGCGGGTGTGCACCCCCAGCGCGAGCAGCAGCCCGATGCCGTTCTGGACGACGACGATCGCGACGGTCAGCAGCAGCGTGTTGACCAGCGAGCCGCGGGCGGCGTCGTCCTGCAGCAGCCGGCGGAAGTTGTCGATGCCGTTGAACGAGCGGTCGCCGATGCCGTTCCAGTCGGTGAACGCGTAGACGATCCCGCTGGCGCTCGGATACAGCACGACCAGCACGTACACGAGCAGGGCGGGCGCCGCGAACCACCAGGGCGGCGTCAGGAAGCCGCCCCGCCGCCGGCGGCCGCGGGGCGGCCGCCGGGCACCGCGCGCCTTCGGTGCGCCGGCGGCCTGCGCACCGGCCGCGGGTGCGGCCGGTGCGCGCTGAGGGGACGAGGTCACGGCTGCTTCTTCCGGTAGGTCTCGTCCAGCTTGGCCAACCCCTTGGCGACCGTGGTCTTGCCGGCGAGCAGCTCCTGCACCATCGCGAAGTGGGCGGGCTGCACCTCGGCGTTGGGCCAGGCCTGGTCCATGAACGGGACGGCCTTGTTGCCGTCCATGTACGGCAGGAACGGCGTCAGCACCGGGTCGATCTTGGAGCCGGCGTCCCGGACGAGCGGGACGCAGGCGACGGACTCGGCCCAGCGGTTGATGTTCTCCTGCCGGCCGAGGAAGTCGATGAACGCCTTGGCGGCGTCGCGGTTCCTGCTGCGGGCGCTGACGCCGAGCCCCACGACGACCCCGGCGGGGATCCACACCTGGGAGGCGTCGTCGGCGCCCGGCACCGGGAACATCGACAGGTCGTCCGGGCTCGGCGCGGCCTTGCGGAAGTCGGGCAGGACCGCGGAGACCTGGATCGCCATGGCGGCCTTGCCGGTGGCGACCATGGACGTCTGCTGCTCGAACGTGGTGCCGTTCGGGTTGTCGTTGAAGAAGCCCCGCTTCTGCAGCTCCAGGTACATGTCGAGCGCCTGCACCCAGCCGGACTGGGCGAACGTCGCCGTCCCCGCCTTCATCTGGCTGTCGAACTGCGGGTTCTTGGCGTACACGGTCGACGGCACGAGCGCGTAGGTGATCAGCTGCGTGACCCACTGGGTCTGCGCGCCGAGCGCGATCGGGACCTTGCCCTTCTTCTTGATCTTGTCGCAGACCTGGAGGAACTCGCTCCAGGTCTTCGGCGGGGTCACCCCCGCCTCCTGGAAGACCTTCTTGTTGTAGATCGCGCCGATCACGCTGGATCCGGCCGAGTACAGGAACGTCTTGCCGTCGAGCTGGAAGGCCGGCTTCAGCCCCGCCGGGACCCGCTTCGTCCAGGCCTGGTCGCTCAGGTCGGCGAGCAGCCCTGCCTGCGCGATCTGCACCATGCTCATCGCGCTGCCGTTGCCCGGGTAGACCACGTGCACGTCGGGGGCGTTGCCCGCGCCCAGCTGCGTGCGCAGCGAGGTCTCCACCTGGTCGGTGGGGGCGAACGAGGTGCTGAACTTCGCCTTGGTGTAGGCCTTGGTCAGCAGGTCGAGCGGCTTCTGCTGGTCGGCCACGCCGACCAGGCGCAGGGTGCCGCCGGACCCGCCGGACGACCCCCCGCAGGCCGTGAGGGCCGCCGGCAGCGCGGCCACCGCGGCCGCTCCGCCCGACAGCCGCAGGAAACCGCGGCGGCTGAGGGCCGTCCTGTCGAACGACGATGTCATCTGTCCTCCTCGCGTTCATGGCGCGGGACGCCGAGGTGACGGCGGCCGGCCATGCCCGTCCCAGCGGGGACGGTGGTCAATGAAGCTCCGCGGTGAAGCGGTACTCCCCCGAAGCGGTCCGGCAGCGGAGCTCCCCCGGCTCCGCGCCGACGATCCGGACCCCGGCGGCCTCGGCCACCGGCACCCCGCTCTCCGTGACCCCGCCGGGGTCGTCCGCGGGGATGTGGACGGTGGCGGTCGCGCCGGGCGGCACCGTCACCTGGAGGTGGAACAGGCCGTCCCGGCGGGTCCAGCGGGTGGCGACGGTCCCGCGCACCGACTCGTAGCTCGCGCCGGCGGAGGTGAGGCCGCCGAGCCTCGGCCGGACCAGCAACTCGCGGTAGCCGACCGATCCGGGCGCCTGGTCGAGGCCGGCGATGCCGCGGTAGAGCCATTCGCCGACCGAGCCGAGCGCGTAGTGGTTGAAGGAGTTCATCGCCGCCGCCTGGAAACCCCGCTCGTCGGTATAGCCGTCCCACCGCTCCCAGATGGTGGTCGCCCCGTGCCGCAGCGGGTGCAGCCACGACGGCGGTTCGGTGCGGCGCAGCAGCGCGTGTGCGAGGTCGGCGTGGCCGTGCGCGTCGAGGACGGGCGCGATCAGGCTCACCCCGAGGAACCCGGTGGTGAGGCCCGGACCGGCCGCCTGGACGAGCTCGACCAGGCGCCGCACCGCACCGGGCACGAGGTCCGCCGGGAGCAGGTCGAACGCCAGCGCCAGCAGGTAGGCGGTCTGGGTGTCGCCCTCGATCCGCCCGCCGGGGGTCACGAACCGCTCGGTGAAGGTCTTGCGGATGTGCCCGGCCAGCGCGCCGTACCGCGCGGCGGCCTCCGCCTCGCCGACGACCTCGGCGGCCCGCGACGTCAGCTCGGCGCTGTGCGCGAAGTAGGCGGTGGCGAGCACGTCCCGGGGCGTGGGCGCGGGCGCGAGCCAGTCGGCGAAGTGGGGGCCGACACGGCGGCTCCACACCAGGTCGGGGTTGTGCCGGTGCACGTGGTCGACCCACGCGCACATGGCGTCGAGGTTGCGTTCGAGGAAGCGCTCGTCCCCGTACACCCGGTAGAGGTGCCAGGGCACGAGGACGCCCGCGTCGCCCCAGCCGGGGGCGCCGTCGTCGGCGACCCCCGCGAGCCTCGGCGCCACGTTGCCGAACGCGCCGTCCGGCGACTGCGCGCCCCGCACCTCGCGCAGCCAGCCGTCGAAGAACGCGGCGACGTCGGCGTTGAGGCACGCGGTGGGCAGGAAGACCTGGGCGTCGGCCAGCCAGCCGAGCCGCTCGTCGCGTTGCGGGCAGTCGGTCGGGACGCTGACGAAGTTGGAGCGCTGTCCCCAGCCGATGGCCTCGAAGAGGCGGTCGACGTCCGGGGCGGAGCACGTGAACTCGCCCGCCCAGGGGGTGTCGCTGTGCAGCACCACGCCGGTGATGTCGCCGGCGTCGAGGTTGCTCGTCCCGGTCACCTCGGCGTACCGGAACCCGTGGTAGGTGAAGCGGGGCTCGAAGACGGTCTCGGCGGGACCGGCCGCGATCAGCACGTCCGTGGCCGCGGCGGTGCGCAGGTTCGCCGTGTACAGCGCCCCGTCGTCGTCCAGGGTCTCGCCATGCCGGATGACGACCCGGTCGCCCTGGGCCAGGCCGCGCACCGTCAATCGGACCCGGCCTGCGAAGTTCTGCCCGAAGTCGACGAGGAACCGTCCCTCGCCGACGCGGGTCACCGACCGGGCGGGGAGCTCCCGGACGGCGCGGACCGGCTGGGCGACCGACGCGGTGAGGCGGCTCCGATCGGAACCGGTCACCCGCACGGGCCGCCACAGGCCGCTCGCGTCTTCTTCCTCGCCGGGGCCACCGGGGAGATCCCAGCCCGGCGTCTCGCGGCGGAGGTCATGGCACTCCCCCATCAGCAGGTCGGCGTACCGGATGGGAGAGCGGGCGCTCTGCCAGTCGCCGCCGGTCGCGATGACGTCGCTGGTCCCGTCGGCGTGGACGAGGTGCAGCTCGGCCAGCAGCTGCGGGAACGTTCCGTAGTGGGCGCCCGAGCGGCGCGGATCGAACCCGACGAACCCGCTCCACCAGCCGTCCGCGATCGTGACGGCGAGGACGTTCCCGCCCGCCCGCACCATGTCGGTCACGTCGTAGACCTGGTAGTCGATGCGGTCGCGGTAGTCCGTCCAGCCGGGGGCGAGCTCGGCGTCGCCGGCGCGCACGCCGTTGACGCGCGCCTCGTAGAGCCCGCAGGCGGTGACGTACAGCCGGGCGCTGACCGGGGCGGCAAGGGCCTCGAACGCCCGGCGCAGCCGGACGGCCGGCTGGAGCCCGTGGTCGGTGAGGGCGAGCGCGCCCTCCTCGGGGGCGTCGACCACGTCGAGATCGGACGGGTCGTGGGCGATCCAGGCGGCCGTCCACTCCGCCGGGCTCATCATCCCCGTCTCGAACCAGGACTCCCGCTCGGCGGACCCGCCGTCCGCGCCGGTGACCGTGACCGTCCAGCGGTAGCGGGTGCGGGGCCGCAGACGCCGGCCCTGGTAACGTGCACCGACGGCTCCGGGGTCGGCCACCTCCCCGGTGTCCCAGACCCCCTCGCCGTCCTCCGCCCGCACGCGCACCCGGTACGCCGCGGGCGCGTCGCCGCGCACGCCGGACGCCAGTCGCCACGACAGCAGCGGCGCGGGCTCGTCGACGCCCAGCGGCCGGACCCGGTGATCGCAGCGGAGGCCGTACGGCGCCGCACCTTGGGACTCGGCCACTCGCCCACTCCGATCGCGATCCCAACAACAAAACTGTGAAGATAACGCCAAAAAATGTGAGATTGAGCGTAGGAGGCCGCCGATCGGAGTGTCAAGATGTCAGCTGGATCACTTCTGAGGGGTTGCGGCGAGCACCGCCGCGGACCGGTCGCGGGCGCGCCGCGCGCCTCGAATCCGACCACTATCACCGGACTGACCACACCACTCGTGGTCAAGACGGATGAGAAGACGCTCGGCGCCGGGCGCGGTGACTCCATGCCCCACGCGGGCTCACCGAACGTGAGATAAGAACACTCGAAAACGTTAACAAGCTCCGGCCCGCGGTGCGGGCGGGAGCGCGGCCGGGTCGGCGGGCGGCGCGCCGCTCAGGTCGCCGCCAGCTCGTAGGCCACCTTCTGCTCCTCGAGATCCCGCAGCGCCTCGGCGCCGGCACCGTCGTCGACGATGACGCGGTCGAACGCCGACAGCGGCGCCACCCGATGCAGCGCCACCCGGTTGAGCTTGGAATGGTCGATGAGCAGCACGCTGCGCGCCGCGGCACGGAGCATGGCCCGCTTCACCGGCACGATGCGCTGCTCCTGGTGGTAGGCGAACCCTCCGCCGACCGCGGAGGTGGACACGAAGCACAGGTCCACGTTGAGGGCCTCGATCGCGTCGACGCAGGAGACGCCGAGGAACGAGTCGTGCAGCGGATCGTAGTCGCCGCCGAGCGCCATCAGCCGGATCTCCTGCTCGCGGGCGAGCAGGTTGACCGCCTGCAGGAAGTTCGTGACGACCGTCAGCGGAACGATGCCCGGCAGGCGGCGGGCCAGCGCCAGCGCCGTGGTGGAGTCGTCCAGCATCACCGCCATCCCCGGCTCGACCAGCTCGGCGGCCCTCTCGGCGATGGCGTCCTTCGCGGCCCCCATCGACTTCAGGCGGTACGCCACGCTGCTCTCGAACACCCCCGACGGCTGGGCGGTGACCCCGCCGCGGTGCTTGCGGACGATGCCCCGGCGGGCGAGTTCGTCCAGGTCGCGGTGGATCGTCATGAGGCTGACGGCGAAACGCTCGGCGAGCTCCGCGGCGGTGACCGAGCCGACCGACAGCACGACGCCGGCGATGTCCTGCCGGCGCCGCTCCGGACCGCGCGGGGCCCCGCCGTCCTTGCTCATGGTCGATCCTCCCGTGGTCCGCATCGCGCGACCGGCTGCCGGCAGCGACGGGACGGGACCGAAGATAACACCCTCAGATGCTCTCTTAACAAGAAATGTCGAGGCGCCCGCACCCGCTCACCATCCAGTCGGCGCTCTAGCAGGGGTCCCCTGGACATGCCCGGTGGCATGGGGCGATCCTGCGGAGGTCCGCGTGCCTCGTGCCTCCAGGCGCGCGCGCAGGCGCAGGCGCCCCGGGTTCACGCCGGCCGCGTGCATGATTCCGCCGAGGAACAGCGCCAGCCAGCACAGGGCGGCGGGCGCCGACGTCACTCCCTGCCCGTCGGTGGTCGTCAGGATGAGCGCGCCGACCGCGACGGTCAGGACCCCGTACACGGCGGCCGCGATCAGCCAGGCGCGGTGCCGGTGCCGAACGCCGATGTAGAGGAACGAGCCCCAGGTCAGGAAGCCCAGCGCCAGCGCCGGCGCCACCCAGAGGCTGTGCAGCAGCTTCCAGCCCGGCCCGTGCCGTGTCATCGCCGGATCTTCGGCGGGCGCGTGGCCCGGCGTGCTGTGGCCGGGCACGCTGTAGCCCGGTGTGGACGCCATGTGCGCGGGATCCTGCGAGGGCGTCCGGGACGAGGTGTCGAAAGGCACGAAGCCCGTGGGCAGAGGCGGCGGGCCGGACGCCGGTACGGAACTCGCCTGGGGCGATCCCCGGTCGGCACCGGCAAGCCGGGTCAGGACGCGGGCGTGCAGGTGCATCCCCGTCGCCGCGGCCGCCGACGGAGCGATCTCACCGAGCGGATGCGCGCTCTGAACGAACATCAGGAGCCGCTCGTACGCTTCGCGGGCGTCCGCCGGGCGCTGCCGCGGATCCTTGGCGAGCAGCCGGCGGACGAGGTCCTCCAGGGCGGGCGGAACGTCGGCACGGTACAGCGGCGCCGGCTCCTCCTCGAGGTGCTTGTATCCGAGCGCGTGCGGCGACGTCGCCGTGAACACCGGTTGCCCGGCGAGCATCTCGTAGACGACGCAGCCCAGCGCGTAGAGGTCGGTGCGCGGGGTGGCGCGCTCGTTGCGCAGTTGTTCCGGCGCCATGTACGCGGGCGTGCCGACGATCTCACCGGTGCGGGTGATGCGGACGATCCCGGCGGCGTCCAGGACGGTCGCCACCCCGAAGTCCAGGACCTTGACCGTCGCGTCCCGGGTCACCATCAGGTTCTGGGGCTTGATGTCGCGGTGCACGAGCGAGCGGCCGTGCGCGACCGCCAGCACCGAGCAGACCTGCGCGGCGATCGCGGCCGCCCAGGTGACGGGCAGCGGCCCCTGCTCGGCGACCAGGTCCGCGACCGTGCAGCCGTCCACCAGCTCCATCACCAGGAACAGGCCGTCGTCGAAGGGGCCTGCGTCGTGCACCGCCGGGACTCCGGGGTGCTGCAGGCCGGCGGTGAGCGCCGCCTCCTGCACGAAGCGGCGCACCAGCCGCCCGGGGTCCGGCCAGCGCGCGATCGCCTCGTTGGTGAGCAGCTTCACCGCGATCCGCCGCTCCAGCTGCCGGTCGGCGGCCTCCCATACCTGGCCCATGCCGCCCCGGCCGAGCGGCGCGATCAGCTCGTAGCGTCCCCCGAGCAGCTGCGTCACGCGAGCCCCCTCCGTACGGAAAGGATCATTCTGGCGCATCTCCGCCGCCCGCCGGAGCGTTCTGGACGAGCGCGTCCGAGACCGCCGCGGACTGCGCCGTCTCAGTCGTCGGCGATATCCAGCTCGCCCGCCGCGACACCGTCGGCGAGGAGCCGGCCCATCTCCTCGCTGAGGGCGATGCCGTCGCGCGCCGCGGACGCGACCCGGTCCATCCGCCGGAACGCCTCCCCGTAGCGGCGCTGCTGGTCCAGCGGAAGCCGCGGCACACGCGCGCGGTGGACGTCCACCCGGCTGCCCGTCGACGACAGGGCCGACGACCGCACGTTCGCGGTACTGCGCAGGACGCCCGCCAGGAAGTACGGGTCGAGCTGTTCCGGATCGACCCTGACCAGTGACAGCTGCGGGCCGAGCAGCAGCCCCTCGCGCTCCACCACCCGCGCCGCGAACCGGCGGGAGGCGACCGCCACCGCGATGTCGCCGGTGCGCGTGACGAGCCAGTCCTCCTCCGCGCGGGCGGGCACCCGGCCGGTCGGCTCACGGTCGTGGATCAAGTCTTCGGCGGTGAGCACCGGCCGTCCCTCACCCGTCTCGGCCGCGTCCCTGCGCGCCGGGGCCCGGTGCACGGTCAACGCGCCGATCCGGGCCAGTTCCGCGACGGAGGTGACCGCCGGTTCCCGATCCCGCGGCGCGGGTCCGAGCTCCGACACCAGCTCGGACATCTGCCCGAGCAGCGCGGTCAGCCGGTCGCGGGTCTGGACGAACCGCTCGGCCGTCCGGTCCCCCGTGCCGGCGGTCAGGTGCCGCGCCGGCGTCAGGTCGACCTCTTCGTCCAGCAGGTCGATGATCGGTACGACCCGGCTCGTCCCGGGCGAGTCCACGTCGCGGCCCGCGTGGAGGTCCCGCCAGATCCGGACGATCTCCGCCTCGTCCGCGCCGTCCACCACCAGCAGCCCGGCCGGCCGGTCGCCCGCCGGCCTGCGCAGCAGCCAGAGATGGGGGCCGTCGGGAAGCGCGACCACGGCGCGCAGGGCGCCGCGGCGCAGCAGTTGCGTGCGCATGCGCCGCCCCGAGCGCCGCCCCGCCACCGCGGGCGGCATGAGCAGGACCGCGAGCCCGCCGGGGACGAGGTGCGCGAGGGCGTGCTGCGCCCAGGCCAGTTCCGGTTCCATGCGGGGCGGCAGCCCGTACTCCCACCGCGGGTCGGCGGTGAGCTCCTCGTGGCCCCAGGACCGCTCGTTGAACGGAGGATCGCACACCACCGCGTCCACGGTGAGACCGGCGAACGCGTCCTGGCGCAGCGAGTCCCCGACGCGGACGTCGGCCGGGGTGCCGCGCAGGGCGAGCCGCGTCCCGGCCAGCGAGGCGAGCACCTCGTCCCGCTCCTGCCCGACGAGCCGCCGCTCCGCGTCGCCGGACGGCGCCGGCAGCGCCGACAGCAGTTCACCGGTCCCGCACGCCGGGTCCAGCACCGACCGCGCGTCCGGGTCGACCAGCTCGGCGATCAGCCCGGCGAGCTGCGGGGACGTCAGCGCCATCCGGGGCAGCCGGACCTCCAGGTAGCGCTCGACCAGGAACTCGAACGCGCGGGCGGGACCCCACGCACCGGACAGCTCGTCCACGGCCCTCAGCAGCGGAAGCGACCGCTGGTCGACTCCCAGCCGTTTCGCCGCCGCCCGGTCGCTCAGCCCGCCGAGCCGGATGCCGGTGCGCTGGCAGGCCCCCACCTGCCGCAGTGCCTCACCGACCTCGCGTTCGTCGCCGGCCGCGCGCAGCAGCTGCCACGCCCGCTCCTCGGGAGGGGTCTCGACGAGCTTGCCCTGTTCGCGCAACCACGCCTCGACCTCGGCCAGCGAGAACACCGGGCTCGCCGGGGTGCCGCCGATGGGCTGCGGGAACCCGGGATGGCGGCGCCGCCAGTTGCTCACCGCCGCCCGGCTCACCCGCACGAGCCGGGCGATGTCCGACGTGGTCACGGTGGCGTCCTCGCGCACGTCACCCTCCTCAGCTGGAACGCCGACACCCTATCGCCCGCCTGTATGCGTGTCGACACAATCGGAGCACTTGTTAGTCGAGTTAACACGTGCTGTACTTGGTGACGCGTCGAACACTCCACCGTGTCGGCGCTCCACGATGACGTCCCCCCGGAGGTTCTGCCATGCCGTCCCTGCGCCCCGCGATCCCGCTCGCCGCGATCGCCACCCTGACCAGCGCCGTCCTCCTGACCGGGTGCGGCTCCGGCGATGACGGCGACGGCCCGAAGGGCGGCGACGCCGCCTCGACGGCCGCGGGCGCCACGCCCGCCGGCTCCCCCAAGAGCACCGCCGCCGCGGCGACCTACCACGACCCGATGGACATCGCCAAGAAGATCCGCAGTGCGCACCTCGGCTGCACCAAGGCCACTCGGACCGAGTCGCTGGGCAGCGGGAAGGTGATCTGCGGCGGCACCGCCAACATCAGCATCGAGTTCTACGAGACGCCGACCGCCTTCCTGGAGGTCAAGAAGATGATCTGCCAGATGGGCATGGACGGGACCATCGTCGCCGACCAGGGGCGGCACTGGATGGTGACCTCGCTCAACACCGGCGTGAACAAGCGCATCCAGCGGGCCGTCGGCGGCAAGGTGGTCAAGCCCTGCTGAGAGCGTTACGGGGGACCATCTCGCTCCCGAGACGGATCCTGCCGCCGAGGACGGCTGGATCGAGCAGCAGAGGACGCGTTATCGCTGGCGGCGAGGCGCCGCCGAACGGGGCGGCGCCGAACGCATGTGGTCGCGCACCGGCGACAGCAGTTCGGCCAGCGCCCTGGTGTCGCCGGGCGACAGCGGCTGGAAGAGCTGCCGACTGACGACCTCGGTGTGACCGGGGAGCACCTTGGCGAGAAGCGCCCGTCCGGCATCGGTGATCGTGACCGTGACGCCCCGGTCGTCGTCCGCGGAGCGCGTGCGGGTGACCAGGCCCGCCTTCTCGAGCAGCCCGGCCTGATAGGTCAGTCCGCTGCGGCTGTACACGACGCCGTCGGCCAGGTCGGTCATGCGTTCGCTGCCGCTCGGCGAGTCGAGGCCGAGCCGCGCCAGGAGCTGGAACTGCACGTAGCTGAGATCGCCGGCCTCGCGCAGCTGCTGCTCGACCGCGTGGCGGAGCAGGCCCGCCACCTCCATCAGCGCGAAGTACGCGCCCAGCTGGGCGGCGTCCAGGGACGGCGGCGGCGTGTCAGGCATGGCGCCCACTTTACCAGCTACTTCACTTTCGAAGCACTTGCTTCGACTTCAAAGCACTGTTACGGTGACCCCAGTGCTTCGGATTCGAAGCACTTCGCCGATCGAATGCTGAGGTACCGGAGATGAAGGCAGTTCGCTTCCACGAGTACGGCGGCCCCGACGTCCTGCGCTACGAGGACGTCGACCGGCCGGTGCCGGGCGCCGGGCAGGTGCGGGTGCGCGTCGCCGCGACGACGTTCAACGGCGTCGACGGCAACATCCGCGCGGGGTTCATGCAGGAACCGATGCCCCTGACGTTGCCGCACATCCCCGGTCTGGACGTCGCGGGAACGATCGACGCACTCGGCGAGGGCGCAGGCGGCCTGGAGATCGGTGACCGGGTGATCGGTTTCCTGCCGTTCGTCGTCGACGGCGCCTCGGCGGAGTACGTCCTCGCGCCCGCCGAGAGCCTGGCACCGGCCCCGACGGGCATCCCGCTCGCCGACGCGGCCGCGCTGCCCGTGGTCGGTCTCACCGCATGGCAGGCGCTCTTCGACCACGCCGAGCTGAAGCCCGGGCAGCGGATCCTGATCAGCGGCGCCGGCGGGGCCGTGGGCGGCTACGCGGTGCAGCTGGCCAAGGCCGCCGGCGCCCACGTGATCGCCACCGGCAGCCCTCGCAGCATCGGGCGCGTCACGGCGGCGGGCGCCGACGAGGTCATCGACCACACCGCGGCCGAGGTGACCACCGCGGTGACGGACCCGGTCGACGTCCTGCTCAATCTCGCGCCGATCGACCCGGCCCGGTTCACCGCGCTGGCCGGCCTGGTCCGCGACGGCGGCGTCGTGGTCAGCAGCACCGTGTGGATGCCCGCACCGGCCGACCAGGAGCGGGGCGTGCGAGGCATCGACATGTACGTCCGCAGCGACGCCGAGCAGCTGTCGGAACTCGTCGCGCGTGTGGACCGCGGCGAGCTCACCGTCGACGTCGCCGAGCGCGTGCCGCTGGCGGACCTGCCCTCGGTCCACGCACGGGCGGCCGCAGGGACCCTGTCGGGCAAGGTCATCGTCCTGCCGACGACCGCCTGACCCCCCGGGAGGACCCGGTGCCAGGCGTGCGGGTCCTCCCCCGGCCCGGTCAACGTCCCACCTCTTGTAAGGAGCCTGACATGCGACGCGAAGTCACCGTGCTCGGCAGTTGCGGCGCCTTTCCCGAGCCTGGCCGCGCCTGCAGCGGTTTCGCAGTGGACTGGGAGGGTTACCGGCTGGTGCTGGACCTGGGTTACGCCACGCTTCCGCGGCTGCTCGCGCACTGGCCGGACGGTCGCGTGGACGCCGTCGCCATCACCCACGAGCACCCGGATCACTGCGTCGACCTGCATGGGCTGTTCCGGATGCGGCACTACGGCGAGGCCGGGGAACCGAGAATCCCGTTGTACTGCCCGCCCGGCGTGCTCGACCGCCTCCAAGGACTGGAACCCGACGTCGACCTGAACGCGGTCTTCGATGTGCATCCGCTTCCCGGTGCCTACCGCGTCGGCCCGTTCGAGCTGACCGGCCTCTCGCTCCCGCACTATGTGCCCAATGCCGGTGTCCGCCTGCGGGCCGGTCAGAGCGTCGTGGCCTACTCCGGGGACACCGGCCCCACGTCGCGGCTCGTCGAGCTCGGTCGTGACAGCGACCTGTTCATCGTCGAGGCCACCGACAGGGACGGCGAGACGCAACAGCCCACGCGCAATCTCATGACCTCCGCCGAAGCAGGCCACTGGGCCAAGCGGGCGGGCGCCCGGAGGCTCATGCTCACCCACTTCTGGCCCGGCAACAACCGGGCGGCGTCGGCGGCCGCCGCCCGCGCGGAGTTCGGCGGGGACGTCCTTGTCGCCGAAGAGGGCCTCAGCGTCACGCTCTGAGTCCCTGCCCGGCTCCGCACTGTTCGCCGGCCGGCTCGGCGGACCATGCCGGACGTGTCACTTCCCCTTTCCGGGCTTGGCGAGCGGGAAGCGATCGAGGTCGTTGCCCAGCGTGATACGGCCGCCGTAACGGGCCTTCCGGGCGCTCTGGTCGGCGGCCCTCTGCCAGGCGGCGTCCGAGAGGACGTTCGGGTCGGCAGGCGAGATGTGGCTGATCGCGACGCCCCGGGCCTCCGCTTCGGCGCCGACCGCGCCCAGGTCGCCCACCTCGGTGTGGACGGCCCCGATGTGCTCGACGACGGCGGGCGGGTAGCCGATCGCGGCGACGGCCTCCCGGTGGTAGGCCTCGTGGACGAGGATGTCCGCGCCGGCCGCGAGACGGGGGATGTTCGGCGTGCGGGCGGTGTCACCGGAGAAGACGACCACGCCGCCCTCCGTCTCGCTGAGCAGCGGAAAGGAGAACAGGTCCACGGTGTGGTCGGCGTGCAGGTGCGTCACGAAGACCGCTGCGAGGGACGGCATGGACAGGCCGGCCCGCGTGAACCGGGTGACGGCCGCGCGTCCGGCGTCGATCACGTACGTGCGGCCGTTGACGACCAGCGCGGACGCGATGCCGGTGCGGGCCGCGAGGGGCGGCGGCCCTCCGGCCGTGCCGAGCAGGACCAGTTCGGTGCCGCGGTGGCCCGGCTGCCCGAGCTACTCTGCCGCCATGACTTTGATCAGGGAAATCGATTTTTCGTATGCAGGTAATCCATAAGATGGATGCCATGAACCTGGCCCGCCTGGACATGAACCTCGTGGTGGCTCTGCGGGCGCTGCTGGAGGAGCGCAACGTGACGCGGGCCGGCCGGCGCCTCGGCCTCAGCCAGCCGGCCATGAGCGCCTCCCTGGCCCGGCTGCGGCGGCACTTCGACGACGACCTGCTGGCCCGCGTCGGCGGCGGCTACGAGCTGACGCCGCTGGGCGCCGCGCTGCTGGAGCGCACGGCCGCCGCCTGCGACCTGCTGGAGCGGGTGTTCGCCAGCCAGACGCGGTTCGACCCCGCCGCCGAGACACGGGAGTTCACGCTGCTCGGGTCCGACTACGGCACCAGCGTGTTCGGCGCGGAACTCGCCCGCGTCCTGCACGACGAGGCGCCCGGCGTCCGGCTCAGCCTGCAGCAGAGCACCCCCGCCATCGTGGAGAACCCGGCGACCTCGCTGAGCGGCGTGGACGGGCTGCTGCTCCCGCACGGGATCATCGACGGGATCCCCTCGCTGGACCTGTTCGAGGACCGGTGGGTGTGCGTGGTGGACGCCGGCGGGCCCGACCTGCTCACCCTCGACGATCTGGCCCGCCTGCCGTGGGCGGTCTACCAGCGGCCCTACGACGCGCCGGTGACCCGCCAGCTCAGCATGATCGGGGTGAGCCCGCGGGTCGAGGTCTCGGTGCAGTGCTTCCAGATGCTGCCGAACTTCGTGGCGGGCACCGACCGGGTGGCGCTCATGCAGGAGAGGCTGGCGCGCCAGGCGACCGCTCCCGTCAAGGTGCTGCCCTGCCCGTTCGCGGCGGTGCCGCTGCGGGAGGCGCTGTGGTGGCATCCGCTGCACGCCCGCGACGCCGGGCACGTCTGGTTGCGCGAGACGGCGGCCCGGGTGGGCGCCCGCATCCAGGCGATCGATGCCGAGCATATGAAGGATCGATTTCACAACGCGTGACGGCGGCCACATGATGGCGGCCATGTCGAAACCACCCCGGTCGGCCGGCGGCACGCTCGCCGCCGCCGGGTCCTGCTGGCCGGCACGGCACTGCTGGGCGCCGGTTCCCTGGTGGCCGGCTCGGCGCACAGCGTGCACCTGCTGTGGGCCGGGCAGGCGATCGCGGGGATCGGCGCGGGCGCGCTCATCCCGACGTCGCTGGCCATCGCCGTCGCCAGTGCCCGCGACGACGACGAGCGGTCCCGCGGCGTCGCCCTGTGGACCCTGTCGATGTCGATCGGCACCGTGCTCGGCGTGATCACCAGCGGCGCGCTCAGCGAGAACGCCTCCTGGCACGCGTCGTTCTACGCGATCGCTCCGCTGGCCGTGCTCAGCATGCTCGCGACGGCGCTGCTGGCCGCCGAGTCCCGCCGGCCCGAGGGCCGGTCGCTGGACTGGGCGGGGCAGAGCAGCATCGCGGTCGGCTTGTTCTGCCTGCTCTACGGGATCGTGCAGGGCGCCGGGAGCAACTGGTCCGCCCCGGTGATCGTCATGCTGGTGATCGGGGCCGCCGGCCTGGTGGCGTTCGTGGTGATCGAGAGCCGGGTGCCGGCGCCGATGCTGAACCTGGCCGTGTTCCGCGTCCCCGCCTTCGGCGCCGCCGCGCTCGCCGCCGTCATCGGCATGTTCTCCTTCCTCGGCAGCGTCTACGTGCTGAGCATCCGGACCGGCGCCCTGCAGCACAAGACGGGCATCGCCGCCGCCGCGTTCTTCATCGTGCTGCAGGGCGTGCCGTGCGTCCTCGGCCCCGCGCTGCCCAAGGCCATGCGGCGCTTCGGCGCCCGCAGGCTGGTCACCGGCGGCCTCCTCCTGCTGGCCGCGGGCGAGTTCTGGCTGGCCGCCATCCCGGTCACGACCTCCTCCCTCGGCGCGCACGTCGGGCCGCTCCTGCTGGAAGGCGTCGGCTTCCTGTTCGTGGTGTCGGCCATGACCTCGGCCGCGATCTCGGCGGTCCCGCTCTCGGCCACCGGCATGGCGAGCGCCGCGATCAGCACCGCCCGGGACTTCGGCATGTGCATCGGGCCCACGATCGTCAGCGCCGTGGCGCTCGGCGCCGCCGGCTCCGACCTCCCCCACCGCCTGGCGGGCCTCGACCCCGGTACGGCGGCGGCCGCCGACCACGCCGCGTCCGCCGGCGGCCCGTTCGCCGTGCTGTCCATCCCCGGAGCCGCGCCCGCCGCGCTCCGCGCGCTCTCGCACGGGTACTCGCTGGGGCTGGTCATCTGCGGGTGCGCGGCCCTGGTGGCCGCTCTCACCACGGCACTGTGGCTGCGCGAATCGACGGACCGACGGCTGGTCCCTGTCCCCGCCACCACCCCGGCCTGACCGTCCGCGTCCTCTGGGCGGCGCCTTCAGACGCTCGGCGGCTGCTCAGTGATGGAAACGGGAGGCCGCCTGGCGACGGGTGGCGTGGACGGTGCCGAGGAGTTCGAGGGACTGCGCGCTCGGGCTGCCCGGCTCGGCGTGGTAGATGACGAGCTGCTGGCCAGGGGCGTCGCGGACGTCGAAGGCCTGGTAGGTGAGCGTGAGAGCACCGACGTCGGGGTGGAGGAAGTTCTTGGCGTCCCGGGTCTTGCCGCGCACGGTGTGGGAGTTCCAGAGGCGGGTGAAGTCCGCACTGTGCTCGGTGAGGGCGCCGACGAGCTCGCGCAGCCGCGGGTCGTCGGGGTCGAAGCCGGCGGCCTGGCGCAGGTTGGCGACGGCGGCCTGCGCGGCCCGGTCCCAGTCGGTGTAGAACGTCCGGCCCGCGGGGTCCAGGAAGGTCATGCGCGCCAGGTTGTCGGCCGGTTCGAACGGCGCGTAGAGGGCGTCGGCCAGGGCATTGGCGGCGAGGACGTCCAGGGTCCGGTTCATGACGAACGCCGGAGCGGCGGGGTAGCCGTCCATCAGCTGGCGCAGCGCCGGGCTGACCTGCTCGGCCGGGCGGGCGGAGGGCGGGAGTTCCGGGGCCGTCCCGGCCAGCCGGAACAGGTGCGCTCGGGCGTCCGCGTCGAGGTGCAGGGCGCGGCCGAGGGCATCGAGCACCTGGGGTGAGGGGTTGCGCTCCCGTCCCTGCTCCAGGCGGGTGTAGTAGTCGGCGTTCACACCGGCCAGGACGGCGACCTCCTCGCGGCGCAGCCCCGCCACCCTGCGGGCGCCGTAGCTCGCCATGCCGACGTCCTCTGGACGCAGGCCGTCGCGGCGCGCGCGCAGGAAATCGCCAAGGTGGTTGCCATCCATGAATCCAGGCTATGCGGCGGCCCAGTGTGCTGCCTGGGTGCGCTGCACCCAGGCAGCACGCGTCCTGGTTGATGCCCGCTGACCTGCGCAGACTCGGTGGAGAACAAGTCCTGGCTCCACCGGGGAGCCGGGACGCGGAATCGGGAGGCACATCCATGACAGGACGGCGGCTCGCCGGCAGGGTCGCGCTGATCACCGGCGCGACCGGCGGCATCGGCACCGCGACGGCCGAGCTCTTCGCCCGCGAGGGCGCCCGGCTGGTGATCACCGACATCGCCGAGGCGCCCCTGCGGGACCTGGCCCGCCGCGTCCGGGCCCGCGGCGCCGAGGTCGTCGAAGCGCGCCTGGACGTCTCGTCCGCGCGGGAGTGGGACGAGGTGATCGCCCTCGTGCGCGACCGCTTCGGGACGCTGGACGTGCTGGTGAACCTCGCCGGCATCGTGGACTGGCCGGGCATCGAGGACACGCGCGAGGACGCCTGGGACCGCGTGATCGACGTCAACCAGAAGGGCACCTGGCTCGGCATGAAGGCGGCGATGCCGCTCCTGCGCGAGAGCGGCAACGCGTCGGTCGTCAACACCTCGTCGGTGCTCGGCCTGGTGGGGAGCGGCGCCGCCGCGGCCTACCAGGCGTCCAAGGGCGCGGTCCGGCTGCTGAGCAAGACCGCCGCGGTCGAGTACGCGCGGCAGGGGGTGCGGGTCAACTCGGTGCATCCCGGCGTCGTCGCGACGCCGATGATCCAGGACGTCCTGGACGAGCAGGGCGACCGGCAGCCGGACATCCGGCGCACCCCGATGCGGCGGGCCGGCCGCGCCGACGAGATCGCGCCCGCCTTCCTCTTCCTGGCCTGCGACGACTCGTCGTTCGTCACCGGCTCGGAACTCGTGGTCGACGGCGGGCTCACCGCGCACTGACCGGCAGGCCGCCGATCGGAACGCGGGGCACCGCGTCCTCGCGTCCGCCCCTGACACCCGACAGCGGTGAATCGAAGGAAGGCACAATGGCATCTGCGAATCCGTCCACCGGGACCGCCGAGTTCGCCGGCAGGATCGCCCTGGTCACCGGGGCGGCGCGCGGCGTCGGCCGGGAGACCGTCCGGCTGCTGCACGGCCGAGGCGCGCGGCTCGTCGCGGTCGACCGGCGGCCCGAGGTCGACGAACTGGCCGAGGAGTTCCCCGGCGTCCGGCCCCTGGTCCGGGACGTCACCGACGAGACCGCCGCGCGCGACGCGGTACGGGAGGCCGTCGGCGCCTTCGGCGGGCTCGACATCCTGGTCAACAACGCCGGACGCACCCTCAACAAGCCGATCACCGACACGACGGCGCGGGACTGGGACGCGGTGATGGCCGTCAACGCCCGGGCGTCGTTCCTCTTCGCGCGCGAGGCGTTCCGCGCGATGCGCGACCGAGGAGGCGGGGCGATCGTGAGCACCGGGTCCTACGCCGGCACCGTCGCGCTGCCCGACGGTGCCGCCTACAGCGCGTCCAAGGGCGCCCTGGCTCAGCTGACCAAGGTCCTCGCCGTCGAGGGCGGACCGCTGGGCATCCGGGCGAACATCGTGGCGGCGGGGGTCATCGAAACCGACTTCCTCGACGCCTTCCGCCCCGACAGCCGGGAGTACCTGGCCTCGTTCGCCGGCGCCCAGCCCCTCGGCCGGGTCGCGCAGCCCGAGGAGATCGCCGAAGTGCTCTGCTTCCTGGCATCGCCGCGCTCCGGTTTCGTCACCGGGGCGGTGGTCGCGGCGGACGGCGGCTTCACCGCGATCTGACGTGCGGGAGGCGCCTACGCGGGACGCGCGAGCCTGGCCGCCAGCTCCCGGACCTGTTCGGGACGCGGGTTGGCGCCGGTCAGCACCGTCGCCACCCGGTCGCCGGCGACCGCGCCCTCGGCGATCGCCGCCAGGCCCGCCGCCCCCGCCGGTTCCAGGAGGATCCCGAGCGTGCGCGCCGCCAGCTCCATGGCCGCGGCGATGGCCTCGTCGGGCACCAGGACGATCTCGTCCACCAGGGCGCGGGCCCGTCGCACCGCGGCCTCCAGTGGTGCGCGCACCGCGATGCCGTCGGCGAAGGTGCCGACGTGGTCGAGACGGACCGCGCGGCCGGCGCGCAGGCTCTCCAGCATGGAGGGGGCGCCTTCGGCGTTGACCCCGACGATCCGGGTGGCGGGCGCGTGCTCTTTTATCCAGCGCGCCACGCCGTTGATCAGCGCGCCGTCGCCGACCGGGAGCACGACGGCGTCGAAGCCCCGGCCGTGCGGCGCGCCCTTGGTCAGCTCGACTCCGATCGTCCCGGCGCCCTCGGCGATCGCGGCTTGCAGACCGTCCTGCAGGTAGACGCGGTCGGGACGGCGTTCGGCGTGGTCGGCTGCGGCCTTCCGCGCCGCCGCGCCGTCCGCCCCCGCCGCGACGACCCGGGCGCCGAAGGTCTCCATCCGCTCCCGCTTGGCGGGGTTGACCGTCTCGGGCACGAACACCTCGACCGGTATCCCGCGGGCCCGTCCCGCGTAGGCGACGGCCTGGCCGAAGTTGCCCGAGCTGGCGCACACCACCGGGGTGCCGGGGGCGAGCGTGCTCAGCATCAGATCGGCGCCCCGGCCCTTGAAGCTGCGCACCGGGTTGGCCGTCTCCAGCTTCACCGTCACCGCCCGGCCGCCCAGCGCCCGGCACAGCTGCTCGTCGAGGTACTGCGGGGTGTCGAGGAACACCGGATCGATCACCCGTACCGCCTTCTCGATCCGTGCGGCGTCCAGGTCCATGCTCGTCGCCTTCCCTCGGAGGCCTGCGGACCCGGCCGACGCTATTCGAACTCATGCTCGATGCGATTGAGAGAATTCGCACCGTCACGCAATAATCTTGCGTGCCCGAATCACCGCCCCTGCGCCTGGACGAGATCGACGCCCTGCTGCTGGACCTGCTCCAGCACGATGCCGGGCGCACCCTGCACGACCTCGGCGACCAGGTCGGGCTCTCCCCCAGCGCCGTCCAGCGGCGGATCGCCCGCTACCGCAAGGACGGCCTCATCAGCAGGCAGGTCGCCGTCCTCGACCCGCACCGCCTCGGCCCCACCGTCCTCGCCACGGTCCTGGTGACCCTCGACAGGGAGTCCTTCGAGCACCACCGCGCCTTCGCCGACCGGATGCACTCCGACCCGCAGGTCCAGCAGTGCTACCGGGTCGCGGGGCCATGGGACTACGTCGTCGTCCTGGCCGCGCGGAGCATGCGCGACTGCGGCCGCCTCGGTGACCGCCTCTTCAAGGCCGACGACAACATCAGGCGCTACGAGACCCTCGTCGTCTTCGACACCGTCAAGACCGGCCTTGCTCTTCCACTTCCCGCGCCACGGCCCTAGACGGCCGGCCATGAGCGGGAACGGTCCCGTCAGCCGAGGGTGTCGAGGAACTCCTTGACGGCGGCGGCGAAACCGTCCGGGTCGGTGGTGTGGGCGAAGTGGTCGCCGTCCAACTGGGCGAGGCGGGTGCCGGGACGCCGGGCGACGATCTCGCGGCCTTCCTCGGGGGTGATGACCTGGCTGTCCCGGGCGTGCACGAACAGCGCGGGGCAGGAGGTGGCGGTCCAGTCGGCCCAGTGGTCGCCGTGGGTGCCCTGCTCTGAGGCGATGGTGTCCTGCGGGTGGAACGGCAGCCGCCAGCCGCCGTCGGCGGTGGGACGCAGCTTGTCGCCGAGCATCGGGGCCAGCGGGCCGATGGCGTCCAGGAGCGCCTGCCGGTCGGGGGCGGTGTACGGCATCGACAGCACGAACGACAGTGCGCTCGGCCCCTCGTCGAGGTCGCAGACCGGGCCCTCGACGTTGACGATCGCCGGAACCCGCTCGGGGTGCCGGGCGGCGATCTGGAAGGCGGTGATGCCGCCGCCGGAGTGGCCGAGCGTCACCGCCTCCTCGATCCCCAGGTGGTCCAGCAGGGCGATCGCGTCGGCGACGTAGTCCTCGCGGGTGTAGGTGGCGGCCCGGTCGGAGTCGCCGTGCCCGCGCTGGTCCGGCGCGATGACCCGCCACTGCGGCGCCAGCGCCTGGGCCAGCCGCTCCCACGTCTCGCCCTCGTAGAGGTGGCCGTGCAGGGCCAGCAGCGGACGGCCCGTCCCGCCGAAGTCCCGGTAGGACAGCCGGCGGCCGTCGATGAAGAACTCGCCGCGGGTACCGGTGACGCTGGTGCCGTTCATGATCCAACCTCCGTGGGGTGTCTTGCCTCGATGAACAGCACTCTGTCGGCGGCCGCTGACCGGCGGCGCACCGGCCGCTGACGGCCCTCCCTCCTCTTCGGTGCGCGGCCGGCACGACGCACTGGGTTGCCTCGCGTCACCCGGCCTCGCGACCGAGCGCGCTGAAGCGGTTACGCGAGCTCACCGGCACCGTCCTCGGTCACCTTGGCCGTCGTGCCCGCCGATCCTCGCGGTCCGGCGAACGGCGTGATGGTGACCAGGGAGACCACGATGCCGAGCAGGTACAGCCCGACGGCGACCTTGAAGCCCGCGGTGTAGCCGTGGACCAGCGCGTCCGACGGGGCCGTGCCCTTCGCCGCGTGCCGCGTCGTCGTGACCGCGACGGTCGCCAGCCCCGCCAGTCCCAGCGCGCCGCCGATCTGCGAGCCGGCGGTGAGCAGCGCGGAGCCGATGCCGGCCTCGGAGCCGTCGATTCCGCGGACGCCGATTCCGGTGGCGACGACGGTGGTGGCCCCCAGGCCCAGGCCGGTGACCAGCGACGCCGGCATCACCATCGCGTAGACGCTCGAGTGCGCCGTCAGGAAGGCGAACCACGCGGTGCCCGCGGCGGCGAGCGCCAGGGCGAGCGACAGCGCCGCCTTCTCCGAGGTGCGGGCGAGCAGCTGGGGGCCGACGCCGCCGGCCGCGATGCCGAACCCCACCGCGAGCGGCAGATACGTCAGGCCGGTCCGCAGCGCGGAGTAGCCCAGCACCTGCTGCATGTACAGGGTCAGGAAGAAGTACGTGGCGAAGCTGCCCGTCGACATCAGCAGGGTGACGATGTTCGCCCCGACCCGGCCGCGGTCGCCGACCACCTCGCGCGGGACCATCGGCGCGCGGACGGTGCGCTGGACGGCCACGAAGGCGGCCAGCAGCACGGCGGAGGCGATCAGGCAGCCGACGACCGTCGCGTCGCTCCAGCCGTGGTCGCCGACCCTGTCCACCGCGTACACCAGCGAGCCGGCGCCGAGTGTGGCGGTGACCGCCCCGGGGATGTCGATCCTGCCCCGCTCGGCGGGCTCGCCCTCGTCCAGGGCGCCGACGCCGAGCAGGACCCCGATGATGACCGGGACGTTCACCAGCAGCACCCAGCGCCAGCTGGCATAGGTGGTCAGCACGCCGCCCAGCACCAGGCCCATGACCGAGGCGAGCCCGGTCATCCCCCCGTACAGGCCGAGGGCCCTGGCGCGGGGCCTGCCTTCGGGGAAGGTGGCGACCAGCAGCGACAGCGCGCCGGGGGTGGCGATCGCCGCTCCGATGCCCTGGGCGGCGCGGAAGGCGATCAGGGCCCCGCCGGTGGGCGCCAGCCCGCCGAGCAGCGAGGCCGCGCCGAACAGCACCAGGCCGGTCCTGAAGACCCGCTTGCGGCCGTAGACGTCGCCGACCCGCCCGGCGACGAGCATCAGCCCGCCGAACGTCAGCGAGTACGCGTTGACCACCCAGTTCAGGTCGGCCGGGGAGATCTTCAGCGAGCTCTGGATGCTCGGGAGGGCGACGATCATGATCGTGCCGTCGAGCACGACGAGGAACCGCGCGAAGGCGATGACCCACGTCGCGACGCCGAGCCGGCGGTTCGGGACCGGATCCGCGACCGCCGCGGTCGCGTTACCGGTCATCGGTGCCGGTCGTGACGCGGCCGACCTGGGGAAGCCGGTCGTCGGCGGCCGAGGCGGGCGCGAGCCGCGTGACGGCGTCGGGCATGGCGCCGACGGTGAACACCTGGACGGACGAGCCGACGGTGACGGCGGCGAAGGACGCGACGGGCGGCACATGGTCGGGGAGCGGGATGGTGTGCGTCCCCGCGTCGAGCCGGCCGTGGAAGACGAGTTCCGATGCGCTCTTGGGCTCAGGGGGGACGAAGGACGTGCCCCACCATGCCTCGACGGCGACGGTGGCGGAATCGTCGAGCGTGAGCCGCACCGAGCGCTGCGCGGCGTCGTAGGCGGCTCGGCCGCTTTCGGGGGTTCCGGCCGAGGTGGCGGCTTGGACCTGGGCGGCGATGAGGCCGGCGATCCCGGCGAGGCCCTGGATGAAGGTCACGTCCGGGTTGCGCGCGGAAACGGCCTCGCGCAGGTGTCCTTTCGCGTCGGCGGGGACCATGCCGCCGAAGACCACGATGTCGATGTCGGCGCCATCGTAGTCGTCGAGGACCTTGTCGAACCGGTTCGTGGCGTCCGCGGAATAGCCCTTGGCTCGCAGGATGTCGACGGCGGCGAGGAGCACGCTGGGACTGCGGCCTATGACGAGAACGCGGCCGGGCTCGTTCTTCGGCGAAGTGTTCACGGTCAGATCTCCTTGGCGACGGAATTCGGGACGGTCGGCGGTCCGGCGACACGCCCCACCTGTGTTGGTGTGGCCAACATAGCGAGTGTTGGCTCAACCCACAACTGTTAGGCTTGCCGGGTGCCCATGACCCATCACGACCCCGGCAGCACTCCGGCCCGGCTCGAAGGACGCGCGACCTGGCTGGTCAGCCGAGCGCACAACCGCGCATCGGGCCTGCTCGGCGCCGGTTTCGAGGCCCATGGCGACGGACTGCGCAGCTACCACTACCGGCTCCTCGCCGCCCTGGAGGAGTGGGGGCCCCAGAGTCAGGCCGACCTCGGCCGCCGGACCGGGATCGATCGCAGCGACGTGACCGCCGCCA
This sequence comes from Actinomadura sp. RB99, assembly GCF_014706005.1. Taxonomy (NCBI): domain Bacteria; kingdom Bacillati; phylum Actinomycetota; class Actinomycetes; order Streptosporangiales; family Thermomonosporaceae; genus Actinomadura; species Actinomadura sp. RB99. Next base: position 4,474 of record NZ_JABMCA010000035.1, on the reverse strand, counting down.
TGACCAGGCTCGAGTCGAGCAACCTGGTCGAGCGCGCGCCGGACCCGGCCCACAAGCGGCGGAACATCGTCACGATCACACCGGCGGGCGTCGAACGGCTCCTCGAACTCGACAAGGTCATCGACGGCATTCAGGACGAATTCCTCGCGCCCCTGACGGCCGCCCAGCGGCGCCAATTCATCGCCCTGCTGTCACGACTCCTCGACGCGGAGCACTGAGCCTTTTCAGGGTGCTGTGGGTCTCGCGGATTCGCGCGTATGAACGGCCTGACCGCGCTTCAGCAGGCGGATGGTGGAACGGGCCGTGCGGCGGCCCGCCGGAATTCCAGCCGCAGTGACGAGTCGCGCGGTATGAGGAACGCGGTGCCGCCGTCGGGCCGCCATGTGGCGGGCAGCAGGAAGTACTGGTCGCCGGAGCGGATCACCAGCTTGAGGCCGTCGTAGCGGTACCGGAAGGCCGACTCGGGTCCCTCGCAGCGCGTCTCCCGCACACCCGGCGCGCTCATGCTCAGCCCGTGCAGGCTGTAGATGACGACGTCGGGGTAGGTGGCGAGACGGTCGACGAGCCGGTGCGCGCGCCACGTCCCGACGGCGGCCGAATAGTCCGTCGCGGCCCAGAAGAGGCTGACCGCCACGAGGGTGTAGACGATCGTCCACTGCACGGCCGCCTCCTGGAACGCGCCTGCCCGCCCGGCGACCGGCCCGCCCCACTGGTATCCCGCGTAGGCCACCAGGACCACCCCGCCCGCGAGGCCGAGCGGCGCCGCGTCCAGATGCGCGCTGAGCGGCGTCCGGACCACGAGGCTGAGCGCGCCGACAGCGCCCAGCACGAGCCCGGTCAGCGCCACGCACCCCAGCAGGACGGCGGGGACGCGCGGCCCGAACCGGGTGGCGACGCGTCCGCGCAGCAGGAGATGCGCCCACACCGCGACCAGCCCGGCCAGCGCGCCGACCGTCAGCGGGACGTACAGCGCGTCGACGCTGTAGATGAGGTAGTCCACAGTCGTGAAGTTCAGGGCGTTGGCGTTCACCCCGAAGTACTGGAAGAACCAGTTCACGTCGTTCCAGCCGAAGTAGTACAGCAGCGCGGAGGCCAGCGCCGTCGGCGCCACGACCGACCGGAGGACGTCGCCGAACCTCCGCAGCCCCGACGTGTAGGCGCTCTCGTTCTCCGCGGCGCCGGACTCCCCCTCCGTCCCCGGCGCGGGCGGGGCGGACGCGGGCGACCGGGCGGGTGGAGACGGCCGAGGCGGCGCCGGTGGCGGCCGCTCCCCGGGCGGTGCCGCCGTGTGCTCGGCGCCGGCCGTCAAGAGGACGCCTCGGGCGCGGGCGACCCGCCGTCCGGCGGCGGGCTCTCCGGTTCCGGCGACCCGGGATCCGGCGGCCCGGGATCGGGCGATCCGCCGTCGAGGCACGGCCCTTCCCCCGTCACGATGACGATCGTCTGGCCCCGCCGGAGGGGCGCGCCCTCGGCCGGGTCCAGGTGGTCGCCGAGGCAGAGGGTCTTGTCGGGGTTGCCGAGGTCCTCATGGTGGATCTCCACGTCGACGCACGGCGGGGTCCACCCGTGGCTCCGGCAGATGGGGGCCAGCTGCGCCAGGAGCACCTCCCGGATGTTCTCGGGAGCTCTCTGGCTGACCGGCGGGTTGTCCAGCTCCGGGACGCGCATCGGGCTGCCGGGAGCCTCGCCGCCGTCTCCGTTGCCCGCGCCCGGACCGCCGGGGCCGCCCGCCCCCGGCCCGTGGCCGCCCGGCTGCGAACCGCCCACCGATCCCCCGCCTGCCCCGCTCGCACCTCGCGAGCCGTGGTCGCCGCCCCCGCACGCGGCGCACGCCAGGCACAGCGCCAGCGCGGCCGCCGGCAACCGCTGCCGATACCACCCGGACATGCCTTCCGACCTCCCTTGATGGACGGCGCGCCCCCAGCGCGCCGGTCGCCCTGTCGGCGGCGGGCCATCGCCGCCTCGCGTGAGGCAAGCATGGGCGTGGCGGTCCCGATGCGCATGAGTAGCGGACTACTCGTCTTCCGGCCGGATCGGGCCGTCGCAGGCCCCCGCCGGGCGCGAACGGCCGAAGCCGGTCAGTGTCCAAGGGGCTCCCCTGCGTGACGCGTGGGTACTGTCCCGCCTATGTGGCGCGGGTGGCCGCTCACCGGGCGCGATGAGGAACTGCGGTACATCACCGGCGTTCTGGAGGCGCGCGAAGGGCCCGCCGGAGTGGTGGTGGCGGGCCCTCCCGGCGTCGGCAAGACGCGGCTCGCGCGCGAGGCCCTGGCGGCGGCGGAGCGGCGCGGTGCCGCCGTCCGCTGGGCCGCCGCGTCGAACGCCGCGAGGACGCTCCCGCTCGGCGCGTTCGCCGCCCTGCTCGGCGAGACCGGCGGCGATCCCGCGGAGCTGGTGCGCCGGGCGACGGACGTCCTGGCGGGTGCGGGCCCGGGCGGCGCGGTCGTCGGCGTCGACGACGCCCATCTGCTGGACGACCTGTCGGCGTTCGTCGTCCAGCAGCTGGTGCAGCGGCGCGCGGCGCGGGGCGTGCTCACGCTGCGCGCCGGGGAGCCGGCTCCGGACGTGGTCACCGCGCTGTGGAAGGACGGGCACCTGACCCGGCTGGAGCTGCGGCCGCTCCCCTCGACGCGGACGGCGCGGCTGCTGGAGGCGGTCCTCGGCGGTCCCGTGGACAGCCGGGACGCGGCGCGGCTGTGGACGGTCACCCAGGGGAACGCGCTCTACCTGCGGCACCTGGTCGACGGTGAGCTGGACGCCGGCCGGCTGCGCGAGGTGGACGGGGTGTGGCGGTGGCGGTCCGGGCCCGCGCTGCCGCCCGGCCTGACGGACCTGATCAGGGCCCGGATGGGGCGGCTCACCGCGGCGCAGCGCGACGTCCTGGACGCGCTGGCGTTCGGGGAGCCGCTCGGCGTGCCGCTGCTGGCGCGGCTGACCGACCCGGCGGCGGTCGAGGACGCGGAGGCGCGCGGCCTGGTCGAGGTCCGCGCGGACGGCCGCCGCCAGCAGGCGCGGCTGGCGCATCCGCTGTACGGGGAGGTGAAACGGGCGTCATGCGGGCGGCTGCGCGCGCGCCGGTGGCGCGGCCGCATCGCCCGGGCACTGGCGGGCACCGGGGCGCGCCGGGCGGACGACACGCTCCGCCGCGCCGTGCTCATGCTCGACTCCGACCTTCCCCACGACGCGGACGTCCTCGCCGCCGCTGCGGGCACCGCGCTGGAAATGCTGGACTTCGCGCTGGCGGCCCGGCTCGCGGCGGCGGCCGTGCGGGCGGGCGGCGGACCGGCGGTGCGGCTCGTCCTCGGCTACGCGCTCACATGGTCCGGCAACGGCGCCGAGGCCGAGGAGGAGCTGGCCGCGCTGGAGGCGCTCGCGGGCGACGACGCCGAGCGCGTCCGGGCGACGCTGCCGCGGGCCGGGAACCTGTTCTGGACTCTGGCCCGCCCGGACGACGCGCAGGCGGTTCTCGCCGAGGCGGAGGCCGCCGTCCGCGACCCGGCCGCGCGCGACGCGCTGACCGCGATGCGCGCGGTCTTCGACGCGTTCCTCGCCCGCCCCGGGAGGTCCGCCGCCGCGGCGCGCGCCGTCATGGCGTCGGGGTCGTCCCCGGAGGCGGTGACGCTGGCAGGGTGGGGGCTGGCTGCGGCGTGCTGCGGGCTCGGCCGCCTCGACGGCCTCGGCGAGGCCATGGCCAGGATCGAGGCGCTGGCCGTCTCCTACAGCACCGGCCAGGTACGGATCGGCGGGTTCGACGCGTGGGTGCGGGCGCTGCGGCTCGCCGGCCGGCTGCACGACGCCGAGGACGCGGCGCGGCGGTTCCACGAGGCGGCGCGGGCCGTTCCCGGCGCCGGGTACCTGTTCGCCGGCGGCGCCTACGCCGAGGTGATGCGCGACCGCGGGCAGGTGAGGAGCGCCGTGCGGCTGCTGCGGGAGGCGGTCGCCGGGATCGAGGGCGCCGACCCCGGCGGCTGGGCGTTCTGCCTGCCGCTGCGGCTGGCGCCCGCGCTCGCGATGACGGGCGACGCGCCCGAGGCGAGGCGGGCGCTGGAGCGGGCCCGGGCCGCCGAGCACCCGTCGCTGGTGTTCATGGCGCCGGACGTCCTGCTGGCCGAGGCGTGGGTGGCGGCGGCCGAGGGCGCGGTCAGCGAGGCCGCCGCGTCCGCCAGGCGAGCGGCCGTGCTCGCCGCGTCGCAGGGTCAGCCCGCGCTGGAGGTCTCGGCGCTGCACACCGCCGCCCGTTTCGGTGACGCCGGCGTCGCGGGGCGCCTCGCCGAGCTGGCCTCCGAGGTGGACGGCCCGCTCGCGCCCGCCGCCGCCGCGCACGCCGGCGGCCTGCGGGACGGTGACGCCGCCGCCCTGGAGGACGCGTCGGCCCGGCTGGAACGCCTCGGCGCGGTGCTCGCCGCCGCCGACGCGGCGGCGAACGTCCGCGGATCCGCGAGATTCGGCACGGCAACGCCTGCAATATCGGCCA
>NZ_JABMCA010000034.1:0-104266 GCF_014706005.1 Actinomadura sp. RB99 | reverse complement strand
GAAGACGATGTGTGCCGGCTGCGCCGGGACCGCAAACTCGGCCCGGCCCGCATCGCCTCGATCCTGGGCATGGCGCCCTCCACCGTGCACCGCGTCCTGACCCCTCACGGGCTGGCGCGGCTGGCCTGGCTCGACCGCCCCACCGGCCAGACCATCCGCCGCTACGAACGCGACCGGCCCGGCGAACTGCTGCACGTGGACGTCAAGAAACTCGGCCGCATCCCCGACGGCGGCGGCCACAAGGCCCTGGGCCGCCAAGCCGGACGAGCCACCCGCGCCAACATGGGGTTCGACTACATCCACTCGGCCGTCGACGACCACACCCGCATCGCCTACAGCGAGATCCACCCCGACGAGAAGGCCGCCACCTGCGCGGCCTTCCTGCGCCGCGCAGCGGCCTTCTTCACCGAGCTGGGCATCACCCGCATCGAACGGGTACTGACCGACAACGCCTGGGCCTACCGCAAATCCACCCCCTGGCACCAAGCACTGGACGAACTGGGCGCCGCCGGCCGCCACACCCGCCCCTACCGGCCGCAGACCAACGGCAAGGTCGAACGCTTCAACCGCACCCTGCTGGAGGAATGGGCCTACATCCGCCCCTACACCAGCAACACCCAACGCACCGCAGCCCTGACCGACTTCCTACACACCTACAACCACCACCGCGACCACACACCGCACTGAACGCCCAACCACCCATCACCCGCGTCAACAACCCCACGGGATACAACAACTAGGGCGTGTCTCAAAGGCAGGTCAGCCAATCGTTGATGACGGCGATGTGGAGGACGGCCTCGTAGCGGACGGCGACCTTGTCATACCGCGTGGCCACGGCACGGTGGCGTTTTAGCCGGTTGATGGCGCATTCGACGGCGTGCCGCTGCCGGTAGTCCAGCTTGCAGAACACCGGTGGGCGTCCACCACGGCTGCCTCGCTTGGTGCGGTTTTGGGCCTGGTCGGCCTTGACCGGGATGGTGCACTTGATGCCGCGTCTGCGCAGGTAGGCGCGGTTGGCCCGGGAACTGTAGGCCTTATCGGCACGGACCCGGTCGGGCCGGCTGCGAGGACGTCCCGGCCCGAGGCGGGGCACACCGATGTGCTCCAGGACAGCCCGGAACTGCGGGGAGTCACCACGCTGACCGGCGGTGACCAGCAGCGACAGCACCTTCTGGCCCTGCTCACACGACAGGTGGACCTTGGTGGTCAGGCCGCCACGCGAACGCCCCAGCGCGTGGTCGGCGGGCTCACCACCGCCGAGGGCGGGAGGTTCGGCCTGCTCATCGGGACGGGTACGGGCACCGGCCGCATGCTGGTGGGCCCTGGCGATGGTGGAGTCCACACTCACCTGCCAGCAGATCAGCCCGGCCGCGTCCGCCCGCCCTTGCAGGCCGGCGACGATCCGCGCCCACACTCCCGCCCGCTGCCACCGGCGGAACAACGCATACACCGCCTGCCAAGAGCCATAACATTCCGGGACGTCCCGCCAAGGTGCTCCGACCCGCACCCGCCAGCGGATCCCGTCGATGAGCTGCCTTTTCGTCCATTGCGACGGCCGACCCGGACCCTTGGGGACCGGCAGCAGCGGCTCCAGCACCGCCCACTGCCCGTCGGTCAGGTTGAACCGCCGCGTCACCGCTAGGGTGGCCACGAGGTCTCCGGTATTACAGGTTCTTCTTCGTCGATGAACCCATCTACCGGAGACCTCACTACTTACAGATCACGACACACCGTCACACACCCGACTTCGAGACACGGCCTAGAGGGGCGGGGTGGCCCGGTGGTCAGCTGTCGGGTGTTCGGACGGCGATCATGGCGATGTCGTCGGTGCCGGTGGTGGGCAGGTCGTCCAGCAGGCCGTCGCATAGGTCCTCCACGGGCTGGTGGGCGAGTGCGGAGGCGTGGTGACGCAGCCGGTTCAGGCCGGTGTCCAGGTGCTCGCCGGGGTGCTCGATCAAGCCGTCGGTGTACAGCAGCAGGGTGGAGCCGGGCGGGAGCGGTTCGGTCGAGCTGCGGTAGGTCTGGTGGAAGGGGAAGCCCAGCAGGGGATTGGCGGCTTCTTGCAGGAACCGGCCGTCGCCTGCGGGGGTGACCAGGAGCGGCGGCGGGTGCCCGGCCACGGCGTAGTTGAACTGCCACTGGCCGGGGGCTGGTTGCTCGACGCGAGCCAGGACGCAGGTCGCCGTCGCCTCGGGCGCCACCGTTTCCATCGCGTTGTTCAGGCGGCGCAGGATCTCGCCGGGCGGGGCGAGCCGATCGGCCGTGAGGACCCGCAGCATGTTGCGGAGCTGGCTCATTTCGACGGCGGCGGCCAGATCGTGGCCGGCGACGTCGCCGATGGCCACCACGGTCGCGCCGTCGGGAAGCACGAAGGAGTCGTGCCAGTCGCCTCCCACCTCGGCGGCCGTGGGGCTGGCCATGTATCGGGCGACGATCTGCAGTTCGGTGTGCTCGGGGGGTTCGGCGAGCAGGCCGTGCTGCAGGGCCAGCGCGACCTGCTGTGTGCGGTGAAGCCGCACAGCGCCGCTGAGCGCGTCGTGGGTGTGCTCGAAGACCTGCCGCAACAGGGCGATGTCGTCGCGGCTCATCGGTCCGCGGCCACGGCGCCGGGCGGCGGTGACCGCGGCGGCCACGGCGCCATCGACGACGACCGGCATCAGCACGACGCTGGTCGCGCCGGTCTGGGTCAGCCATTCGGTGGTGCTGCTGGGCAGCAGGTCGGCCGGTGGCCGGCCCGGTGGAAAGGTGCGCTGCAGCGGGCGGCGGCGCTCCAGCGCACGCGCGAACCCGCTGCCCGCGGCGAACCGCTCTTCGCCGCCGGGCGGTCGCCGCGGCATACCGCTGCTCGCGGCGGTGGCGACACGCTGGACGACGATCGGGGCGCCGGCGGGCCGGTCGCCGAGGTCGGGGAGCAGGTGCACGCCGCAGCCGTCGGCGAGCGCGGGAACCAGCACCTCGGCGAGCGCGGCGAACATCTCGGTCAGCGCGGGCCGCTCCGCGGCGGCCGCGGCAGCGCGGTCGAGCAGTTCGCGGCGCTGCCGCGCCTGCCACTCCAGCTCGATGTCGAAGCAGGTGCCGATCCATTCGACCACGGTGCCGTCCTCGACCACCGGCGCGGCCCGGACGTCGAAGTGCCGGTACTCGCCGTCGCGGGTGCGGACTCGGTAGACATGGCGCCACGGGCGGACCGCCCGGCGCGTCCGGTCCCATGACCGCAGCGTCGGCTCGCGGTCGTCGGGGTGCAGCGCCTGCGTCCAGCCGTCGCCGAGGAACTCCTGTCGGCTCTGCCCGGTGATCCGCTCCCAGCCCCCGCTCGATTCGATCACCTTCCCGGCGGTATCGGTCACCCACACGACCTGCGCGTTGATCCAGACCATGCTCTCGAACCGGCGGCGCGAGCGCCTGTGCTCCTCGGTCGCCCGATCCGCCCGCCGGACCGCCGCGACCTGCTCGGTCACGTCGGCGGCCACAACCAGGACACCGGGCCGCTCGTGAGTGAACCGCGAGAGAGTGAAGGAGAAGTACCGCTCGGCATCGCCGGCGTCCGCATCGGCGGGCTTCACCGGCGCCTCGACCAGGCTGACCGGTTCACCGGTGGCCAGCACACGATCGAAGAGCTCGCCGTAGTCCTGCTTGGCCGCGGCACCGAACGCCCGTCCGATCGGCTCGCCGAGCCGACGGTCCCCGACGAACGCCCGAAACGCCAGGTTGGTGTACACCAGACGGTGGTCCGGCCCGATCGTCAACGCGACCGCGACCGGCGCCGGATCGAAGGCCTCCAGCGCCAGCCACCCCATACCGCGCTCGCCCGCACCACCCATTCCCAGGCCCCCAGCCGCCCAACGATCCCGCCGCCCCCACCCCCGGGGAGTCCGCCGACCCGCCGAACACCATTTCACGCCCGCGCCGCATACTCCCTGTTCAGCCGCCGATCATCACCCGAAGTTGGCGCACCGTTTGAGGGGCCATCAGCCACCCCGAGGCCGAGCCTGACCGACGAGATGCTGGACGCGCTCACCACGCGGGCCCCGGACGCCTGGCACGTCACCGACACCGCGATGTCGACGACATCGTCCTGATGGTCGACGTGACCGCCACGAAGCCCGCGGCCCGCACGGCACCGTCTACCGGAATGCGCCGGTCACCGCCGACGCCGCAACGGCCCCCGCGAGGGAGCCCGCTCCTCCACCGCGCCGCTGACCGTCCCGCCCGCCGCGGAGGGCGAACCGGGCGGGACCGCGGCGGACGCCGGGGAGGGAGAGGGGCGGCGCAGGACGTGCCGGGCCAGCACCAGCGCGGCCAGCGCCGCCACCAGGCCGCACACCCCCGCCCATCCGAACCGCTCGTAGGCGCGCACCCCCAGCCACGACCCCGCGCTGCCGCCCAGGAACGAGCACGTCATGTAGGCGGTGTTGAGGCGCGCGCGGGCCTCCGGCCGCAGCGCGAAGATCCGCGACTGGTTGGCGACCTGCCCCGACTGCACCGCCGCGTCCAGCAGCAGCATCCCCGCCACCAGCGCGGCCATCCCCGCGGCGCCGCCCGCCGATCCGCCCGCCAGCACCGCCGCTGCGGCGAGCGCCGCCAGCGCGCACACCGGGGTGACCGCGTCGGGCCCCGCCCGATCCACCCGGCGCCCCACCACCGGTGTGCAGACCATGCTCGCCGCGCCCACCAGCGCCACCAGCCCCACCGCCTGCGCGCCCAGCCCATAGCGGGGGCCGCTGATCAGCAGCGCCACCGCCGTCCACGCCGCGCTGAACCCGCCGAACATCGCCGCCTGGTACAGGCAGGACCGCCGCAGATCAGGCTCCTCACGCAGCAGCCGCACCGCCTCGCCGAGCAGCCGTGGATACCGCTCCCGCGATGCCGGCGCCGTCACCGGCAGAACGACCGCCAGCACCGGCGCCAGCAGCAGCGCCACGACCGCCGCGATCAGGTAGGGGGCGCGCCACCCCAGCTGCGCGCCGGCCACCCCGCCGAACGCGCGCGCCAGCAGGATCCCGCCGATCAGCCCGCTCAGCAGCGTGCCGGTCACCGCGCCGCGCCGCCGCTCACCGGCCAACCCCGCCGCCATCGGCAGGATGATCTGCGGGACCGACGTCGTCGCGCCGACCAGCGCGCCCGCCGCGATCAGGACCGGCGCGTCCGGTGCCAGTCCCGCCGCCAGCAGCCCCGCACCGGTCAGCGCCGTCAGCGTCGCGATCAGCCGCCGGTGCGGCATCCGGTCCCCGAGCGGCACCAGCAGGAACATCCCTGCCGCGTACCCCAACTGCGCGGACGTCGCCGCCAGCGCCGCCGTGCTCTCGGACACGCGCAGGCTCGCGGCGATCAGCGGGATCAGCGCCTGGGGGAAGTAGATGTTGGCGACCGTCACCCCGCACGTCAGCGCGAGGAACCAGGTCAGCCGCGGCCCGAGGACCGCCTCATCGGACGCGGCGGAGGGACCGGACGGCGGGTCGGGGGAGAGGCCGCCGGGGGGAGTCGGGGGCACGGATGCACCTCACTGGAGAACCGGTTATAACGGTTCAGGACCGTACCAGTTAAACCGGTTCGCGGCTATCCTCGACGCCATGACCGCCTCCGCCCCGCCCGCCCCGTTCCGCCAGGGCGCCGGACGGCTCTGCCTGGACTTCATCCGCACCCTGCGCCACCGCGGCACGCCCGGCGCGGTCGAGGAACTCGACGACCCCGCCGCCCTGGACGCCTGGATCCGCCAGTTCGGTCCCTACGACACGCCCTCCGACGGGACGGCTCGCGGCGCCGGCCGGGACGGCGGGCGCGCCGACGCGGCCGACCTGCTCGCCGCCCGCGCCCTGCGCGAGGCGATCCACCGGCTCGTCACCGCCGCCCTCGACGGCGGCCCCGCCGCCTGCGACCCCGCGTCCCGCGACCTGGTCAACGCCGCCGCCGCCCGGCCCGTCCCCGTCCCCGCGCTCGACCCCGCCGGACGGCTGCGCCACCACGCCGCCGACCCCGCCGCCGCGATGCTCGCCGTCCTGGCCCGCGACGCCCTCGACCTGGTCACCTCAGCCGCCCTCGACCGCGTCCGCGCCTGTGCCGGCGAACGCTGCGGCGCCCTGTTCCTGGACACCTCCCGCCCCGGGACGCGCCGCTGGTGCTCCATGAACACATGCGGCAACCGCGCCAAGAAGGACGCCCTGCACGCCCGCGGCCACGCCCCCGCCTGACCCACCGCCCGGCCAGCCGCCTCGGTCAGGCATGGAGGGAGCGGTCCACCACCCAGACGTCCTCCTCGTCACCGGACGGTGCCCGAGGCGGCCGATCCAGATACCACTCGACGTGCCTCAGCGGACGCGGCGGTCACCGCGGCCCGTGCGAGCGCGGGTCGGGCAGCTCGCCCTCCCCAGCGCGTCATCGCAGTCGTCCGCCCGCGCTTGGGCAGGGCGCGCCAGGGTTTCGTGCCAGCGCTGGCCGAACCCGACGGCACCCACCTCCGCCAGCGACCCCGAGACCTGCGCCCCCACCCACCCGCCGACCGCTACCTGGTGTTGTGGGACGTGCTGGTACACGAGGAACCGCACGCCCCCCACACCCGCTGGACTCCCTCCCCTGGCAGGCCGACCGGCGCGCCCGCCACCACGATCGACGCGGCCTCGCGCTGGAGGAGTCGCGGATCAAGGCGGCAGAGATCTGCCGCCGCCCCGCCGAGCGGTCCTGGCTGCACGCCGCCGCGAGCGGCCTCGTCCTCGCCGACTTCTTCACCCCCACCTGCACCTCAACACTCGCTCTCCGCGCAGCGCCGCTCCAACCCATGCATCGGGTACGCCTGCCACCAGCGGCGGCCCACCAGCCGGTCATAGTCCGGTCGGGACTGATGCCGGTGCGGCTGTGGTGTCGAGGCCAGGCATGGCGACTCGGGCGGCGCTGGAGCGGAGTCATCGACACCCGCCCCGATCAACCCGCACGGACCCCGCCACCTGGCACACGTGACGTCTCCGGCGCGACGGGTGTTCGCGCCCAGCACCACCCCCCTGCGCGGACCCACCGCCATCACCGGCAACCGCCCCCAGCAACCGGCCGAGCAGGCTGTCGCCCGCCGTCTAGCCCGACAACTACGCACCGCCGCGCCATCGCGACCGCATCACCACGGTGACCACTTCGGTCACCGCACCCGGCGCCTCAGCATGCAGGCGCCCTGGCCGCCGACGTCCAACGCGCGCCGGGAGGACCACCCTCACCGCCCAACACCGCCCTGAACAAGGCGGGCCCTGTTCAGGTCTGTCCAGGCAGGTACACGCGCGGCTGAAAGCCGCACTTGCTGCGCACCGCGCCGATCAGAAGCCAAAGCCGCCCGCAACAGCGGTCGGGAGCGAAGCTGGGGGGTGTGGTGTCACCAGTCGCGGGTGGCGATCAGTTCCTCGATGTCGGCCTTGTCGAAGCCGTAGGCGGTGGCCACGAACCAGAAATCTTCGCCGATCGCGTCGCGTGCGACCGTCTCGATCTCGCTGCCGGCCGCCTCGAACTCCGTCTGCAGGGCGTTGAACTCCTCGGTCGCGGCGTGCGTCAGTGTGTAGAGCGCGGCCAGGTCGGCGGGCTGGTCGGCCTCGATCCGCTCGCACAGACTCAGCAAGATCGCTTTGCCCTTGTCGACGAGGTGATCGGGGTAGTACCCGTCGTCGTACATCTCGGTGAGGAGTTCGTGTTCGAGCACCTTCTGGTTCGTCACAGCCACCGCGATCGCTCCTTTGTCCACCATGCCGGTCCCGGCACATACTTCACCGCGCCTCTGACAACGCCGGTCCAACTGGCCGACGGATCGAAGCCGGGTCGGTAACCGCGATGACAGGTGAGCGCGGGCTTACGGTCAGCGGCTCCTGCGGACTCAAGACCACAGCGGCGAACATGTACGACGAGGCTGGTCTCGAGATCGTCGGGTCCGCCGCCGCTGGTCGGTGCAGCGGGTATGGGTGCTTCAGCGAGTTCGGATGTTCCGGCGCTGGCCGGGTCACCGTTCGCGTCACCAATCCTTCGGGTCCACAACGGACGGGTTATGGCTGACGATCGCCTCGTAGATCTTGTCGCGGGGCATGCCCGGCCCATCAAGCCGACACAGCACCTTCCCTTCCTGAGGTTCCCCGGCGCCGCCTCCGCTCCACACCGTGAGGAAAAAGCCGGTTCGATCGGGCGGATTCTTGGCAGTGAGCCGCTGGATCGAATCCCAGGGATAGATCTCGACCGTGTCCTCCCGCCCTCTCCTATGCAGCACCGTCTCAATGCCGTCCGAGGTGATGACGAGTTCCATTCGGGCGGCCCAGATCAGTACAACGAAGGCGAGAAGGCAGAAAAAGCCGGTGAGTAGAAAGGTGAAGAAGCCGGCCGGGGGACCCCATAAGTACCAGGTGATCAGCGGCGGGACGATAGTCGCCGCCGCGCCGATGGTGACTTCTTTGGGGTAGTTCGTGGGCGGTGGCTGGAAGGAGACGGCCGGCGGCATTCGAGCCGTCGGCGACCCGGAAGTCTTCCGAGTCGAAGCGACCTCGCTCTGCGCGCGCGAGCGGAGAGGGGCGGTGTCTTTCGATGGGGCGGCTCGGCCCGGCCCGTTTGATCGGGTCGTGGTGTCCAGGAGGTCGAGCAGTGCGCCGAGGGTCGGGCGTTCGGCGGGGTCCTTGGCCAGACACTGCTGGATGAGTGCCAGGAGGGGGGTGGGGACGTGCGCCAAGTCGGGGTCTTCGTGGATGATGCGGTAAAGGATCGCGGCGTGCGGCCCGGTTCCGAAAGGCGGGTGACCGGTCGCGGCGAAGGCGAGAACCGATCCGAGAGAGAAGATGTCGCTGGGTGCCTCGACGACGTGGCCCATTGCCTGTTCGGGTGACATGAAGGCGGGGGTGCCGATGATCGCGCCCTTTTCCGTCAGCGTCGTGCCCTCCAGCGCCCGGGCGATGCCGAAGTCGATGATGCGCGGCCCGTCATCGGCGAGCAGGATGTTGGCCGGTTTGAGGTCGCGGTGCACCAGGTTCTCCCGATGCACCGCGGCCAGTCCTTCGGCGAGCCCGGCTCCGAGGGTGAGGACCGCCTCGACGGGCAATGGCCCCTTCTCCTCGACCGCCGCTCCCAGCGACGGCCCCGCGATGTAGGCGGTGACGACCCAGGGCGGGTCCGCGTCCGGGTCGGCGTCCACCACATGGGCGGTGAAGAATCCGCCGACGCGGCGAGTGGCTTCGACCTCCGCTGCGAACCGTCGCCGGAAGCCCGGATCGGCGGCCAGATCGGAGCGGATGAGTTTCACGGCGACCGGCCGTCCTCCCCGCGAGTGGGCGTAATAGACCTGGCCCATGCCGCCGGCGCCGAGACGAGCCTTGAGCTGATAGGTGCCGATGCTGCGCGGATCGTCGGGCTTCAGCGGCTCCATGCACCGACCTTTCCTGGGAGGCTTCCAGTAGGTTCTACCGCGTGACCGAGCAGAGCGGGAGACGCTGCGCAAGGCGCACAGGTTCATGCAGGTCCTCGTGGCAGATCGTGACCGCGATGGCAGAGCGGCCTGAGGCGTCGCGACGCCGAGTACGAGTGGGAAGTGGCCGCACTGCTGCGCCACAACCTGTCGGGGATCGCCCTACCGTGTCCCCTTGTCCAGCAGGTGCCGTCCGGACGGCCATGAGCGGGCCCTGGCACACCACAGGTTCTGACGGGCACGCATGGACGCTGTGGCATATCGAGCAGGACGGGGGAAGCAGGACGCCTCCACCGCCCTTCCCAGGGCTCAGAGGCGGTCAATGAATAGGAGACGGTAAGTGCTCGGGGAGCGCCAGGCGGCTACCGGATCTGGGACACCAAGGCCCGTCGATGGTTGGGAGAACTCTACGAGCTGCGCCCGATGGCCTGTTGACCGAACTGAACGGCCCGCAGACTACGAGTAGACCACGCGGCGGGTTTTTAACTTCTCGTCTTCTGTCACTTCCCCGGGCATCATCGAAGCATGGGATTGGCACGCACACTGGCACTCCAGGCCCATCGGCCACTGGGGCGACTGGCCCTGCCATTCCTGCGCCCGGCGTCCGCCGCACCACCGCCCTGGGACACCGGGGCCGACCCGGGCGCGCTGCTCGCCGTGGCGTTCTCCGCACGCGACCCCGGAGCCAGGCGGAGAGCGGCGGCGCGGATCGAGGCGCTCTGGGACGGCGAGCCCGAGCGCCGGAAGGTCATCTGGTGGCTGCTCCGGGAGCGAATCACCGCCCCATTCGGGCCTCACGGCACCGACCGCCACCTCTCTGAATGGACGAAGGTGGCAGACGGCTCCGCGGGCGTATCGCGAGTCTCGGGAACCGGCGTCAGGCGGTCAGATTCCCGAGCCGGGGACCGGATACACCTTCCCGAGACAGCCGAGCGTTTCCTCTTCGGCCCCGACCCCGACTGCCCCCGCGTCCCGCGGATCCGGCTGGTCACCGGCCTGGGCCTCGGCACGGCAGCAGAGGCCGAACTGCTGCTCGACCTGGCCCTCCGCGCGGACGACCCCGCCCTTCGCGACCGGTGCGCCGCCATCGTGGCCGAGACCGACGAACCACACGTCCTGGACGCGCTGGAGAACGTCTTCTCCCGGGCGTTCGACTTCTGGGTGAACTCCAGGACCTTCCGCGGCGAACTGATCCTCGGGCAGCGACCAGAATTGTGGAGCGACGACGGCACACCGACGCCGCTGCTGTCCCTGCTGCTCAGCAATCCACATGTCCCTCGGCCACCCGGCGCCGAGTCGGGCGGCGGGACCTCCTACTCAGCGGTGCTCGCGGCGTTGCACGGCCGCTTCGACCTCCTCGCCTACTTCCCGCCGGGCTGGCTGATCCACCAGATGCTGACGGTGACGGAGGAACGGCCCGGCACACCCGCCGACGCGGCCTGCCGCCGGGCCCTGCGAGCCCTCGACGAGGGCCCGGCACGGGAGATCCTTTGTGAGGCCGCGATGGAGGACGCCGACAACGACGCCGTCGCGGCCGTGACCGACGCCGGCTATCTCCCCGCCGACCCGGACCTGGTGCCGCTGTTCCTGATGCTCACCCGGCAATGGGAGCGACTCGCGGCCGCCGATCCGGACGGACACCGCCTGCGGGACTACATCGCCCGGGGGGACAGTGACCCGGGCTTCGACGGGCTTGTCCGGATGCTGGAGCAGGACGCACATCCGCACCCCGCCACCGCACACGACCCCATCCCCCACGACGCCCGCGAGCACGCTCTCGCCGCCCTCCGCGCGATCGGCCCCGGCGCCGCCGGCAACCGACTCTGCGCGATGGCTGTGGACGGCGTAGACGTCGCCGTTCGGGTCGTCGCCGAGAGCGGCCTGGTGCCTGTGCCCAACGATCACCGCGACCTGGCACTCTTCCTGTACCGAACCGGCCAGTGGGATCGGTACGACGCCGCCGACCCCGACGGACGGCACCTCCGCGGCCACGTCGCGGGGCTCAGCCCGTACGACGACGAGCGCACGAGGCTTCGGGACGCCGCCAAGCGTGGCGGGCGGCCGATGCCGTGCAGCCCGCCGTCCGAGCCGGCGCGTCCCGACCCGTACTGGCCGGGCGGAACCGGCGTGGCCGGAACAGGCGGCTTCATTGGCGGCTTCACCACTCACTAGCGTGCTGTGGAGACCCGCAGCACGCTCTCCGCTGAGTTCCCTCGGCTCGGCGGATGAGAAACATCGAGCACTGAGAGTCCCTGGGACCGCCGCGGCTTCCTCCTGGCCTCGGCCGCCGCCGGGATCGCCGCGGCCGTCCCGCTCACGGCCGTCCGCGCCGCGACCGGCCCGGCATCCGCGAGCAGCCCCTTCCGGACGGCTCTGTCGGTCAGCTCCTTCACCGAGAAGGTGCTCGGCAGCGTCTCCCTCACCGACGGCGTACGGACCGCGAGCACCGTCACCGACGTCCAGCGCCTCTTCGAAGCACACGGCGCCACCGAGGTCTACGCCCGCATCGCGACCCGCCGGCAGGCGCAGTCGGGCGACGCGCAGCATGGCTTCGACCAGGACATCCCTGACCATCGACCAGATGGTTCCGGTCCTCCGGCGCTACGGAGCCCTGGTCGCCGCGCAGATCCTGCCGACCGGAGCCCAGGTCAACACGTGGGACCTCGGGAACGAGGTCGAGTTCGGGGTGGCCGGCGTCGCGATCCGGAGCCTGGTCACCCAGTCCGGCGGCTGGACCTACAGCCCGCCGGACGCGGTCGACCCGGCCATCGGCGAGATGGACTTCTACAGCCTCATCTCCATGGCGGAGGACGACCGCATCGCCTGGCTACGGACCCACCTGTGGCCCCACGTCGGCCTCCTGCTCGCCGCCACCACCTCGCTGCGGAGCAGCTTCGGCAAGAAGGTGTTCGTGGCCGAGCTCTCGGCTACCCGTCCGCCAATATGTCCGATCCCCATGCCTGGAACAGCGCGCTGCTCGGCTACCCGATCTCGCCGCAGGGCGCGCACGGCTTCGTCCGCAACCTCGTGGCGTGGGGCGGCGGCGCCGGCGGCCCCCTGTCCGGCGTGCGTCCCTGGGCCCCCGACTACTGCACGGCGGGCTGGCAGCCGATGAGCCACTTCGCCGTGACCGGGACGACCGCGACGGCCGAACCCGTCCTCGACGCGATCGCCCAAGGTCTCCAGCAGGCTGCTGGAAGCTGACCGCACGGACTCATAGGTGCGAACGCGGTTCCGTACCGGCGCGCATCCTGATGCTGGGGCTCGCGCATGTGCAGTGACGCGGCGCCACGGGCCTCCAAGGATGCCGTCTCGTTGTGGCCCGGCTGCCAATCACCGCGCGCGTCTTCGTCTTCGACTTCATGTCGGGCGCGGCATCGGGCCTGGCAAGGTGCACCAGCTTCTTGTCCACCCCCTGCCTCGGGAGGCGCCGATGCGATACCGCTCCATGCTCACCGCCGCGTCACTGGGAGCCGCACTGGCGGCCCCCGTGATCGCGAGCCAGCCGGCCTCGGCCGCACCGTTCGCCTGTCTCTCCTCTGACAACGACATCTACGCCGCGGACGGCAACGTCCAAGGCGATCCGGGGGACCTGCTCGGCTGCCGCCAGGTCCAGCTCCCGGGCGTCTCCAACCCGCCCGGCTACAAGGCCTGGAAGATCCGCTACGTCTCGACCGACGCCAAGGGCGCCAAGGTGGCGGTGACCGGGACGGTGGCGGTGCCCACCGACGCGTGGTCCCAGGGCGGCTCGCGGCCCACCGTCGCGTTCAACCCCGGGACGCTCGGGTCGGGGCCGCAGTGCGCCTTCTCCAAGCAGCTCACCGGCCAGTACCAGGACATGTACGAGGGCGACAACATCGCCACGTTCCTCAAGGCGGGCGACGCCGTCGCCGCCACCGACGGTCTCGGCTACATCGCGGGGAAGGTCCACCCCTACGTCAACGGCGCCGACGCGGGCCACGCCCTCCTCGACGTCGTGCGCGCGTCCCGCCAGATCCCCGGCGGCAGCCTGAAGGACGACGGCAAGGTCGGCATCTCCGGTTACTCCGAGGGCGGCGCCGCCTCTCTCTGGGGCGCGCAGCTGGCCAAGTCCTACGCTCCCGAGTTGAACGTCGTCGGGGCGGCGGCGGGCGGCGTCCCCGGCGACCTGAGAGTCACGGCCAAGGCGCTGAACGGGAGCCTGTTCGCCGGCTTCCTGGCCGACGCCCTAGTCGGGCTGAACGCCCAGTATCCCGAGATGCCCTTCGACGAGCTGATGAACGACCAGGGCCGCCAGGCCGTCAAGACGGCCGAGAGCAACTGCCTGATGGGCACGCTGGCCTCGTTCCTGGGCGCCAAGGTCGAGAACTTCACCACCGGCAAGCTCTCCCTCGAACAACTCTACGCGCTGAAGGGGCCGGACGGCACGACCTGGGGCGACATCGTCGACCGGCAGAAGCTCGGCGTCGGCATCGGCCCGGCGGGGTCGGGCGCCAAGTACGAGATCGGCTTCCCCGTCTTCCAGTACCGCGGAGCGCTCGAGGAGATCATCCCGCAGGAGACCGAGAACGACACGCGCGCGGCCTACTGCAAGGCCGGCATCAACACCACCTGGAACGCCGGCTACGCCGCCGAGCACCTGTCCACCGACTGGAACGCCGCCCAGGACGTGACCAAGTTCCTTAACGACCGCTTCACCGGCAAGGCAGTGCAGGGCAACTGCTGACCCGCAGGTGATCCGGTACGGCGAATGGCAGGGCCCGGACGCCAAGCCCGTCCGGGCCCTGCCATCTACCTGCCAGCCCTCATTCCGCATGGTCGTGTCGGACGGCCGCCCGGCGCAGGCCTACGTTCGAAATCTACAATGTAAAGGGAGTGGCCTGTTGCCCAGCCCACAAGAGTGCTCGTGGCCACCACCAGATTGGCGGCGATCACCTCGATTCGAGAGCCCGGACCCATCTCGGGTGCAGGCCGTAGGTGACCTGACGCGGCGGTCGGGCCGGCATGCCTGATCGCTGTTTCGGGACTGGTTCCAGGCCGGGGAGGTCAGAATGGCGGTGTCTGGAGTCGTGGAGACGGGCGGGGTGCGGTGCTGGTCGGCGACGAGGCTGCGGGGCGGTATCGGCTGGTCGGCGTGCTGGGGCGCGGCGGGTTCGGAGAGGTTTGGCGGGCCACCGACCTGCTGAGAGACCAGGACGTGGCGATCAAGTTCCTGGGGCGGGACGTGGCCGAGGCCGGGTCGGTGTGGCTCACCAAGTTCAAGCAGGAGGCCAGGATCGCCGTGCGGCTGACGCATCCGGGGATCACCAGGGTCGATGATTTCGGGGAGTACGGCGGGCAGTGGTACCTGGTGATGGAGTTGCTGCACGGGGAGAGCGTGGCGGCGGAGTTGGCCCGATCCGCCGGGGGATTGCCTGTGGAGCGGGTTCGGTCGGTGACCGCGCAGGTGGTCGAGGCGCTGGCGGCGGCGCACGGAGCCGGGGTGGTGCACCGCGACCTCAAGCCTGCCAACCTGATGGCGCTGGCCGGGGGCCGGGTGAAGATCTGTGACTTCGGAATCGCGCGATGGCACGACGCTCCGACGTCGCAGACGCTGCATGGACGGCTGGTCGGCACCCCGCTGTACATGTCGCCGGAGCAGTGGCGGAGCGGCGACATCGACCAGCGCGCCGACCTCTACAGTTTGGGCTGTGTGCTGTACGCGCTGCTCACAGGGTGCCCGCCTTTCATCGGTGAGTCGCCTGCGGTGCTGATGGCGCGGCATCTGAACGCCGACCCGCCTCCGCTTCGTCAGCTACGCCCGGATGTCCCGGCCGACCTGGAGCAGATCGCACAGGAGTTGCTGGCCAAGGACCCGGCCGCCCGCCCCGCCAGCGCGGAGGCCGTCGCGGCCCGCCTGATCCCGCGGGCCGTCGGCCAGCGCGTGGTGCCCCGATCCATTACCAGAGGCGAGCACGACCGTGACGGCAACGGGGGCGAGGGGACCACACGGTCGAGCAGAGGGGAGCGGGCGGCGCGGCGGCTGTTGAGCGGGGCCGAGGACAGAGCGCGGTATCTGGATGCGAGTGAGCACGCACCGCCGGAACTGCCCCGTCTGGCCGCCGTCTGGTGGCGAATCGATCCCGGGCGCGCCGACCGGCTGCTCATGGAGGCCGAAAAGCGCGCCGCGAAGGCCAGGGTGGCGGGACGGCGGGCGTGCGCGCTGGCCGAGATCGCGCGGGCGTACACGACGAGGGACCGCCGCGATGCAGAACGCCTGCTGAACGAGGCCGTGGCAGTCGTCCGCCACCACCGCAGCCTGTTCGAGGAGGACCTCGGTCCCTCACCCTTCGATGGACCCGACGGGCAGCGTGCGGCGTTGGCGACCATCGCCGGGGTGATGGCGGTACTCGATCCCGAACACGCCGAGCGGCTCGCGCACGACATCGACCTGCCTCGGGCGCAGGCTGAGGCGCTGCTGAACGTGGCCGGGGCGTGCCCGGACCGGGCCGAGCGGCTGCTGGAGCAGGCCGAGACCGTGACGTCCGGCCAGGTCGACGGCAAGCATCAGGGGCCGCTGCTGGTGCGGATCGCCGTGCTGTGGGCCGCGATCGCCCCCGAGCGTGCCGAGCGGCTGGCTCGTGGCGTCGTCCGCGCTCCAGGCCACCGGATCGCCCTGGCCAGAGTCGCCGCCGGGTGCGCCGAGTCGGACCGCGGGCGCGCAGTGCGGCTGCTGGAAGAGACCGAGGGGCTGGCGCGGGCGCTGGGACGCTGGCAGCGGCGTTGGCCACTGGCGGAGGTCGCGGCCGGGTGGGCGCTCATCGACCCTGAACGGGCCGAACGGGTCGCCGACTCGATCTCCGGCAAGGGGCACCGCCGCATGGCACTGGCAGAGATCGCGGCAGCCTACGCCCGCACCGAACCCGAGCACGCCGAACGCCTCATGGGCGCGATCCCCGGCCACTGGAGCGCCGAGCAGACGGCCAAGGTCGCGACCGCGTTCCTGACCGGGCATCGGCCCTGACCTCCCTGAGATGATGCGGCCCTCCAACAGGCCAGCGGTCGGCATCAGCGGGAGCGAGAGCTCAGCGACCCTCACGGACCCGGTCGGGATCGTCCCGGCATGATGTGCGGCTGCACCAGCACCTGACCCTCGCTCTTTACGCTGCTACGGAAACGCCTGGAACGCCCCGCCGCCCACTCTCGGGCCCGAGGACCGATGCCGAGTGCACCGTTTCTCGACTCGGCTCCGTGCCGGCCCGGGCGGATCGAGATGGACGAGCGCTGCCGGAGGCACGGCCGATAGTGGCCTGGCGGCGGTGGGTGGGGGTCGTTACGGTACGGGCGTGGATCGACGCGTGTTCGGCATCTGGACCGCGGTCGTGTCGCTGCTCGCGCTGGTGGACGCGCTGGGGTGGTGGAAGGACTACGCGGACGGGGCGCACAGCGTCGGGCTGGGTCTCGCGCAGACCATGGCGTCCTCGCTGACGTGGCTCCCGGTGAACATCAGCGTGTACCTGCTCACCATGTGGTTCCCGGTCAGGCGTCCCCACATGGTGCGCGCGGTCCTGGTCCATCTGGCTGGCTACCTGGTCGCGCTCTGCTGGCTCAGTGGACGGATGTTCCTGTTCGATCCGGTGCTGCACTGGCTGCCTCCCGCGCAGGGCTTCGGCGATGAGTACCTTCGCAATCTCGGGGCTTATCTGGCGATGTACTTCGAGTGGGTCGGAGTGGCCCACGGGGTCTACTACTTCGTCCAGCACCGGCGGCGGCGCGAGCAGCTGGCGCGGGCACGCGAGCAGTTGACCCGGTCCGAGCTGCAGGCGCTGCGGGCGCAGGTGCGGCCGCACTTCCTGTTCAACGCGATGAACACCATCGCCTCGTTCGTCCATGACGACCCGCAGCGCGCGGAGGAGATGGTCGTGCGTCTGAGTGCCCTGCTGCGGCGTTCGCTGGAGCACGACGGTTCGCTGGAGGTGACGTTGCGCGAGGATCTGGAGGTCCTGTCCGCCTACGTGGACATCGAGCAGGCCCGGTTCGAGGACCGGCTCGCGGTGGACTGGCGGCTCCACCCCGGAGCGCTGGACGCGCTGGTCCCGCCGCTGCTGCTCCAGCCGCTGGTGGAGAACGCCGTCCGGCACGGGATCTCCCCGCGCGACGCGCCGGGCACGGTGACCATCACGGCCCGGCCGGAGGGATCCTGGCTGCGGCTGGTCGTCGCGGACGACGGTGTCGGGCTGCCGCCCGGCCGGCCGCGCACAGGGATCGGGCTGGCCAACGCCCGCGCCCGGCTCGTCCAGATGTACGGCGCGGAGCACAGGTTCAGCGTCGAGCCGCAGCCGGGCGGTGGTGTCGCCGCGACCGTCCGGCTGCCGCTGCGGACGGCGCGGACATGATCAAAACTCTGATCGTCGACGACGAGCCCCCGGCTCGGCGGCGGCTCCAGCGCATGCTGGCAGCCCACGAGGACGTCCACCTGCTCGCCGGGTGCGGCTCGCCCGCCACGGCGATCGCCGCCCTCCAGCGGCACCGGCCCGACCTCGTCTTCCTCGACATCCAGCTCCCCGAGGGCGACGGGTTCGGCATCCTCGACGCCATCTGGGGCCGGCACGACCCGGCCGTCGTGTTCGTGACGGCCTTCAGCCACCACGCCGTCCGCGCCTTCGAGGTCGACGCGGTCGACTACCTGCTCAAGCCGTACGGCCGAGACCGGCTCGACCTGGCGCTCGACCGCGTCCGCGACCGGCTGGCCCGGCGGACCGCCGCCCCGGCGCTGAACCGGCTGCCCGTCGAGATGGGCGGGCGGATCCGGCTGCTGGACCTGGACTCGATCGACTACGTACGGGCCGAGGACGGGTACCTGCGCATCCACGCCGGCACTCGCTCGCACCTGGTCCGCAGCACCCTGGCCAAGCTGCACGAGCGGCTCGGCCCCGCGGAGTTCCTCCGGATCCACCGCTCGGTCATCGTCCGGATCGACCGGATACGCGAGCTGGAGATCCTCGGCCATGGGGAGATCCGGCTGACCCTGTGCTCCGGCAACACCCTCATCTCCGGCCGCGCCTACCGGGACCAGGTGCGGGCCGCGCTCGGCCTGCCGACCTGACCGCCGCTCCCGTTCACCCCGCCCCCGCTCCCGTTCGCCGCGCGGACCCGGCCGCCGTCCCGCGACCGCTCCTAGGGTGGGCGCGTTCCGTCACCCGGCAGAGCAGTGGCCGGCATCCTTCCTCGGGGGCATGGGTGCCGGTCCTTCCCCTCGCGTGGGAGTTCGCGATGAGAAATGTCCGCCGTACCCTCGCCGCCCTTGCCTGCGGCCTCGCCGTCGCGGCAGTGGCGCCCGGCGCGCACGCCGCCGTCCGAGGGCTCCACGCCTCGTCCGCCGCCGTCCGAGGGCTTCACGCCCCGCACCCGTGCCGCGACGACGACGGCGCCGTGCAACCCGGCTTCACCTGCTGGACGCTGACCGTCCCGCTCGACCATTCCGGCCGCACGCCCGGCACCCTCGATCTCCAGGTCGGCGCCGCCGACGGCCCGGCCAAGCCCAAGGGCACGCTGCTGTTCCTCACCGGTGGCCCCGGCCAGGAGGGCGTCGCCCTCCTCCGGCGCATCGCCGGGCGGATGCCCGAGGTGTTCGCGCAGTACCGCCTCGTCATGCTCGACCAGCGCGGCACCGGCCCGCTCGGCGCCATCGACTGCCCGAAGATGCAGGCCCAGGTCAGCGGCTCCGACAGCGCCCCGGCCACCCCCGACGCGGTGGACGAGTGCAGCCGCCTGCTCGGCGACCGGGCGCGCTTCTACGGCACCGACCAGAGCGTCGGCGACTTCGAGGACGTCCGGCGTGCGCTCGGCGTGGACACCATGGCCGTGGACGGCGTGTCGTACGGCTCCTTCACCGCCGCCCGGTACGCCATCGCCCATCCCCGGCACGTGTCCCGGCTGGTCATGGACTCGGTCGTCCCGCACCACTGGACGGTCGCCGGAGACCTGAACCTGGTCGGGCTCACCGCCCAGCCCCGGGTGCTCCGGGACGCCTGCAAGGCCGCGCCCGCCTGCGGTTTCGACCCGGCGCAGGACCTCGCCACGCTCGTCCGGCGGCGCACCCCTGCCGGCGGGCTGGCCCTGTTCGGCGACGTCGTGGGCTACGAGTTCCTCGACCCGACCTACCGCGACCCGGACCCGATCCCCGGCAGCGGCCTGCCGGGCGACATCATCGGCGCGATGCACCAGGCCGTCGCCGGCGACACCCGCCGGCTGGACGCCATCGAGGCCGTGCTCACCCCGGCCGACGGCACGCCCGCGAGCCAGCTGAGCGCGGGCCTGCACGCGGCCACGCTCTGCCAGGACCTGCGCTTCCCGTGGGGCACCTCGGCCACCCCGCCTCGGCTGCGCCGCCCGTTCCTCGACCGCACCGCGCGCACCCTGCCCGCATCGGCGACCTGGCCGTACACCCCGGCGGTCGCGCTCGCGCAGAGCAGCGTCCAGACCTGCCTGCGCTGGCCGGCCGAGCCCCCGACCTCCGACCCCGCCGGCCGGCTGCCCGACCTGCCCACGCTGATCCTCACCGGCGACCACGACCTCAGCACCCCGCTGGAATGGGCCGAACAGGAACGCGCCGTCAGCCCCGCAGGCACCCGCTTCGTGAGCGTCAAGGGCGCCGCCCACTCCATCCAGAACCGCGAACCCGGCCACACCGGCCGCGACGCCCTGACCACGTTCCTGCTTAGCTGACCGGGCGACCCCACAGCACCGCTAACGGATCCCGCGAACCGCCGGTGTGCCCGAACGGGCACACCGGCGATCACGCTCAGCGCGCCTGCTCGCACATCCGCACGAATCCCGGCACAAGCCGACATCGATCCAAGAAGGGACCGCCGCCACCACCCCACCCGGCATGGACGTTCCCCGGTCGGCGGGTAAGGTGCCGTCGCCACTGTGGAGGCGGCGATGGGCCTGCGGTGTTCGAGTTCTTGGCGGAAGACGATCTCATAGCGGGCGTTCATCTCGCCTGGCGGCACTCGCAGCTTCGTGAACGTTCTGTCCGTCCGGTCCCTCCAGCGGCTGGGTCGGGATGCCGTGCCCCGGCGCCTCCCCGCGCGGCGTGTGGCCGACGTCGGTCTGCCCCTGGCTAACACGTATGCGGGAGTCTCGCTCTGTTTGTCGGTTAAAGGTAGGTATTTCCCTGGATATCCCGATTCACGGTGATGGTCGATGGTGGGGCGATCACACTCGTCGTGGAGGACATCCCATGGGAACCGTGGAACTGACCGCTGCACCGCAGGACCTGCCCGGGGCGACCAGCTATCGGGGGCAGCACATGATCGACCTGCCGGTCGACGACGCCGCCTGGCTGCGCTACAAGGGGATCAGCTACTGGCTGTCCCCGACCGTCGACCACAATGCCGAGGTGGTCTGCTGGGTCTACCTCCTGTCCGACCCGGATCTGGAGCTGACCTGCGACATCTACGACGAGACCGGGCAGCGGCTGCAGCTCGGGCGCGCCAACGACGGGGACCTGCAGCCGTGGGTCATCAGTCTGAAGCAGGAGGTCTCCAGCAACGGCGCCGTGTCGTGGCAGGACACGGTGCCGGGCACGTCGCTGACGTTCCGGCTGAACTACCGCGGCAGCGTCGCGGTCAAGGACGTGGTGGTACCGGTCGACTTCGGGCAGCCGGTGGCCCAGGCGCTCGGCGGGCGCAAGCTCTACTTCAGGCTGAGCGATCAGCCGCTGGCGTTCACGTGGCTGACGGAGCAGGACCGGCAGCGGCCGGAGAACAAGACCCCGCTGATCTACCTGCACGGATACGAGGACCCCGACACCGGCCTGGAGACGATCGGCACCCGGCTGCCGCCGATCGCGCTGACGCGGCAGCGGATCTCCGAGGCGTGGCGGACGGCGAAGGCCACCGGGTACTTCGATCCCGCGGTGTTCCCGAACGTCCCGGCCGCGTCCGATGAGGCGACCCGGGCCGGGATGGCGCTCGCGGTGGCGGGACTGGACGAGACGACCGTCGTCCAGGAGCTCACCGCTGGCGGCCGGCTGGTGGTGCTGCGCGACATGGCCGGCGCCTTCACCTACCGGTTCGTCCCCGCCCCGGCGCACTGCCGGCCGGGCCTGGTGCTGGTGGAGCACTACCGGCTGACCTCGCTGCCCGCCCGCTACGGGGGCGGACGCACGATCAAGACGTTCTCGCTGCTGCCGGGGGAGCGGACGAGCATCCGTATCAGCACGTACAAGCGCTCCACCGAGAGCCTGCAGAAGACCTCCTCCATCCTGGACTCGGTCACCGACGAGACCGAGAGCGAGTTCGGCCGGACGGTCAGCTCCGAGCAGTCCAACCAGGCCAACGCCGGCAAGACCTTCGAGTACCGGGCCGAGGCGGAGGCGCAGGGCCAGGCCAACTGGGGCTGGGGCAGCGCCAGCGCCAAGGTGTCGGGCGGGGTGTCGGGCAGTTCCAACAGCGCCCGCGAGGAGCTGACCAAGAACATCAGCAACGCGGTGAGCCAGAACACCGCCCGCGCCTCGGCCAAACGGGACGTGCAGATCGACACCAGCCTGGACGTCAAGCTGGAGCAGGGCGAGGAGCAGGCGGTCGATCGGACGCTGGAGAACGTCAACACGAGCCGCACCCTCAACTTCGTGTTCCGGCAGATGAACCAGGAGTACGTCACGCTGCTGCACCTGGTGGACGTGCGGGTGGCGTTCTTCAACGGGCACGCCGAGTCCCGCGACGAGGTGGCGCTGACCGATCTGGACCGGCTGCTGGCGGACTGCGTCGAGCCCGGGTCCGTTCCCGCCGTCCGCAAGCAGGTCCTGGACGCGCTGCGCGGCATCACCGACCACGAGGGCAGGGCGCGGCCCGAGATCGTCCGGCCGGCGGGCGCGGACGAGAACGGCCCGTTCCAGATCGACACCACGCTGACCTCCGCCTACACGACGCCGGACGGCCGCGAGCACACCGTTTCCGGCATCATCGTCGGCGTCGGCCAGCAAGTGCTGCGCACTGACGGTGTCGTGGTCGACTCGTTCCTGGGCGAGGGCGACGCGCTGGACGCCTACTCCATGGGGCTGCAGGAGCAGGCGGTGCGCGCCCGCCAGCTGGACAACGACCGGCAGGAGGCCGAGAACGAGAGGCTGCGGCTGGCCCTGCAGCTCGTCCAGAAGGGGGACGCCGCCGCCGTCGGCCTCTACCAGCGGCTCTTCCCGATCCCCCAGGTCGTCAACCAGATCGACCACGCCGCCGTCAGCACCACGCCGCTTCCCCTGCCCTCGGACGAACCGACGCCCGGCGGCACGTCCAACGGAGCCGCCGCCGCACCGGCCCTCTGACCGCCCCCGGCAGCGAGGGAGGTCTCCATGGCCGTGCCGAACATAGATCCGCTCTGGCAGGCGTTCCACTTCATCGTCACCACGGAGTTGTCCGAAGACAAGGTCGCGAAGCTGGTCCTGCGGGGCGAGAGCACGCGCGCCTCGAAACTCACGTCGCGATGGACGGGTCTGAAGGACAAGCTCAAGGCCGTCGTCTCCGGCTGTGTCGAGCAGCTGAAACTCCAGGTCACGGCCGTGTGCGACGAGGCGCTCGCCGAGACGGAGGGCATCGAGATCGGCCTCGGAACGGACGACTACCGAGAGCTGCTGAACAGCGCCCCGGCCCGAGAGGGCTTCGCCGGAACCGGACCCGGGCAGACGTACGCTTATCTGCTCGACCAATTCATATCGCAGTCGGGGACCTGGCAGGAGTTCGGCCAGGCCTACCAGAAGACGGCAGCCCAATGCGTCCTGTTGCTCCAGAACTGCGAGGAGGTGGATGCCTATATCGGCCAGCTGCGCGGGCAGCAGGAAAAGGAGTACCTGAAGTGCGCTGATCTGATCATTCTGGTCCAGAAGCGGATCGCCGAGCTGCCATCGGAACCCGAAGTCGGAGGCATACTGCAGCCGCTCGTCCACGGTTGCGGAAAGCTGCTCGGCGACACCCGGAGCGTGATCGATCTGTGCACAGGCGACATGCTCGAAGTGCGCTGCAGACGGCTGCCGTTCGGCTTCACCGACTTCGCTGCGGACAAGGACCTCATCACCTCGGAGATGTGGCCGCTCATCGCGTTCTGCCAGGAGGGCTACATCACGGTCAAAGAACTCTGGGACAGCCTGCAGCCGCCGGTGTTCGCGGAGTTGCGCTCCAAGGTGACGGTCAAATACCTCGCCATGCTGCTGAATGACCTCGGTTGGCCCGGCTTTCGCGCACTGCTCGCTCTCAACGCCGCCGACCAGGTCAAACTGGTGGCCCGGTGGCCCGATCTGCGAACCCACTTTCTCAGCAAGTGCCCGTCCGGAAGCCCGGCCGAGGAGGTGCTCCAATGGGACCGTCTCGCCGTCATGGGTGAGGTGGTCGACGGCTGGGCAGCGATCGCCAAGGGGACCAGCCTGGAGATCAAACTTCCGCACCAGTGCACCGCGTACGGCTGGGTGACGATCAACGGCACGAGGATGCCTCGTGCGTTCTCGACGCCGTCGTTCGCGACCGACCTGGCGTGCATGAAGCACTGCAAGCAGGAACTGGGCGCCAAACCGACTCCGCAGAAGATGGAGGCGTATTTCGCCGAGCTCTTCGGGGCGTGCGCACAGGCCGTCGTGGCCTGGAACAACAATGACAGGCCGGACATGTACCCGGTGATCGTCCAAGGTGCCGTCGCCCGGTGGAGAATCGTGGTGGGATCCAACGGCAGCAGGACCGTCCACCACATCGACAGCGGTTACGACAAATCGCCGTGGATCGGGCACTGAACGCCGAAGCAACGCCGGAGCGGCGGCGGCCGACCGCCGCCGCGCCGGCCCACGGCGCCGTGCAACTAACGGCCCTGTCCTTCGGGTGAAGAAGATGATGCTCGGAGCCGGGGTGTCAGGGGGTGGTGATTCGGGGGCGGAGGTGCTGGGTGAGGAAGAGGGCGGCGCGATCCAGGGCCTCGTCGGCCTCGTCCAGGGCACCGGTGTACGCCTGGAACACGTGGGGCACGTCGGCGGTGACGTCGAGGATGACGTCGACCCCGGCGGCCCTGGCGCGGGCGGCGAGGCGGGTGGAGTCGTCCAGCAGCACTTCGTTGGTGCCGACCTGCAGGAGCATCGGGGGGAAGCCGGTCAGGTCGGCGAGGGTGGCGGGGCTGAGGAGCGGGTGGTTCGGGTCGCGTCCCGCCAGGTACATGGAGCCGGTGTGCTCCAGTGACTCGCGGGTGAAGAACGGGTCGGCGGACTCCTTGGCGGCCACGCTCTCGCCGGTCCGGGTCATGTCGAGACCGGGGGAGAACGCGACGATCGCGGCGGGCACGGGCAGGCCCGCGTCGCGGGCGGCGAGGCAGGCGGTGACGGTGAGGCCGCCGCCCGCGGAGTCCCCGGCGAACGCGATGGCGGCGGGGTCGGCGCCGCCGTCGAGCAGGGCGCGGTAGGCGGTCACCGCGTCGTCGATCGCCGCGGGGAACGGGTGCTCGGGGGCGAGCCGGTAGTCCAGGGAGAAGGCCCGGAACCCGGTGCGGACGACGAGGTTCGCGGTCAGCGGCATCGCGGTTTCGGGCGAGCCGAACACGAACCCGCCGCCGTGGAAGTACAGGATCGTGGCCCCCGGCTCCGCGCCCCCGGCGGGCTCGACGAGCACTGCGGGACGGTCTCCGAGCGGCGCCGGCCGGGTGCGGATCCCGTCCGGGACGATCAGCTGCGCCATCATCGCGCGGAATCCGGCGCGGATCGCCTCCACTGTCCGCGGGCCCTCCGGGCGGGGCCGCCGCAGCACCGCGTCGAGTTCCGCCCGCTGTTGCCTGCTCATGTCGCCTCCCATGACGAGTAGATGCCGCTACAGTATATGCCGTGGCATCTAAGTCAAAGGGCGCCGCCGACCTGCCGGGGTTCTTCTCCGACCTCGTCCGGTGCGAGACGCGCCTCTACAACGCCCTGAACGACCGGCTCCGCGACCGGCACGGCATCGTCACCTCGCAGTACGAGGCCCTGCGCTTCCTGCGCGACCGCCCGGCGGCCCGGGTGGCGGACGTCGCGGCGGAGTTCGCCATCGGCATCGGGGCGAGCAGCAAGATCATCGACCGCCTGGAGAGGCGGGGATGGGTCGCCCGGCGGCCGAACCCCGCGGACCGCCGGTCGTCGCTGGTGGAGCTGACCGGCGACGGCGCGCGGCTCGCCGACGCGGCGGAGGCGACCTTCACCGAAGGGCTGGCCGAACTGCTCGCGGGGGCGCTCGATGGTGAGGCGGGGGCGACGGTCGCGCGGGTCATGGCCGACCTGCGCGCCGCGCTCGAACGCGACCAGGTGGGCCTTCCCACGGGTTGAGCGGCGTCCGGCTCAGGTGGGGAGAAGGTCGGCGAAGCGGGCGGCGTTGCGTTGGGAATGGTCGGCGCAGCAGTTGTTGAAGACGACGTAGGTCGTTTCGACGTCGTCGGCCAGGTCGCGAATCCGGGGGACCCATGAGCGCATCTCGGCTTCGCTGTAGAGCTAGCCGAAACGTTCGCGCACGTCGGAGGAGTCCCAGCGTTCGCTGTGGCCGTGGAAACGGACGACGGCCGCGTCTCCGGTCGCCGCGAGGATCGGCGGCATCGAGGACCGGTGGCCCTGCGGCATGTCCACGCCCACATAGGGGATGCGGTGCTCGGACATGAAGGCGAGCGTCGCGTCGCGGTGCTCGTCGTCCATCCAGGCGGCGTTGCGGAACTCGACGCAGATCGGCATGGGCGCGCAGCGGTCCCGGGCGCGGAGGATGTGCTTGCGGTTGCGTTCGCCCGGCGGGAACCAGACCGGGAACTGGAAGAGGAGCAGGCCGAGTTTGCCCGTCTCGTGGAGCGGTTCGAGGGCGCTGAGGAAACGGTCCCAGACCTCGTTCTCCACCTCTTCCGGAACGTCCTTCAGATAGACGTTGCGTTTGTTCGGGACTTTGTCGCGGAGGTTCTTGTAGAGGGAGCCGGGACGGGTCGGATGACCGGTGAGAAGCGAGAACGCCTTGACGTTGAAGACGAAACCGGGCGGCGTGCGCTCGGCCCAGAGGCGGACGGTCCGCTCCGCCGGGGGCGCGTAGTAGGTGGCGTCCACTTCGACCAGCGGGAATTGGGAGGCGTAGTAGCGCAGCCGGTCCTCGGCGGTCTTGGCCTCCGGCGGGTACCAGCCGGAGGAGAGCAGCGTCTTGTCCGTCCACGAGGCGGTGCCGACCAGGATTCTCCCCATGCCGGGAGGCTACGGGTGATCGAGTTGGTTCGTCCGGGCTTCTGGGGGGATGACCGGCGGCGTCGGAGGGGACGCTCGGCCACGCAGGCCGGCATCCTGGGGTCTGGTGTGGATTTCGCGATCCGCACCGGACCCCGGAGGCCCTCCCTCATTCCGAGATCATCTGACTGTGCCCGGTATGTTCAGCGCGTCCGTGCCACAGGGCGTCTATGCCTTGCCCTTCCGGCAGACCCACTTGCCGTTGCTCCAGCCGCAGGTCTTCTCTTAGCCCGAGCGGAAGGAGCCCAGCCAGCTGATGGTCTGGCTCGCCGACGGACGGCGCTGCGCCGTGTAGCTCGGCGCCTGATCGACCGGTCCCCCCGTGGTGTCGACCGAGTCCGTTGAACTTGTCCGGCCCCTCGCCGCCGCTGCAGTGGGCCACGCCCGGCAGCATGAACAGCCGGGCGAACCCCTGGGTGCGGGCCGCCCCGCCCATGCGCTCGGTGACCGCCTGGTAGTACGCGATGGTGCCGACCCGGCGGCACCGCCGGGTCGGCCTCACCATGCCAGATGATCAGCTTGCCGCCGTGCTGCCGGAACGCGCTCAGGTCCGGGTCGGTCGAGTCGTAGATTCCCGAAACGCGGCCCATGATCTCCCGGAAGTTCGCCTCGGTGAACTGGACGTCCTTCAGCGTCATCGACGGCCTTGCATCGGGATAGGCGAGCCAGCGCAACGTGTTGACGGCGAAGCCCTCCTGGTTCGACGGCACGCCCTGAGCGAAGGGAACGAGCCGGCCCGCCCAGTTGCCCTCCGAACCGCGGGGCTGGGCACCCGGGTACATCAGCCGGTTCTTGCCGTCCCGCGCCCCACCGTAGATCTTGCGTACCGACTCGAGCTGAGCGGGGTTGAGGCAGAAGCCGGACGAGCCGCTGCCGCCCGCCGGGCAGGCGATGCTCTTCGGATCGAACGAGCAGTCCAGCGAGTCGCTGATCAGCCCGTCTCGGGTGCCGTCCTGGGCGTCACAAGCGCTGACCACGGCCGCATGCAGCGACTTGAGGTCGTTCTGGGTGAGGGTCGAGTCGCCGTTGGCGTCCAGCATGGCCTTGGCGTTCCGGCCCTGGTCCCAGACGGCGAGCGCGGTCATGTTCGACGCGGGGGCGCCGGCGACGATGCCGTCGAAGTCCTCGGGGTAGCGCTGTGCCTCGGTCATGGCCTGGTCACCGCCCTCCGAACAGCCCGTGAAGTACGAGTGCGACGCGGGCCGGCCGTAGAACCGTCTGACGATCTCCTTGGCCACGATGGACGTCAGGTGCTGGGATCGGTAGCCGAAGTCGACCCGCAGTTGCGGGTCGGCACCGAAGAGCCCGTCGGTCATGCTGGTTCCATAGTGGCCCTCGTTGTCCCAGGCCACCGCGAACGTTCCGTTGGTGAGCGGGGTGCAGCCGTAAGTCGCCTGGGCATCCAAGCGGGAGTTGCCGCAGAAGCCGCCGCAGCCGGTCTGCAGGTAGCGCCCTGCCCACGTCTGGGTGGGCAGCAGCAGATCGAACTGGATCTGCGGCGCGATGACCCCCTTGACCTCGCAGGCCTCCCACTTGCCGAGGGGGTTGTCGGCGGCGGCGACGATGGTCGCCGAGGCGATGTTCGCCGGTGCGCCCTGAACACCGGTCAGATCCAGCCGCGCGGCTTGCGCGCATGACATCGCCGGGAGCGTGGCAGCCGCCTTGGAGGGGACGTTCAGGGGGCGCGGCGAAGCCTGCGCCGTGGAGGCGGCGACAACGACCACCGCGAGCATGAGCACGTTGACGGCGGCGGCGAGGGTTCGCCGCCTGCGGGTCCGCTCACCGAACCGGTTGTCGCACGGCCCCCGGCGGTGGAACCCGATCAGCAGGGCGTTCCGCCGGGGAAGACCGCGTAACCGGCCAGGGAAGCGCGACTTCAGGGGACCAGCGGCCCGGCCAGCACACGCGCCCCGGCCTCACGGTCCCCGTCCCAGGTCACCGATCCGGTATCCCGAGGCTTGCGCCCCCACAGCATCAGCAGCAGGTCCTCGGCGGTTCCCGAGACCTCCGCGACCGGCTCGCCCTTCCCGTAGGTCCAGCAGCGGCCGGAGTCGGTGGCGGTGATCCGTACGGCCTGCTCGGGATGGGTGGCGGCCCCCCTGGAGATCATGCGGGGCGCCATCGTGTCGAAGACCTCGGCGACCCCGTCGGCGGCGAGCAGCGCGTCCATCGGCTTCGTCGAACCGAGCGCGTGCTCGGCGTCCCACCGGTGCATCAGCGTCTCCTGGCTGCGGCGCCGGCGCCAGAACCCCACCGTGTGCGGCGGAAAGAACGTCCACGCCTCGGTCGATGGATCGACCGACAGCGCCTGCACGAGAGCGTCCGCCGTCGCGGCGTACCAAGCCTTGAGACCAGCCCGGTCACGGGGCGCGGCGCCTTCGTCATAGCCGTCGCCGTGCCCGTCCCGCACGGCCGCGACGACCCAGAGGTTCCCTGCTCCCATGTGCACGGCCAGATCCGCCAACCTCCAACCGCCGCAGTGCTCGACCGGAGCCGACAGATCACCATCCAGCGCCGCACCGAAGGCATCCAGCTCACGCCGGAGTTCAACCAGGTAATCCACGGCGCCAAGATACTGCCCGCCGGCCATGCGAGATCCGCCGCACGGCACGGGGAGCCGCAGTGCATGGGTGTGCGCATCGCCGCGCTGCCGGAGCGCACGCGGACCAGCCGGGTCAGCATCAGGGCGATCAACACCCCTCGATCCGTTCGGGACCCGTGACGGCGCCGGCTCGTACGACCACCGGCCTTCGCCGATTCCGGCTCACTCCGGCGGCGGAGCGGCGGCCAGGTCGAGGGGCGGTTGTGGGACCGGCCATGCGACTTCGCGGCGGAGCCTGAGAACCGCGTGCCAGGCCAGGTGCGGATGGTTCGCGAGAAGCCCTCTGATCTCGGCGAGCCGATCGAGCGGATGCTGGTCCCGCGGGTGCTCGGCGAGGTCGCGCAGCCACTCCGCCGTCTCCTTCGGGTGCTCGACGAACAGCCGGACGAGGATCGCGGTGATCGCCAGGTACGTCCTCGTCTGCACGGCGAAGGTCCGCGCGGCGAAGCTCAGCTCGCCCGCCGGCATCGCGGCGATGCCCGTCTCGATGCCGTCCGCGGTGATGGGGAGGTCGGCACAGGCGGCCAGCCATTCCAGCAGGGCGACCGTTCCCTCGGCGTCAGCGGCCGCCCCGCGCAGCTGCGCCTCCATGACCGCCGCGACGTCCTCGGCGATCATCCGGCGGGCCAGGTGCTCCAGTTCCTGCCGGGACTCGCCCGTACGCCCGTCCGGTGACGGCTCCTCGCGCCACTCGGCCGACACGGCGGCGAGCCCGCGCACCGACCGGACGAGGTCGCGGGCCAGCCCCGCGGTCATGACATGGCAGAGCCACACGTACGGCACCGGGAGCGGGACGCCGCGCCGGCTCAGCAGGTCCAGAGCCTCCCGTCCCCGCAGCGGCGGGATCTCCACGACCGTGTCGAAGGCGCTGTCGAAGGTGTCGCGGACCGACAGGCTGCGCCGTCCGAACGCGGCCAAGGCGTCCTCCGAGACGGTCACCAGGAAGTAGCAGCCGGGCACCCCGAAGATCACCTTGAGGTCGTTGAGGAACTGCTCCGCCTCGCCCGCCGTGGCGATCTTGTCGAGCTCGTCCACCCCGATGACGACCTTGTTGCGGCCGGCGCGGCGCTCGGTGCCGACCATCGTGAGCAGCTCCTGGAACCCGGCGACCAGGCCGGGCAGGCTCTGGGCCTGCTCGGTCTGCTGCACCGCGAGCTGCCCGCCGATCTTCCCGCCTCCCGGGATCGCCGCCTCGCCGACCGCCGTCCGCGTCACGGCCTGCTGGTAGCGCAGCCGCCGCAGGTGGGCGTGCGCGACGACCTGCGCCCGCGTCATGCTCCGCAACCGCGGCCGGCGGTTCACGAGCAGCGCGACCGCCAGGCCCGCCAGGATCAGCAGGCCGCCGCCTGCGAGCACATAGGCCCGCGCACCGTCCGGCAGACGGTCCGCCAGCGCGCGGATCCGTCCTCGGTAGAGCGTCCCGACGATCAGCACGAGTCCCGCGCCGGCGCAGACCCAGGGGAGCACACGCATCGCGAGCATCCGGAGCCGCCGGACAGGTGCGGGCCGAGGACCCTGGCTCCCGACGACCCGCTCGCATACGCGGATGAACAGGTGCGTCAGGAACTCGCGGGAGTCGTAGGCGGTCGGAGCGTGGACGAGGAGCCGCAGGTCGTTGTCCGGATGCCGCTCCGGGTCGCACAGGTGCCGCAGGACCGTGCTCTTGCCCGCGCCGCGAGCGCCGCTCAGGCCGATGCTGGCGCTGCTCAGCTCCTCGATGAGCAGGGAGACGCGGCGGCTGGCGTCGGTTTCGACGAAATGGTCGTCGCGGTCGTCGGTTCCGCTGAGCGGTTCGAGTTCCAGGCCGTGCAGCTCGGTCGTGTACGCCGGCGGCTCCTCGCCGAGCCGGTCGGTCAGCATCGGCAGCAGGCCGTCCCGGGCCATGGCCCGGATCCAGTCCCTGTAGGTGCGGTCCAGCACGAGCCTCAGGTGCGGCAGCTCGTCCAACTGGAGCCATTCGGCCGGATCGCGCGACCGCAGCGCCCGGCGCTGCGCCGCGTTCCTGCGGAACGACAGCCATAGGAACACGGAGAGAAGCAGCGCCACGGACGCGGCGAAGGTCGCGTCGGGTGCCCAAGGCCACCACTGCTGGGCCACGAACAACCCGGCCAACGCGGTGCCCGCCGCCCCCGCGGTGATGATGTAGGCGGTGACGAACCGGCTGAGGAACGGCAGGGCCGCCGCCTTCTCGAAGGCATCGAGCGCCTCGTCGAACCGCTGCCCGCGATCGCGGGCGGGTGCCTCCACGGCGAGCGGGTCGTGGTCGAGCAGCGACGCGGCCAGTGTCCGCAGCCTCGCCCGGGAGGCGACCGGGTCGCGCTGGTCGACACGGCGCAGCATCTCCGGCAGGACGAGCACCTCACGCAGGACGGCCTCGCGCGCGAACACGTCGAGGCGCTCGCGCCGGGACACCGGACGGTCACCGTCCCGGGGCGGTGGTGGAACCGGCGGCGTCCCGGTCTCGTCGGCCCGGTGGCCGGGACGTTCCCCTACGCGCGGGGCCTCTTGCGCCGGCCCGGCCGAAGGCTGTTGCGTTAAGTCGGGAACCGGGCGGTCAGGCGTTCCCGTAGCCGGTCCCGACTGTCCCGGCGGCGCACCCGGATGCTCCCTGGCCGCGGGGGCGGGGCCTTCCGGCCGTGTCGCGGTGGCCCCGGCTCGGGCGGACCCGTCCGAGGGGGCCGTGGTTTCGTCCGGCGGGCCCTCGAACCCCGTATCCCTGCGCTGCTCGGGCGCGGTCGCGGCGAAAAGGTCCTGAACCTGTCGCCGCCGGAACCGGTAGGCGCCGCCGACCGCATGCATCACATCCAGACGCCGAGCCCTTTCCAGAACCGCCAGTGGCCACCACGGCAGGTCCGCTCCGCCGGCGAGGATCACGACGCTCACCCCGTAGATCCCGACGGACGATGCCAGCATCACGAAGAAGGCCGTCACGACCCCCAGGAACACACCCCCTCGGACGCCGGCGTCCGGCCCCCACAATCCGGTCCCGAGTCCGACGGCGACGCCGATGACGACTGCGGCGGCGCCTCGAACCCGAACCTCGCGGCGCAGCTGCGCGAGCGGCTCGGTGGTCTCCGGCGCGGCACCTCTGACGTCGGCGAACTCGTCCCAGAAGCCCGCGGCGACCAGCAGGGCCAGCCACTCCAGCGACGCCACGCCCGAGACGAGATCGCCGGTCGCGGCCTTCGTGCCGAAGCAGGCCGCCAGCGAAACGCCGTAGAAGAACAGATGGAGGACGCCTACCGACACGACCAGTGCCCAACGCGGCACGAGCTGGTAGAGGCGCCACCAGACGAACCCGCCCTGCCATTCCCGGGCGACCGTGCTCAGCCACGACCGCCCCCGCCCCGAGCGCGGGTACAGCCGGTCGATCCAGTCGGAGAGCAACCGCTCGATGATCTCCTGCTCGGTCAGGGAGCCGAGGTCGGGCAGCGGACGCCGAGCGTCCAGGTACGCCCGGCGGACGAGGTCGACGTTCCCCGGCCGGCTCAGCGCCCGCTCGAGCGCGCCGCCGGGCTCGCCGAGAAGCCGCTCGCGCCACCGGTCCCAGCCGGGGTAGTGCTCCTGCGGGAGGACACCCTCCAGATAGCGGACGAGCCGCGCAGAGCCGACCGGCTCCAGCCGGAGGACGGTGGCGTGCTGGAGGACCTCGCCCTGCCTGCTGCGGGCGGCCCGGTCCAGAGCGTCCTCCCGCGCGGTGATGACCAGCGGGTCGTCCCCGTGCAGCCCCGCGTTCATCCGGCGCAGGGCCTGGCCGGCCTTCTGCGCGGGCAACTCGTCGAACCCGTCCAGGATCGGGATGACCTTCCGCCTGCCGACGAGCTCGCGGGCGGCTTCGGGGGAGAGGGCGTACGTGCGGGAGATCTGCTCGGCCAGCCAGTCCTCGAACGGCCGTCGAGCGGGGTCCCAGGCCGCCATGGAGACCAGCACCGGGACCGGCCCGGACCGCTCGCGGCGCTCCAGGAGATCGAGCAGCAACAGGGCCGCGGCCGTCGTCTTGCCGGATCCCGCCGGCCCGGTGATGACGAGACGCGGCGGCACCCGGCGTTGGAAGATCTGACCGATATCCGAGAGGTCGCCGAGTGCCGCGGGGTCGGCCTCCCGCAGGGTCTCCTCATGAGAACCGCGCACCAGCAGCGGGACGGCCAGCGGCTCCCTGACGTCTCGCCTGGACCTCGCCAGCTCCGCCGTCCACTGCTCGCGGACCAGGCTCGCCAGCATGTCGAGCACCTCGGCCGGATCCCTTTGCCCTCGTCGCGGGAGTCTCAGCGACGCCAAGGTCACGGCGAGCGACACCACGCCCGCCGCCGCGCCCATGGCGCTGGACACCTTGTCCGCGTCGCCGAGGGAGAAACCGCTCGTCAGCAGGTACGCGGTGCTGGCAACGATCAGGGCCCCGCCCGTCACCGCGAGGAGCCACAACGACCGATTCATTCCCACATGCTGACAGGAATCCGCCGCGCCCAGGGCAATCTTCCGCAACTGGCCAGCCGCCGCCCGTCAGAGACGTGACGTTGCTATCAGCGCACCATTGCTGTTCGACTCAAAGGAGACAGAGCCTGCCATTGTTTCCGGCGATGCAGACGACTCACTGGGGTGCGGTCCGGACTGCCGCAATGGGTGATCTGGAGCGCCAATTTCACCCAGCACCTCGTCAATGCCGAGATCTTGCTGTCCACCGTCGACGCACGATTCAGCTAAACGGCCTCTCTGCAGCGCCCTCTGGATCGATCACGGTCAACGCCCTTCGCGACGAGGCTATGCATGCTTATGCATACATTCGTTTTCGTGGATTCCACGGCTATTTTCTACCAGTTCGAATAGTGATGGCTGCGGTGAAGCCGAAGGCTGCC
Source organism: Actinomadura sp. RB99 (assembly GCF_014706005.1). NCBI lineage: Bacteria > Bacillati > Actinomycetota > Actinomycetes > Streptosporangiales > Thermomonosporaceae > Actinomadura > Actinomadura sp. RB99. The sequence goes on along the minus strand of NZ_JABMCA010000034.1, from coordinate 70,196 downwards.
GCTCTGGAGCGGCTGTTTTGGCATCTGTTGTGGCAACCGGCACCTATGTCGGTGGCTAGACTTTTGCGCCGTCTCGTACATGGCGGCCGGAGGTGCTGTGGTCGACGTTCCTGACGCATTACTGGAGGAGTTGGCCGGGCCAGTGGCGGCCGCGATTCCGCTGGTCATCGCCCGCATTCCGAAGGTGCCGGCTGCTGAACTGGGTCGCCTGCGGGCAACCGCGGACGGCATGTGGCCGATCCGTGGATCCAGCATCGGGCATCTGCGCGCCCGCCGGTCCCAACTCGCCGGCGGCGAGCACCGGTGGATCTGGCTCGCCCTACACCGCCCGACCAATCCCGAGCCGCTCGCCGCGGCCACTGAGACCCTCGAGGCAGCCCGCTACGCCGTTGGCCCGCACGCAGCGAAACTGATCGCCGAAGCCCAGAGCAGAATCACCGCACCAGAGCCGCCATAACGGCCCCGGTCAGCACCAAACCGACGCCAGCCACGGACGATAAGAGCCGACGAAACGACAGGCACCGCCGCATGAGCAGAGGCGGCTGACTGCGGCCGCGATCCGGCTCTGCTCATGCTGGATCTGCGCCGGGCTAATCGGCTGCGGCGTCCAGGTCGCCGACGAGCGTGTCCGGCGCACGCATGCGCCAGGCGTCGGTGATGAGCTCTTCCAGACGGTCGGGGTCCACTTCCTCCAGCCGCAGCATGACCAGGGGCATCCCGTCGTAGGCGGGTGTGGTGAAGAAGCGTTCCGGCTCACCGAGCAGCAGCGCCTGCTTCTCTGCCTCGTCGCCGACGTACAGGACGGCGATGTCGGTCCGGATGACGCGCGGCTTACCCGGTCTGCGCTCGGGATAGGACCAGACGAACCCTTTGCCGCCGACCCGGAAATCGAAGCCGTCGCTGTCGATCTCGACCACGTGAGGTAGCGCGAGTGCCAGCCGGCGAACGTCTTCGGCGTCAGCCATCCTGGTCGCTCCCAGACACCGGTTTCTGCACACGTGCAGGCTATCGGCCCACAAAGCCCGAGGCGGCCCGAGGCGCCCCGAACTGCCGCAGCCGGGTGCTCCAAGGTGCTCGTAGGTGCGATCCGGCTCTCGTCTCGCACGGCCCGGGGGCCGGCGTCCTGCACTGGCTCCACATCCTCCGCCCGCCCGGACACCCCGAGTACGGCCGCCTCGTCCTGACCGCGATCGGGCACCTGGATCTGCGCGACGCGATCGGGGTTCGGGTACTTCACCGACGTCCTCAAGGGCGGTGTGACCTGGGCGGGACGGGAATGTGTATCCCGCCGGCCCGAGTTGCACCCGGCCGGCACCCCTTACGAGACCGACCGGACCTGGAAACCACGGAGAAGAGCCTTGGACACGAGCCAGACCACGATGCCCGCCGTCGCGTACCGCAAGAGTCTGCCGCTGGATGACGACGAGAGTCTGCTGGACGTCGAGCTACCCGTCCCGCAGCCCGGGCCGCACGACCTGCTGGTGCGGGTCGAGGCCGTCGCCGTCAACCCGGTCGATCACAAGGTGCGCCGCAACACCGACCCGGGCGGGGAGCCGAAGGTGCTCGGCTGGGACGCGGCGGGCACCGTCGTCGCGGTCGGCGACCGGGTCGAGCTCTTCGAGGTCGGCGACGAGGTGTACTACGCCGGGGCGATCGACCGCCCGGGCGCGAACGCCCGCTACCACGCCGTCGACGAGCGGATCGCCGCCCGCAAGCCGGCCTCGCTGTCCTTCGGCGAGGCGGCCGCGCTGCCGCTGACCTCGCTGACCGCATGGGAGGGCCTGTTCGAGCAGATGGGACTGCGCCACCGTCCGTTCGAGCGGACCGGAACCATCCTGGTCACCGCCGCCGCGGGCGGCGTCGGCGCCATGGTGACCCAGCTCGTCCGCACCCTGACCGGCCTGACGGTGATCGGCACCGCGTCCCGGCCGGAGACCGTCGAGTTCGCCCGGCGGATGGGCGCCGACCACGTCGTCGACCACCACAGGCCGCTGGAGCAGCAGCTCGCCGGCCCCGCCCCGCAGGGTCTGGACTACGTCTTCAGCACCGCCGGCACCGACCGCAACCTGCCCGCCTACGCCGACCTGGTGAACCCGTTCGGGCACATCGTCGCCATCGACGACCACGACACGCTGCCGATCGGCGTCCTGAAGGCCAAGAGCATCTCCTTCCACTGGGAGTTCATGTTCACCCGCTCCCTCTTCGAGACGCCCGACCGGATCGCCCAGCACCGCATCCTCACCCAGATCGCCCGGCTCGTGGACCAAGGCGTTCTGGTCACCACCGCCACCCGCGACCTTGGCCCCCTCAACGCCGCCAACCTCCGCGAGGCGCACCGCATTCTGGAGTCGGGCAAGGCCATCGGCAAGATCACCCTCACCGGTTGCTGAGGGGACCCGCCGCAAGCCATGCCGTGCGCGGATCGCCTGCTCGCCGGGCTCGGCCCGGTTCCAGGCCGCCCTTGAGCGCCCCGACACGCGGGCCTTGTGTCACTCGGCCTGCGCATTCTGTTGGGACTTCTTAGCCTGCGCCTCAGCCGGAAGAGGCCCAGTGTTTGAGCGCGTCCCGGGTCTTGAATTTCGCGACGTTCTTGTCCAGAGGTTTCGAGGTGTACTGGTGGAAGAGCCAGTCGTGGACGAGCGGGTCGCCGGCCTTGCGGTAGTCGGCGATCCAGAGCCCGTCGGCGTTGTAGTGGCCGGTGCTCTTGCGGGTCCACAGGTCGCGGTTGGCGTACAGGACGAGGCGGTGGCCGGGCCGCCGCTTCTTCACCTCGTGCAGGAAGTGATCCTTCTGCCCGCTGGTGGCGAGCCGCCCTTTCGGGTCGGTCTCCCAGTCCAGGGCCAGGATGTCGCCGTCCTCGGCGCCGCAGTGCTCGAGGAAGTACCGGGCCTGGGCGGCGATGCGCGCCGGGCGCAGTCCCCGGCGGCCGTGCAGGAAGTGGTAGAAGCCGACCACGCAGCCGGCGTGGCGGGCCCGCGCGGCCTGGTCGGCCCGGCGCGGGTTGATGTAGGAACGGCCCTCGGTCGCCTTGACGAAGACGAAGTCCAGGCCCCGCGCGGCATATCAAGATCGATATACCTTCCCGGACAAATGCTATTAGTGCGTTATGCCCGGTCCACCTAGGGTTTCGGCCACAGCGCCGAGGGCTGTCAACCGGAAGGACGCGCGTGGGCACCGACACCAGACCACGGAACCGGGCGGTCGCGGCGAGCTTCGCCGGCACCGCCATCGAGTGGTACGACTTCTTCATCTACAGCACCGCGGCCGCGCTGGTGTTCAACAAGCAGTTCTTCCCGGACTTCGCCCCCGCGGTCGGCACGCTGCTGGCGTTCTCGACGTTCGTGGTCGGCTTCGTGGCGCGGCCGATCGGCGGCGTGCTGTTCGGGCACCTCGGCGACCGCAGGGGGGCGCAAGTCCGTGCTCGTCGTCACGCTGACGATGATGGGCGCCTGCACGTTCGTGATCGGGCTCCTGCCGACCTACGCCCAGGTCGGCATCTGGGCGCCGATCCTGCTGGTGGCGGTCCGGTTCGCGCAGGGCATCGCGCTCGGCGGCGAGTACGGTGGGGCCGTGCTGATGGCCGTCGAGCATTCCGACCCCGCCCGCCGCGGGTTCTTCGGGAGCTGGGTCCAGGTCGGCGTCCCGGTGGGGCTCGCCCTGTCGAACCTGGTGTTCCTGCTGACCCAACTGCTGCCCGCGGACGCCATGGAGCAGTGGGGCTGGCGGCTGCCGTTCCTGCTCAGCGCGCTGCTGGTCGCGGTCGGCTTCCTCATCCGGCTCCGGGTCGAGGAGAGCCCGGAGTTCCGCGAGGTGAAGCACGAACGCGGCACGACTCGGCGGCCGGCGGTCGAGGCCGCCAAGCGGTCGTGGGCACCGATCCTGCTGTGCGCCGCCGCCGGGTTCGCGCCCGGCACGATGTTCTACGCCACCATGGTCTTCGGGCTCAGCTACGGCACCGACCACGTCGGGGTGAGCCGCGGGACCATGCTGAGCCTCACGCTGGTCTCGATGGCCGTCGTGCTGCCCTGCCTGCTCTACTTCGGGGCGCTGTCGGACCGGATCGGCCGCAAGCCGGTCTTCGCCGGCGGGGTGGTCGGCATGGCGCTGACCGCGTTCCCGTGGCTGCTGCTGGTCGACACCGGCTCGCCCGGCCCCATGCTGGCCGGCTACCTGCTGGTCTCGATCCCGTTCAGCGCCGCGTACGGGACGCTGGCGACGCTGCTGGCCGAGCTCTTCCCGGCGGACGTGCGGTACTCGGCGGTCAACATCTCCTACGCGATCTCCAACGTCTTCGGAGCCGGGATGGCGCCGATCATCGCCGGCTCCCTGCTGATCCGCACCGACTCCGGACTGTCGATCGCCGGGTACATCGTGCTGGTGTGCGTGGTCTCCTTCGCCTGCCTGGCGGCGCTGCGGGAGACCGCCGGGGCGCGCCGAGGCCGGACCCCGGTCCCCGCGACGGCGGACGCCGCGGTCGGCGACGGTGCGGTGCGGTGAGCGCGGCGGCGCCCCCGCCGAGCCTGGACCTCGGCGGGATCACGATCACCTGGTTGGCGGACATCCCGAGCATGCGGTTCGCGCCCGACGACCTGCTGGTCCCCGGCACCGGCGACCAGGGCCCAGGCCAGAGCCTCGATCTGACGTTCGGCGGCTACCTGATCACCACCGACGCCGAGACCGTGCTGGTCGACGCGGGCGTGGGCGACGGGAAGGCCCGGTCTCGCCCCGGCTGGAACCGGCGGTCGGACGGTGCGCTGCCCGCCGCGCTGGCGCGAACCGACCGCGCCGTGACCGACGTCGGCACCGTCCATCTCACCCACCTGCACGCCGACCACGTCGGCTGGAACACCGTCTGGGACGGCGGGTCATGGATCCCGGCCTTCCCCGAGGCGAGGTACCTGGCCTTGGAGGACGAGCTGGACTGGGCGCGCGAAGGCCATGGCCGCGACCCCGGCTTCCTGTACGGCTCGTACGCCGACAGCGTCCTGCCCCTGATCGAGCGCGGGCGCCTGGACGCGGTCGCGGACGGCTTCCGGATCGGGGACCGGATCGAGGTCCGTGCCGTGCCGGGCCACACCCCCGGCTCCTCGGCCGTGATCGTACGGGGGAGCCGGGAGACCGCCGTGCTGTCCGGAGACCTGATCCACCATCCGCACCAGTTCGCACATCCCCTGACCTGCTCGCGGTTCTGCGTGGACCGCGCGGCATCGGCCACGGCAAGGCACGGGCTCTTGGACTGGACCGCGCGGCACGGGGCGATCCTCATGCCGGCGCACTTCGGCTGGGGACGGGTCGAAGCGGCCGACGGCCGGTTCCGGTTCCGGCCGATCCCACGGCGAGAGCAGGGATGAGGTCCAGGCATCCCTGGCAGCCGATCCCTCCTTCACCGCCGGGATCGCCGACACCGATGCCCGCGCAGCGCAGGCCGATCGCGGAGTGGCGATGCGGGGGCGGTGGAGGTGGGAGAACGCCAGGTGAGGAGAGTTTTACCTGCGGGTTTCCTGCGACCCTTGCTCCGCGTTCGAAGTGTATGCAAAAGTGTGGGCACCTTCGGGTAGGGAGGTCGCCGCGGTGGCCGCCGGTCCCTCGGGCGCCGACGCGCTCCCGGGCGCCGACCGGCCGCCCGCCGACCGGGCGTGTCCTTTGGGGCTCCATATGTGCATACAAAACTGAATGTACTTCTGTATGCATATGTGGCGGCTCGTCGAGAAGTGAGAGGAACTGCTGTGGGTTCGCTGGAAGGGCAGGTCGTGGTCCTCACCGGGGCCGGTTCCGGGATCGGCCGGGCCGTCGTCACCCGGTACGCCGCCGAAGGGGCGCGCGTCGTCGCCGTGGACGTGTCGGAGAAGGTCACCGAGCTCAAGGCCGAGCTGGGAGACCGCGTGGTTCCGCTCGTCGCCGACGTCCGGTCCTGGGCCGGCAACGTCCAGGCGGTCCGGACCGCGCTGGACACCTGGGGCCGGCTCGACGTCTTCGTCGGCAACGCCGGGATCACCGACGCCGCGCGCCCGCTGGAGGACATCCCGGGCGACCGGCTCCAGGCCGGCTTCGAGGAACTGTTCGGCGTGAACGTCCTGGCGCCCATCCTGGGCGTCCGGGCGGCGCTGGACGCGCTGGTGGAGTCGCGTGGCTCGGTCATCCTCACCGGATCGTTCGCCGGATCCAACGCCGCCGGCGGCGGCGTCCTCTACACGGCGTCCAAGCACGCCGTCGAGGGCCTCGTCCGGCAACTGGCGTACGAGCTCGCTCCGGACGTGCGGGTGAACGGCGTCGCGCCCGGCGTCGCGCCCACCCGCCTGCGGGGGGCGGCCTCACTCGGGCAGGCGGCGACGGACTCCGTCCTCGACGGCACCAAGGAGGCGCTTCCGCTGCAGGAGATCCCCGGCATCGACGCCTACAGCGGCATCTTCACCCTGCTGGCGTCCCGCTCCGAGTCGGCCGTGATGACCGGCACGATGGTGACCGCGGACAGCGGCCTCGGCATCCGGGGCATCGCGCGCCCCGGAGGACGCGTACGGGCCGCCGGATGACCGGGCGGCTGGACGGCCGGGTGGCGGTCGTCACCGGCGCCGGCCGCGGCATCGGCGCCGCGATCGCCGGCGCGCTCGTCGCCGAGGGCGCCGCGGTCGTCCTCGGCGGCCGGGACCGCGACCGCCTCGCGGCGCAGGCCGCGAGCCTGAGCGCGAAGGGCACCGCCACCGCCTGCGCGGGCGACCTGACGACCCCGTCCGGCCGCGACGCGCTCATCGACGCGGCGGGCCGCGTCGACATCCTCGTGAACAACGCGGGCGGCTTCGTCGACGCCACGACCACCGCGGACACCTCGCGCGAGCACTGGGACCGGCAGATCGAGCTGAACCTCACCGTGCCGTTCCTGATGTGCCAGGCGGTACTGGACGGGATGGTGCGGCGGGGCTGGGGGCGCATCCTCAACATCGGCTCCGTCGTCGCCGCCGCCCCGCAGGCGGGCAACGCGATCGGCTACGTGGCGGCCAAGGCGGGCCTGGCCGGCTTCACCCGCCAGCTCGCCGTGGAGACGGCGGGGACCGGGGTGACCGCGAACGTGCTGAACCCCGGGACGGTCCGCACCGAGCACCTGCTCGACTACGCCGCCGCCTCCGGGCTCACCGAACAGGACCTGGCCGCGCGGATCCCCGTCGGCCGGCTCGGCGCGCCCGAGGAGATCGCCGCACTCGTCCCGGCCCTGGTGGGGGAGGGCAGCGGGTTCCTGACCGGAGCCGTCATCGATGTCAACGGAGGAGCTGTACATGCCTAGTCGTCACGTACCCGGCTGCCAGAGCGGCGGGCCGGCGCTCGCGGGCAAGGTCGCCCTCGTCACCGGCGGTGCCGCCGGAATCGGGCGCGCGGTGGTGGAAGCCTACGTCGAGGCGGGAGCGAAGGTCGCGATCCTGGACCGCGACGCCGAAGGCGCCACGGCGACCGCCGAGGAGTTCGGAGACGCCGTGCACGCCACGGTCGGGCTGGCGGAGAGCCTGGCCGACAACCAGCGGGCCGTCCGGGACGCGGTGGACGCCTTCGGCCGCCTCGACGTGTTCGTCGGCAACGCCGGCGTCGGGGCGGGCAACCTCCCGCTGGCCGGCATCCCGCTGGACCGGCTGGAGGCGGCGATCGACGAGATCTACGCCATCAACGTCAAGGGGTATCTGCTCGGCGCGCGCGCGGCGCTGCCCGCGCTGCTGGAGACCGGCGGGAACATGATCTTCTCCTGCTCCATCGCCAGCTACCGCGCGGTCGACGACGGTGTCCTGTACGTCTCGACCAAGCACGCGGACCTCGGCATCGTCCGCCAGCTCGCCTGGGAGTTCGCGCCGCGGATCAGGGTGAACGGCGTGGCCGTCGGGGTGGCCAGGACCCGCATGCAGGGACTGGCCGCCCTGGGCCAGGACCCCATCGACGCCGTCCTGCCCGGCGCGGAGCAGGTCATCCCGCAGGGGTTCATCCCCGAACCGGCCGATCACGCGGGGGCCTTCGTCTACCTCGCCTCCGACGCGGCCCCGCTGACGACCGGCGAGTGCGTGTGGACCGACAGCGGGTTCGGTGTCCGCGGCATCGGCCGCCCCGCCGGCGGCACCGACCTGGATTCGGCTGCACTGAGGTCCTGACCAGCGAAAACGTAAGGCGGCTGCGACGGGGGCCACGGCCGCACATGCATTACCCGGCACGCATTCATCCGGCACGCATCCATCCGGCCGATGGCCGGAACCACTCACCCCCTCATGCCCTTGGAGCGACCATGTCGCTGGCCCCGGAGAACACCCTCCCGCCGCTGCGGACGAGCACCACCGACGACCCCGACGTCGTCGCCGAGCAGCGCGCGGACGACTACACCAGCCACGCCGTCCCGCCCACCGCCAGAGTCGGGCGCTGGCAGCTCACCATGTCCTTCTGGTCGCTGCTGAGCGCCATGGTCTGGCTGTTCTACGGCGCCCTGGCCGCCGGCCTCTACGGCACCTCCGCCGCGCTGACCGCCATCGGCGTCTCGGTGGCGGTCTACAGCCTGATCAACATGCTGCTCGCCGGGTGGGCCCGGCGCAGCGGCCTCAACAGCACGCTGCTGTCGCGGCGGATGTTCGGCGTCGTGGGCGCCTCGCTCACCGCCCTCCTGGTCGCGGCCAACACCACCTACTACGCGGTGTTCGAGAGCAGCACCCTGGCCGTCGCGTTCGAGCACTACACCCCGGGCTGGGACGTCCGGGTCTGGTACGCGATCGTCGCCCTGGTCATGCTCCCGCTGATGCTCGGCGGCGTGCAGACGTGGATGGCCCGCCTCAACGGCGTCCTGCTGCCCCTCTACCTCGTGGGCATCGTCGTCGCCGTGATCGTCGCCGCGGTCAGGTTCGACGGCGGCGGCTGGCTCTCCTTCCAGGGCCTCGTGCCGCCGGAGGCCCGTCCCATGCCGGGCTGGCTGCTGAGCGTCATCCTCTACATGGGCATCTACCTCACGATGCCCACCACGGTGGACTTCGCCCGCTTCGCCAAGCCCGAGGACGACCGCTTCCACAAGCACGTCACCTTCGGCTGGGTCTTCTACGTCCTGCTGTTCGCGGCCAACGGAGCGGCGGGCATCTTCCTCGTCCGCGCCGCCATCCCCGACCGGCCGGCGGCCGAGACGGGGGTCGTCGAGGCGATCATCGCCACCCTCGGTGCCGCCGGGCTCGTCCTCATCGTCGTGTCGCAGGCCAGGATCAACAGCCTGAACTACTACCAGGCGTCCTCGAACTGGGAACGCCTCATCGCCGGCCTGACCGGGCGGCGGCTCGGACGCATCCCCCTGGTCCTCGCCACCACGGCCGTGGTCTTCCTGCTGATGCTCACCGACGTCTTCAGCTACCTGAACAGGGCCCTCACCTGGCAGGGCGTGTTCCTCGTCAGCTGGGTCGGCATCGCCGTCACCCACTACGCGCTCGTGCCGGGGGACCGCGCTTCCGGGCCGGAGTTCCGTGCGCTGCGGCTGCCCCGCGTCACCTGGGGGCTGGCCGTCTGGCTGGTCGCGGCCGGGACCGGCATCTACTGCGCGGAGGGCCCCGGCGTGCCCGCACTGCTCGCCGAGGGCGCACCCGTCGTCGCGCTGGTGCTGAGCGTCGTCCTCTACGCGTTGGCGGTCAAGGCGCGCCCGCTCGCGGTCTCCGCCAGGCCGGATCCGCGCCTGGAGGTCGAGGACGCCGCGGCGACGCGGGCCGAGTGCCACCGCTGCGCGAAGTCCTACGTCGTCCTCGAGATGGACCGCGAGCCCGCGGCCGGCGACGCCCCCGTCTGCGACGGCTGCGCGACCGCCACGCTGGCCCGGCGCCGCTGACCCACCGGACCGCCGCCGACTTACCGGACACACCCAGGAAAGCGAGCACCGATGGCATTCGACAGCCTCTTCCAGCCCGTGACGATCGGCACCCTGAAGGTGCGCAACCGCATCGTCAAGTCGCCCAACACGACCGGCACCTGCAACCCCGACGGGACCGTCACCCAGCGCACGATCGACCACTACCGGACGCTCGGCGAGGGCGGAGCCGGCCTCGTCATGGTCGAGTACACCTACGTCGACGACGACGCGGCCAAGTCCATCCACGGGCAGCCCGGCGCCTCCAACCAGAACCATGTCGCGGGCCTCGGCTGGCTCGCCGACGAGATCCGGGCCGGCGGCGCCCGCGCCGGCCTGCAGCTCGTGCACAGCGGCCGCCAGCGCTTCCTCGGCACCGCTCCCATGAAGTCGGCGTCGGACTCCTCCTGGGACGTCGCCGAGATGCCGTTCGGCATCCGGCCCACACCCATGACGATCGAGGAGATCGGGGGAGTGGTGCGCAGCTTCGGCGAGGCGGCGGCGCGAGCCCACGCGGCGCGCTTCGACCTCGTGGAGATCCACGCCGGGCACGGCTACCTGATCACCAACTTCCTGTCCCCGCACACCAACAAGCGGACCGACGAGTACGGCGGCGGCGCGGAGAACCGCCGCCGCATCCTGCTGGAGATCGTCGACAGCGTCCGCGCCCGCGTGCCGCGCGACTTCCCGCTGAGCGTCCGGCTCTCGGTCACCGACTACGAGCCCGACGGCATCACGATCGAGGAGACCGTCGAGCTGTGCCGGCTGCTGGAAGAGCACGGCGTCGACGTCGTCCACGCCTCCGGCGGCCACCACGCCCTGCAGCACTACGAGGCCAGCTCCTGGTTCATGCCGCGCCAGCTCCACCGCTGGGGCTGGGAGAAGATCAAGCCCGTCGTGTCGATCCCGGTCATCGCCTCGGGCTCGCTCGTCTCCCCGGAGGTGGCGGACGAGATCATCGCCTCGGGCAGCGCCGACCTCGTCTCGGTCGGACGCGCCATGCTCGCCGACCCCCAGTGGCCCGAGAAGGCCCGCACGGGACGGCACCTGGAGATCGTCCCGTGCATCCGCTGCAACGACGGCTGCCTGGTGCGGGGCCTGGAGGCCCAGCGCAGCGTGGGCTGCACGGTCAACCCGACCGTCGTGGAGGAGGGGCGCTTCCCGATCGGGACGGCGCCCGCCGCCAAGCGCGTCGCCGTCGCGGGCGGCGGGCCGGCCGGGCTGCGGGCCGCCGCGATCCTGCACGATCGGGGCCACCGGGTCGTGCTGTTCGAGCCGCGGGAGCTCGGCGGCGACCTCAACCACGCCGTCGGCTCGACGTTCAAGATCGACATCGCCGAGCTGCGCCGGCACCTGGTGCACGAGGTGGAACGGCGCGGCATCGAGATCAGGAGGGCCGCGGCCGACGCGGCCGCCCTCGCCGACGGATTCGACGAGGTCGTCCTCGCCACCGGCGCCCCGCAGCGGCCGTTCCCCGGCCCGGTCTCCGACACGGCGCTGGTCATCGGCCCGAACGACGTCACCGCGCACGCGGAGGCGCTGGCGGGACGATCGGTCGCCGTCGTCGGCGGCGGCTTCCAGGGGGTCGAGACCGCGATGCGCGTCGCCGAACTGGAGGGCACCCGCGTGACCGTGCTGGAGAGGGGCGACTCGCTCATCCGCGGCGACGAGGTCCACTACGACGCCGAGGAACTGCCCAAACTCCTCGTCAAGGCCGGTGCCGAAGTGAGGCTCGGCCACGAGGCCACCGCGATCGAGGACAAGGGCGTGCGGGTCCGGTCGGACGGCGCCGAGAGCCTGGTGGAGGCCGACGCCGTGGTCGTCGCGCTGGGCAGGGAACCCTCGAGGAGCACCCTGCAGGCCGAGCTGGACGCGGCCGGCGTCCCGGCGCGGACCATCGGTTCCGCCGACAGGCCCGGCCGCGTGTTCGACGCGATCCACGCCGCCTTCTGGACGTCCCGCCTCATCTGAACCTCCGGACGCGGCGGCGGGCTTCGGCCGACCGCACCAAGGACCAGAGGACGGCGCACCGGACCACCGCCCGCCCGGGATGAGCCTCGCGCAGGCACCGGGCGGGCGGGGATCTCCATAGCCGGTCCGCGCGATCTGCGGGTCGGTGGATATCGCGCACTGATTGGTTGGGGTGTCCGTTCTCGTGGCTTGAGGGTCGTCACATGGTGATGGCCACGGTGCCTGCCACGTTGCCGCCGGTGCGGGCTTGGAGTGCCTGGGCTATGCGGGTGAAGGGGTAGGCGGTGGTGTTCAGGGTCAGGCGCTGCTCGGTCAGGTCGGTGAGCAGACGGTGGAAGACCTCGTCGGGGACGGGTCGGCGGACCATGTTCAAGGGGAGCAGCCTGATGTCCTGGGCCAAGAGGGAAGGCAGGTCGAGGGTGAGGGTCTTGCCGGCGACGTAGCCGATGAGAACGGCCCGTCCGCCCGGGCGCATGGCCGGCAGGAGGGCGGGCAGGGTGTCGCCGCCGATGGTGTCGAGAAGCAGGTCGACGCCCCCGTCGGCAGCCGCCGAGGTCAGAGCCTCGGGGCCGCGGCCGATGAGGACCTCATGGGCGGCCGGGGGTACGGAGGCGGCCTTGTTCTCGTCGCGTACCAGGGCTATCACGTGGGCGCCGGCCCGGGCGGCGAGTTGGACGGCCAGCGAGCCGACGCCGCCGGAGGCGCCGGTGACCAGGACGCGTTCCCCCTCGGCGACGTGGCCGACCGGGTCGACGGCGGCCCAGGCCGTGGTCATGGGGGAGTAGCAGGTGGCGGCGAGCGCGGCGTCGGCGTCGGCGGGGATGGTCCGTACCGCGGTGAGCGGGGCGGTCACCTGCTCGGCCCAGGTACCGGGCCGTTCCAGGCCGATACCGCCGCCCCGGACCAGGACCCGGCGTCCGAGCAGCGAGTCGTCGCCCGCGCTGACGGTGCCGATGCCCGCTGCGCCGGGAATGAACGGCAGTTCGGGGCGGTAGGCGAAGGTCCCGGACATCAGGGTGAGGTCCAGGTGCGTGACGGCGGCGGCCTCGATGTCGACGGTCACCTCCTGGTCCCCTGGGTACGGTGGCGCGACTTCCTCGACGGCCGGGGCGGTGTTCCACCCGTGCAGGCGGGCAGCGAGCATGACGGACTCCAGCGCGCTACGGACCCTGTGACGTGAGGAGCAGGGTCCGGGGTCGATGAGCTCGTTCGATTGATGCAATGAGGTTCACAGGCAGCGAAGCGGTGTGCGGATCGGCCGCCGCGTGACCCTGTTTCAGCAGGCTAAGTGGTGAGTTCATGCTGCTCGGCGCCGGGGCCGGGGGCAGCCGCCGTCGATGACTCAGGGGTTTCGGTCAGGAACTTCTGGGCCCGTATAACGGTGGGCCTCGGTCCCGCTGGCACAGATCCATAGCCGCTTGACCGGCCCCCGGCCACCCCGGCGCGGGCTTTTGGCGTGGCCGTTTGTGGGCGTGTGTGTCCAAGGACGCGTCCTGACCGGACGGCAAGGGTGATGATGCCGCCATGAGCGGACGCGTGCTGGCGTGGGCGGGCGTGGCGGTCGCGGTGGTGGCCGCGGTGGTGCTGGCGGTGTTCTGGCTGGTGCAGGGGCTGGAGCAGGCCGGATGGCTGGCCGGCGTGCTCAGCGCGTTCGCGGCGCTGGCCGCGTCCGTGATGGCCCTGCCCCTTCGGCCCCATCCTTCTGCCGCCGCTACGAGCAACACCTTCAGCGGCGGAACCAACGTAGGCCCGCTCGTGATGGGCCGCGACATCAGCGGTCCGGTCACCTCCGGCTCGCCGGCCTCCACGCCGCCGACTGCCCCTGCCCCGCCGCCCCGCGCCGAGTCCGAGTCCGGGTCCGCGGGCAGCCCTGAGTCGGAGGACGAGTCAGCGGACGGGACGGTGTCCAACACCTTCAGCGGCGGGATGAACTACGGTCCGCTGGTGATGGGCCGTGACATCAGCGGCGCCGTGACCTCTCACGGAACGCCTGCACCCGGCGCCGCGCAGCCCTCGCCTGCCTCTCCCCGGCCCGTTGAGGACCCCTCCGATGAGGCGGCCGGGCGCGCCTCACGGGATCGGCCCGACGATGCGTCGGCGGAGGCTTGAGTGCCGGTGCCGCAGACCCGGAACGAGATCTCGGGTGGGATCGTGGTCGGCCCGGCGATCCTGGGCCGCGACATCACGGTCATGCTGCCGCCGCAGGTGTCCTTGGCGACCTCGGGACTGCCCGCGGGCTCGCCCGCCTTCACCGGACGGCAACGCGACCTGGACCGGCTGCTGGACTCCCTGACGCCCACCGCTTCCGCCGACCAGGCCGGGACCGAGCGAGCGCAGGCGGTCGTGGTGACCGCGGTCGGCGGCCTGGCGGGAGTGGGCAAGACCGAACTGGCCGTCCAGGCCGCGCGGGCGGCGCTGCGGCGCGGCTGGTTTCCGGGCGGTGTGTTGTTCGCCGACCTGTTCGGCTACGACGACGACCGCCGCCGCGACCCCGGCCAGGTGCTGGAAGGCATGCTCGGCGCCCTCGGCGTCCCGGGCGAGCACATCCCGACCCACGCCCAGGACCGCTCGCGCGTCTTCCGGTCGATCCTGGCCGAGTTCGCCGCCCGCGGCCGCCGGGTCCTGGTGGTCGCCGACAACGTCAACACCCCCCACCAGGCCGAACTGCTGCTGCCCACCGACGGGAGGAACGCCGCGATCGTCACCTCCCGCCACACCCTGGCCATGCTCGACGCCCGCCTGCTCGACCTGAACGTCCTGGACGTCGACGACGCGGTGGCGATGCTGGACGAGACGCTGCGCATCGCCCACCCCCACGACACCCGCATCCCCGGCGACCCTGTCGGCGCCGCCGCCCTGGCCGAGGCGTGCGGGTATCTGCCCTTGGCGTTGCGGATCGCCGCAGCGCTGCTGGCCGAAGACCCCGGCCACACCCCCATCGCCCTCACCAGCGAACTCCACCAGGTCCAGCCCATCGAAGGACTGGCGTACGGACGCGACGGCGTGCGGCGCGCGTTCGAGCTGTCCTACCGCACCCTCACCCCCGACCAGCGGCACCTGTTCCGGCTGCTGACCGTCAACCCCGGCCCCGACACCTCCACCACCGCGGCCGCCGTCCTCACCGGCCAAGACGAACCAACCACCCGAAAGAGGTTGAAGGACCTGGCCCGTGCGCACCTGATCGAACGCGGCACCGCCCCCGACCGGTGGCGAATGCACGACCTCGTCCGCCAGTACGCCACCACCCTCGGCCTGCAACACGCCGACACCGACCAGCGCGACCAGGCCCTGCACCGCCTGCTGGACCACTACCTCGCCGCCACCAGAGCGGCCGACGCCCATCTGGACCCGACCGCCGCCGACCCGGCCGCCCGCGGGTTCGCCACCCGGGAGCAGGCGCTGGCGTGGCTGGACACCGAACTGCCCAACCTGACCGCGGCCGCACGCACCGCCGCCGACACCGGCCACCCCAAGACCACCGTCACCCTGGCCCTGGCCTTGGCCCGCTTCCTGGATTGGCGGCGGCTGTTCAACGACTGGATCACCCTGTCGACCCTCGCCCGCGACACCGCCGCACGGACCGGCGACCGGCACGGCGAAGGTGGAGCATTGAGCACCCTGGGGCTCGCACTGGTCGGGGTGCGGCGGTTCGAGGAGGCGGTCACGGCCCACCAGGACGCCGCCGCCATCTATCGCGAGCTCGGCGACCGGCGCAGTGAAGGCGGGGCGCTCAACAACCTGGGGAGCGCGCTGGCCCAGGTGCGGCGGTTCGACGAGGCGATCACCGCCCACCAGCAGAACCTGGCCATCTTCCGCGAGACCGGCGACCGGCATGGCGAAGGCGGGGGACTGAACAACCTGGGGAGCGCGCTGGTCGGAGTGGGGCGGTTCGAGGAGGCGATCATTGCCCATCAGGACGCTGCCGACATCTTCCGCGATCTCGGCGACCGGCGCAGTGAAGGCGGGGCGCTGGGCAACCTGGGGAGCGCGCTGGTCGAGGTGGGGCGCTTCGAGGAGGCGGTCGCGGCGCACCAGGACGCCGCCGGCATCCTCCGCGAGCTCGGCGACCGGCATGGCGAAGGCACGGCACTGAACAGCCTGGGGAGCGCGCTTGCCGGGGTGGGGCGGTTCGAGGAGGCGATCAGCGCCCACCAGGACGCCGCCGACATCTTCCGCGATCTCGGCGACCGGCACGGCGAAGGCGGGGCGCTGAACGACCTAGGCCTCGCGCTGGTCGAGGCGGGACGGTTCGACGAGGCGGTCACCGCCCACCAGCAGGCCGCCGCCTTCTACCACGAGACCGGCGACCGGCAAGCCGAAGGCACGGTGCTGGGCAACCTGGGGAGCGCGCTGGTCGAGATGGGGCGCTTCGACGAGGCGATCGCCGCCCACCAGCAGGACTTGGCCATCTGCCGCGAGCTCGGCGACCGGCACGGCGAAGGCACGGCCCTGACCAACCTGGGGAACGCACTGCGGCAGGCGCGGCGGTTCGAGGAAGCGATCGCGGTGGGGCTGGCGGCCGTGGAGAGCTTCGCCGAGGTGGGCGACGAGCCCGGCGAGACCATCGCCCGCCGGGCTTTGGAAGAGACCCGCCGAGCCGGCATCAGCCCGGACCCTGATCATTCATAGATGATGCCTGCTTGCGAGATAGGGCGCCGGTTCGGGAATCCCGCGCAGGGCGAGGTAGCCATCCCGGCCGAGGTCGAGGCGGGCGGCCAGGCCGATGTCGATGGCCCAGGGGTTCCCGGCCGTGATGTGGCTGATGACGGCCTTCTGCCGGGTGTGCGCGAGGGCCTCCCACAGGAGCCGCTCGGCGGTCTCGACCTGCGCGGCGGCCAGCAGGATCGGATTCCCCTCGTCCTTGTCGAGGTAGACGTAGCCGGGCCGCTCGCCGGGGGAGGACGAGACGATCAGCCGCCGCCGCTCCAGCATGTGCGGATGGTCGGCGCCGTGGGGGCCGCCGCGCAGGGTCACGTCGAGCACGTCCATCCATTCGAAGTCGTCCGGGCGTCCTTCGCGGAGGCCGTCGATCGCGGGCAGGACGCTGCGGTCGACGCGTCCGGTCATGCTCATCAGCGGGTGCAGTGCGAAACCCGCGAGGCGGTAGCGGCGGGTCGCGGCCGGGTGCGGCGACGAGGAGATCAGGCCGGGACGGTCGCCCGCGTGCGCCAGGGCGGCGTCGAAGAGCCTGCGGCCGACGCCTTTGCCCTGGAGGCCCGGCAGGACGCTGAAAACGGCCAGGTACCAGACGCCGCCCCGGTTCTGCGCGACCGCGAGGCCGACGATCTCGCCGCCGCCCGCCTCGGCGACCCAGCAGCCGCCGGGGTCGGTCGCGACGTGGTGGCCGATCCCCTCGATCCAGGCGCGGGCCGCGGCCTCGTCCAGCGGCTCGGGCTCCGGCTCGTCCCAGCGCCGGTGCATCCGGTCCGCCTCCAGAAAGGCGGCGTCGGAGGCGCGCTGGGCGGCGGGCAGGTCGTCCGGTGTCATGAGTCTGATCCGCACGGAGTCCATGGGACGCATGGTCCCGCAGGGATGAGACGGACGTCACGCGCATTTTCGACGGCATTCGAACATGTGTACGGGGTATCGCTCGAGCCGCGCCCGGAGTGGTTCGTCGTCCCTGCTGAAAAGCCTCATGGCCAACTCCCTGGCCGCCGACATGGAGCGACTGGCCGTCATGATCGCCATCGCCAGTTGATCCTGGTCCCGTACTTTGGGCGGGTGGTTGGTTCGGCTGATGGCGACCTGGGGCGCTAGTCGCGCGTGCGCAACGCCTGTGCGAGCGCGTCGACGGTTACGCCCACAATGGCCAGGAGTTGCGCCGGGCTCGCCCCGGCTCTGCTCATGACGGCGAGAGACTGGTTCACGGCGGCCACGTGTTCGGCGAAGGCCTCGGCGTCCTGGTCGGTCAATCGGCCGGCCTTCAGCGCGGTGCGCAGACGCAGGCGCTGGACGCCCAGCGCCTCCTTCGCGTGCGCCGCGATGCTCGGGCTCAGCACCGGGATCGCCATGGCCGATTGGGCGACCAGGCATCCATCCGGCAGTTCGGGATCGGCGATGCGCTCGAGGGTGACGTCGAAGAACGCGCGAACGGCTGTGAGGGGCTCCGAGGCCGCACACGACAGGGCGGCGTCGTACTTGTCGCCGTAGCGCGTGGCATAGCGCTCCAGGCAGCGCAGGAAGAGCGTGTCCTTGTCGCCGAGCGAGGAGTAGATGGAGCTGCGGTTCAGGCCGGTCGCCCGGGACAGATCGTCTAGCGAGGTGTCGGCGTAGCCGGCGCGCCAGAACTGGATCATCGCGGCGTCGAGCGCCGCGTCCATGTCGAACTGCTTCTTGCCTGCCACGTGGCACGTCCTTGCCGGTGTGTCGATGTCTCGGGCTGCGCTGCGCACCATCCTATCTTGAACTAAACAGTTCAAGATGTGTTAGCCTCCGGGCATGGTCATGGCAGGGCGTCCCTCGCACCTCGCGGCAGCGCGACAAGCTGGCCACGGAGTCCCGGCCGCCGTCGTCCTCATCTGCACCGTCCTCATGGCCGGCCGCTCTCGTCATCTGCACCGCATCCGCGGGCCTAACCCGCGGGCGAAGCACCGAACCAGCACACCTAACACCGATGGAGAATCCCCGTGACCGACCCCGCGACCAGCGCTTGGCGCGCCTGCGAAAGCAACCCTGTCCCCGACCTGCCCCTGCACGATCTGGCGGGATTCGATCACCGCTGGGTCGACGCGGACGGCGTCCGCCTTCATGCCGTCGAAGGCGGTCGGCCGACCGGCCCGACTGTCGTCCTGCTCGCGGGATTCCCGCAGACCTGGTGGGCTTGGCGAAAGGTGATGCCCAGCCTCGCCGGCCGGTTCCACGTCATCGCGATCGATTTGCCGGGTCAGGGCCACTCCGAGCGTCCGGAGTGCGGCTACGACACGCACACGGTCGCCGCGCACGTCCACGCGGCCGTGAAGGCTCTCGGGGTGTCGACCTATTGGCTGGCCGCCCACGACATCGGCGCCTGGGTTGCTTTCTCTCTCGCGCTCCAATTCGAGAGCCAACTGCGCGGGGTGGCTCTGCTCGACGCCGGCATTCCCGGCATCACCCTTCCGGAAGCGATTCCCACCGACCCGGAGAGGGCGTGGAAGACCTGGCATTTCGCGTTCCACCTTGTGCCCGACCTGCCCGAGACGCTGCTCGCCGGCCGCGAACGGGACTACGGCGGCTGGTTCCTGAAAACGAAGGTCCTCTCACCCGACACGTTCGACGACGCCGAGCTCGACCACTACGCAGCGGCCGTCGCCGTCGACGGTGGCCTCCGCGCTTCCCTCGCCTACTACCGGGACGCCGCCGAGTCGGCGCGCAAGAACCACCAGGTGCTCGAGCGGCAGCACCTCACCGTGCCCATCCTCGGAATCTCCAGCAGCCACGGCTCCATCCCGGACATGGCGGCCTCCGTCAGCCCATGGGCCGACGACGCGACCGGGGTCGTCGTGCCCGACGCCGGACACTTCATCCCCGACGAGCAGCCCGACGCCGTCGCCGCCGCGATAGCCGACTTCGTCCTCGACGGCGACTGACACCGGTCGATGTCACGAGCGCCGCCCGATCTCCCCGGTGCCGTTCACTTGAAGCCGCGTTTCAGCCCAGGAGGCCATTCAGGACACGGCCGATCGCGTCGTCGAATAGATCCGCACCGGCCGCATCCGGCGGTAGAGCGGCGCCGGGGGTACCGTGGCCGCCACGCGTGCGCAGTCAGGCAGTTAGGCGTGCCGCAGAGGAGGCGGTGGCGTGCTGCCGCGCCTTCTGATCCTGGCGGCCGGGACCCAGCCTCCGGAGTGGGATGCTGTCGTGCTCCGCCGGGATCAGCCCCAGCATGCGTCCCGACATCCGGCGCCCGAGCGTCCATCTGGTCGTCGGGCGCGGCTTGCTGCTCGTGTTCGCGGAGCATCCGTCGACCTGCACCGGCGTAGGTATCGCCGTGCTCATCGCTGGCGACCGCGCCCGCCGAGCCGCCGGGGCGCCCCGAAGGACCGTCTTCACCGGGCGGTGCGGACCTGGTTCAACACGGCCCCGACCGCGTACCTCGTCGAGGCGCGCGCCGAGGTGCGCACGCTGCTGGCGGAGTCGGGCGGCGGTTCCGACAGGCTCCGCGTCCGATCGGACGGGCGGATCGCCCCGCGAGCCACGCCGAGGCCCGCGCGTGGCTCGCCAGCCGGGCCCGAAGTCATCGTCCCGGGCTGCTCGCCGTCCGGGAGCGGACGTCGGACGACGGTGAGCCCCTGCCGGGGCGAGGCGCCGCGCTGGCTGCCCGGCATGCTCGCGACTCAGCAGATCGGCGGCGCCGTCGCGTCGCGTTGCCCGCTGGTCAGCGCGGACTAGGTTCTGGGAGCGGAGTCCCGCTGTCCTGGGGCAGCGCCACCCGTGCATGGGACTACCAGCAGGTGTTCACCAGTAGCACCAACCCGCCCGACGACGCACCGCACTCGGCGCGGTGTTCTTGACCGCCTGCCCTGGGTTCTGGCTGAGCATGACGAAGGTCGACACGACCCGCTCGTGACGCGGACCGCTCTTGGAGTCCTTCGCACCGGCCATCGCGCGCTCCCCGATCACACCTCCTACCGATGCCGTCGACTCCGCCGACCGCGGCACATTTTTGATCATGGAACTGTAGGGTCGGTCGTGCCGTTTGGCGCCGCTGGGAACGCGCCGGTGGCGGCTTCCGCACGTCCCGGCGCCTCTGCGGCGACACCCCCCGAAGTGAGGAAGACACCGTTGAAACGACGTCCCAGGTCGGTGGTGGCCGCTGCGGCCACCGTGCTCGCCTGCATCGCTGCGGCTCAGCCCGCCTTAGCCGATGGTTCCGACCCCGCCGGCGTGGTGCCCGTCTCGGGCACCAGCGCGCTGCCGGCGGGCTGTGGCCTGCCCGCGGGCGACGGCTACGTGCTCAACCCGAACACCGAGGTCCAGCCCATGGTGGCGCGGGACCCGAAGCGGCCGTGGCATCTCGTCACGGTGTACCAGCAGGACCGGTGGAATCGGTACGGCAGCAACGGGGCCGTCACCGCCGTCTCCGACGACTACGGTGCGACCTGGCATCCGTCGGCTAACCAGCCCGCCTTCTCCCGCTGCAACGGCGGAACCGCGGCCAACGGCGGAGACTACGACGTGACGACCGACCACTGGATCACGGTCACGCCGTCCGGTGCGGCGATCGCCGCGTCGTTCTCGCTGTCGCGCACCGGCGAGGTGACGGCCATCCTCGTGTCGCGGTCCGGTGACGGCGGCAAGCACTGGGACGCTCCCGCGACGCTGCAGCGGGACGACAACCCCGAGTTCTTCAACGACCGTCCGGCGATCACCGCCGACCCGTACCACCCGGGCGTGGTCTACGCGGTGTGGGACCGGGCCGACACCCAGTCGAACGGAGACTGGGTGCAGCCGGTCTACATGGCGAAGTCGACCGACGACGGGCACACCTGGACCACGAAGAAGGTGTACGACTTCCCCGCCAACAGCGGCGCCATCGGCACCGAGCTGGTCCCGATGGCCGACGGGACGCTGGTGATGGGCCTGCACCAGGAGACCAACACCACCGCCGCGACCCAGGTCATCCGCTCGACCGACGGCGGCAGCACCTGGTCGGCGCCGACGCTGAACGTGGCGGCCCCCTTCGCGGTGGGCACCAAGATCCCTGACCCGGACAACTCGGGTGACCCGGTGCGCAACGCGACGCTGCCGCTGCTGGCGGCCCAGCCGAACAGCAAGGTCGTGAACGCGGTCTGGCCGACCCAGGACGCCGACGGCACCTTCCACGTGGCGTACGCCCGGTCCACGGACGACGGCAAGACCTGGTCCAGCCCGGTCCGCGTGGACAAGACCCCCACCGGTTCGGCCGCGGTCCCGGCGATCGCCGTGTCTCCCGGCGGCGCCCTGGCGGTCACGTACTACGACTTCCGCAACAACACCTCGGCCGCCACGCTGCCCACCGACTTCTGGGCCGTGACCTGCGGGAGCGACTGCACGAAACCCGGGGCGTGGCGCGAGCGTCACATCGAGGGCCCGTTCGACGCGCGGGCGGTCCCGTCGACGAGTTCCGGCCGGATGCTCGGTGACTACACGGGCCTGCTCTCGACCGGCTCCGCGTTCGTGGCCGTCTACGGCGTGGCCACCGGCGACACCGCCAACCCGGTGGACATCCACAGCGCGACCTTCTACAACTGACCAGCCGGACGCGACCCGTCGGGGGCTCCCGGCCCCCGGCGGGTCGCACGCGGTCCGGCCGCGCTCGGCCGACCTCCGAACAGCGGGTTTCGTCCCGCTTCACTGTCGAGTGGCAGGGGTGAGCGGCGCGGACGCGGGATACGGAGCGCCCGCCACGGCGCGGATCAGCGGATTCGGCGAATGACCATCGACGACGTCGCATGATTCTGCAATCGCTGGTGTCGCTGAGCGCAGCCGCCACGGAGCGCGGTCGCCTCTACGGCAGTGCCCGTGCTCCGTCCCCCGTCCTTGGTCGGCGGCCCGGCGTGTCGGCCGAGCACCACCGATGCGGGGCGCCAATGCGAGCCGCCTCTGGTCAGGGATCACTCAAGTGCGGCGGTTCCCATGGCCCCACGGTGTTATTGCAGCCGAGGGGCGAAGACGTAGGCGGCTGATGGCTCCACCGGCTGGACTGTGCCACCGCGAACCTCAGTCATGATGCGTTGGATCGCTGGCGGTTCGCCGCTCCCGCGCGGGTGAGCGGGAGTGCATGCCGACGGCAGATCACGGGACGACCAGGGGATCGTCAATGCCCGGGCTGATGAACAGCGGCACCAGCTCCAGCGTGATGTGCGCGATGGGAGGTGCATCCGTCCCGCTGCTGGCGCGAGGAATGGCCCTCACCGCGAGCACGGTTCCCGGCGCTCCTTCTGCGACTGCACGAGCATGAGGTGGTGTGCTCATGGCCTATGACTCCGAGTACGCCCAGTCTTTCGGGCGAGGTCGGCGAGCGAACCGGCGTCGGCGGGTGCACAGCTGCGTCGCGGCACCCTGACGAATGATCTCGCGTACTCCGCCGGCAGCGGCCGCCTCGATCGTCTCGGCCGAGTCTGCGGCTCCACTGCTCCAAGCGGTGTTGCCAGTTCGGGGCAGGCGCGGGCGGCTTCAGCGGCGCTCGGACGTGGTACTCGGGGCATGGTCGCGGACGCGGCGCCGACGGCGCCCTCGACGTGCAGCACGCCGGTCACGGCGGTGACGCCAGGCAGCGCGGCGACCCGTCCGTCACCGCGGCCGCGGCTACGATCACGACACGTAGCGCGGGGTGGTGTGGGCACCCAACGCCAGGTCGTGGAACGGGCGGTCGCGCACGTGTACTGAGCCCTTTGTCAGCGGCGGTGCGGGGACTGCTGATCACGTGATGGTCGCGGTGGGTGTGGCTTGGTGGGACGTCGAGAAGCCCCTGGTGGGACGGTTGATCCCTCACAATCGCTCGTCTGCATCAGGGGCTTCGCATGCTTTTGTTTCGTGCTTCGCTGCCGCTGTCGCGCCAGACCCCGGCCTACGCCGCCAGCGTCGTCTGCCGGCACCGCAAGAAGAGCGGCAGCAAGAGCCGGGTACTGCCGCCCGGCCTGCAGTGCGTCAGTCGATGGGACTGTGTCAACGCTACTGAGATCGGGCAGCGGGGCGGTCCATCACTCGGACACGGGCCATTCCTCGGCCAGGAGCGCGTATGAGAGACCGTCGAGCCATCCCTTGGTGCGGTGGAGAGAGTCTTTCACCGTGTGCTGTTCGCGGCGCATCCCAACCCGCTCCATCAGCCGCCACGATGGTTCGTTGTCGTAGAAACACTCCGCGTGCAGGCGGCGCAGGCCAAGACTCCTGAAGGCGACGTCGATGAGGGCGCGTACCGCTTCGGTGGCGTAGCCCTTGCCGCCGTAGGAGGGATCCAACGTCCACCCGAGCTCTCCTTGGACGCTTTTCGCCTGGTCAGCGACCTCCTCCTGGGCCCAAGCGTCCTGAACCTGCAGCGTCAGATCGCCGATCACCCGGCCGTCCAGTTCGACGACGATCAGGTCTGCGAGTCGCTCCTCACGGAGAAAACGCTCACGGTAGTCGTCGTACGTCGCCGTGGCGGCCGTGACCCAATCGTGGACCTCCGGCAGTTGCCGGAAGACCCAGGTCGCGTCCAGGTCGTCGGGAGTGGCCCGTCGCAACAGCAGTCGGTCGGTGGAAATCGGCCAGTCCAGCGTGTCAAGAGGGTGGCGCATGGGCTTCATGCTGGCAGAGAGCCGTGGTGACACAAAACGGATTACTGCGGGCGACGTCCCACACCGACGCGGCGATCGCCCTACAGGAACTGACGGGACACCGAAGCGACCAGGGCTCTTGGCAACCAGCGTTCCGAGAATCAAGTGGAGTCGCCGCCGCATCGAAGTTCAGGTGATCACGTGATGGTCGCGGTCGGTGTGGTTGCTGCGGAACGTCGAGACCTTCGCCGAACTGGGCGCGGGCTTCGTCGTCTCCACCACCAACGCGTGGCGCTACGTCAACGAGGCCATCGACGCGCTGGTCACCCGGTCGCCCCAACTCGGTGCCGCCAGCGATCGACCGGGTCGCCGCCGACCAGCCGTACTGCCTGGGGAAGCAGCACCAGGTCACCGCCGCCCTGGACGGGTGCCCTGCTGTGGGTGCCAGGGCCGCTGCGGCTCGGTCCACGACCTGGGCGCGGCCCGCACCTAGGGCGTCATCCGGACGTTGGCGGCCGCCGGACTGCTCGTGCTGGCCGACAATGCCTACCAGGGCGCCAGCGCTCACGACCCTCATGTCCTACAAGGGACGTGACAAGCCCGAACCACAGAAGGACGCCGACCGTCGACACGCCGAGCTTCGCGCGCCCGCAGAACGTGTGAACGCCCAGCTCAAGTCATGGTGAATCCTGCGGACGCTGCGCTTGCTGGAGACGCCCGCACGGATTGAAAAAAGGGCCGAAAAAATAGTTGAGTTTGCTGGCATGAGTCAATACATCAAGACGTTTCATGCGATCGAGATCGGCGACGGCGGCGATGGGCGTTGGGCCGCGCACGTCCGGCCGACAATGATGGGCGCGGAGAGTCGGCTGACCGAGGAAGGCCGGACCCCGCAGGGCGCGGTGCGGGCGCGGAGGCTGTTCGAGGTCCACATGCCCGAACTGGTCCCAGCGCTTGACCGGCTCTCCGGCCAACTGGCCACTCCATGGGCGGGCACCCTTCTCACGCTGGCCGCGGTGCGGCCGTTCTTCTCCGGCTGCACCCAGATCGGCGGCAAAGGCGCGTTGCTCAGGAACTACGACTTCGCCCCCGACCACTGCGAAGCCACCATCGTCTCCTCCCATTTCCTCCGGCCCGTGATCGGCATGCAAGAAGCGGGATGGGGCCTGCTGGACGGTATGAACGACGCCGGTCTCGCGATCTCACTCACCTTCGGCGGACGGTTCGTCCACGGGCCGGGATTCGCCATCCCCCTTGTGCTGCGCTATCTGCTGGAAACCTGCCAGGCCGTTGATGAAGCGATCGGGAGACTGCGCACCATACCCGTCGCGATCCCGCAGAACGTCACCCTCGTCGACCCGAACCAGGCCGTAACGGTCTTTGTGGGGCCCGACATCCCGCTGATCGAAGCGGCCGACAGTTGCGCCACCAACCACCAGCACCTACCGGTTCCAGACGAGCAGGAGCGATCCACCGGGACCCGCAGGCGACTGGCCGCCGTGCAAGCGGCGGGAGTTGACGTGACGGCGATGCTGCGACCACCGCTCTACCAGTACGGCTACGACCAGTGGCTGGGCACGGTGTACACAGCGCGCTACCGCCCCACCAGGGGCCATGTGACGTACCACTGGCCCGGCGAGCACTGGGAGCAGTCCTTCACCCGCTTCTCTCCAGGAGCACGCACCGTCACCTTGGGGAAGCGGGATGGGAACGACACCCCTTGACGCACCGCGCACGCGGGGACGGTGGCGGGACGATCGGGCGCCGTCGCGCCGGGATCGATCCGGCGCCCGAATGCGTGCCACTACCCGTCCGACCGCCTCGTGGGTGACGCAGGCGGCCCGAAATCTGGCTATACGAGTCTCGGGCGCGGTGCCTGGTCCACGGCCGTCACGGCAGGTTCCGCATCAGAATTCAGGTGGTGCTGACGAGCGTCCCAATGCCGCCGGAGCGGCCCAGCGTATGGCGGCCGTCGAGTCTGCCGGACCTTCAGCCCGACGTTCGCTCCCGCCCCCAGCCGTCTGCCACGCTGCCTAACGTTCCGGCAGGTCAAGCCAGGAAGCACCCGTGGCGGTGTGGGATGACGCTCATGGTGAGCCGAGTGGGGGCGGGAGGCCGCCGCAGCGTCGACCGGTGCGCACAAGAGGGGCGACGCTGGCCTGGGTGAGTCGCGGTGTAGGAGATCAGTACGCGAGCTCCCCGATGCCGCCGTCAACGCGCAGCACGGTGCCGGCTGTGTAGGCCGACTCGTCCGAGGCCAGGTAGACGGCCGCCTTGGCCAACTCGGTGGCGGTGCCGAGGCGGTGGAGGGGCACGGTCCTCCGGATTTCGTCGTAGATGGCGGCCTGTCGCTCTGGGCCGAGCGGCTTGAAGGTGTCGGTGACGGTCGGCCCCGGGCTCAGGCCGTTGACACGGATACCCCGGTCCTTCAGCTCATAGGTCAGCCCGCGGGAAAGGGAGAGCAGGCCGGCCTTGGCGGCGCCATAGACCGCTGCGTTCTCGTGTCCGATGAACGCGGAGACCGAGCCGACGAGGATGACCGAGGCCTGCCGTGAGAAGAGCGGCAGCAGGTCCTTGATCAGGAAGAACGGTGCCTTGAGGTTGGTGGCGACGAGTTTGTCGAATGCCTCTTCGGTCCATGCTTCGATCGGGAGGTGGGTGACGTCGGCGGCGTTGCTCATCAGGATGTCGAGCTTCGGCCACTCCTCCTGCAGCCGTGCCGCGAGCGCCGCCTGGCCGGGCGTGTCGCCGGCGTCGCTGAGGATGGGCAGCAGCGGGCCGTCCAGCTGGCGGGCGGCCTCGTCCAGCCGTTCCTTCGAGCGTCCCGTGATCGCGACGGTCGCTCCCTCGGCGAGGAACTCCCGGGCGGTCGCGAGCCCGATGCCGCCCGTCCCGCCCGTGATCAGTGCGTGCTTTCCCTCAAGACGACCCATCGAACTCATTCCTCTCACTCGCCAAGATGCGTGGTTTGGTAGCCGGCAACGATGACGGGTCGTCCCCGCCATCTCGGAGAACGCCGTACCGCCCTTGCCGTGTCGGCGGCAGGCGTGACGCAGGTCAGATGGCGGTGCGGCCGCCGTCGGCGGCCACGATGGCACCGGTCATGTAGCTGGCCTGGTCGCCGGCGATGAAGGCGATCACCTGGGCGACCTCGGCCGGGTCGGCGGCGCGCTTCAGAGCGGTGGTCAGCCCCATGCCGCCGAGGTCGGGCCCCATGGCCGCCACCACCTTGGAGGTGGTCATCGGGCCGGGCGCCACGGCGTTGACGCGCACGTTCGACGTGGCGAACTCGGCCGCCCAGGTGCGGGTCAAGGACTCCAGCGCCGCCTTGGTGGCGCCGTAGACCGCCATCGGCGGCATGCCCAGCGCGGCCGCGGTGGAGCTGACGTTGACGATGCTGCCGCCCCCGCCGGCGGCCATCTTCGGCGCGAGCCGGGCGGTCAGGACGAACGGTGCGCGCACGTTGACCGCGAAGGCGGCGTCGTAGTCGGCGATGTCCTGGTCGGCGGTCGCGCTGAACGGGACGACGCCCGCGTTGTTGACGAGGATGTCCACCGCCCCGGCGTCGTCGGCCAGCCGCTGCACGGCCTGCGGGTCTGCCAGGTCGGCGGGAACGAAGCGCACGGTGCCGGCCGCTCCGGCGGAGGCGGCCGCGCTCCGCACGTCGTCCACGACCTGGGCGCCACGGTCCGGGTCGGTGCCAGTGGTGATCACGTTCGCTCCGCCTGCGGCGAGGATCCGCGCCGTCGCGTGCCCGAGCCCGCCGATGGCGCCCGATCCGGTGATCAGCGCCGTCTTCCCGGTGAAGTCCATGTCGTCCTGCCTCTCGTCGCCCGGCGCGCGCGGGCGCCGAGGGACTTATGTGTGGCTGTTCAAGAAGTCCTGCGGACGTCACCATACGAGCTTTTGTGCACGCGGTCAAAAAGTCGTAGCCTGGAGGCATGGCACGGACCGGACGCCCCCGCGCATTCGACAAGGAACAGGCGCTGGAGCGCGCGCTCCTGCTGTTCTGGTCCCGGGGCTACGGAGCCACCTCCGTACAGGACCTCGTCGACGCGCTGGCCCTGGAGCGGGGCAGCCTGTACGGCGCCTTCGGCGACAAGCGGCAGTTCTACCTGGCGGCGGTCCAGCTTTACTGGGATACCTACGAGCGCGAGCTGGTTGCGGCGCTGGAGGCCGGGCCGGTGCTGCCGGCGCTGCGCGAGGTGCTCGCCAACCCGGTCCGGGCGCAGGAGTTCGCCTCCGACGTCGGCGCTCCGCAAGGGTGCATGATCGGCAACACCACCGCCGAACTCGTCCCGCACGATGCCGAGGCCGGCGAGATCGTGGCCCGCTCGCACGCCCGCTTCACCCAGATCGTCGCCGACGCGCTGCGGCGCGCGCAGGCCGACGGCGAGGTCACCCGGGACGCCACCCCCGAGGCCCAGGCCCGGCTGCTGCTGTTCACCGTCCAGGGCCTTTCCCTGGTCTCCCGCACCGGACTCGACACGACCGCCGCGCTCGCCGCCGTCGATGCCCTGATCGACGCCCTCCGCGCCTGACTCGCCGGACCGACTTCGGCGGCGTAGGCCGGGCCTAGCTTCCGCATGTCGCGGGAGGCGGCCGATCGCGCTCGGGTTCGGGAGGGAGAGCGGCACTTGGTCGTCGAGCGCGAGGCCACCACCTACGGCGGGACGGGCTGGTCGTGCACCCGTCGGACAGGCTCATCGTGAAGGGCATCCGCTGGGCGCCGCTGACCTGGCGCAGTGAGCCGAACTGACCCGGCAGTTGCGGGGCGCCGTCGGTCGGCGCCAGGTCGAGAGGGCAGAGGCGGCTCTGCAGCACAACCTCGGCCTCGGATGCGCCGCCGTCGTTGCCGGCTTCAGCCCTGACGGTGCCGAGCCGCCGACCATGGGGGCCGGTGTCGAACCCGGCTGGGACGACCCGCACGCCGACCCCGAGAAGGCGGTGCCGCCTCGACAAATCGAGGTGACCGCCCGGTCGGTGTGGTGGGGGTCGGCGTCCCATGGAGGCATCGAACCGGTCGGTGCCATGGCGCCACGGGCCCCGCAGCAGTCACCGTCCTGCACACGTCGGGCGGGCCGACAGCCCGATGACAACGCGCTCCGCTGAGACGGTGCGTCAGCACCGCCGCAGCTTGCGAGCATCAGGGGCGGATCGTCTCCGGCGAGGTTCGTCGTCCCGCCAAGAGCTCGCTTTCCAGCAGGGCGGGCGACTGGCCCGTCCCACTGCCCGAGTTCGATGGTGTGGGCCTCGTTCCGCCCGTTCCAGGAAGCTCAGGGGCGCACGCGAATGACCGTCTTGCCCTTGCGCCGCTCGGTCGGGTTGAGCACCGGGACGGCGTCGTCGAGGGTCGCGACGGTTCCGATTTGCGTGCGAAGGCGTCCGTCCCGCACCCGGTCGACGATCTCCACCAGCTGACTCGGGACGGACTCGACGACGAAGTCGACCGCGAGACCGTCGACAGGACGAGTCTCAGCGGGCCCGACCACCGACACCAGCGTCCCGCCGGGCCGGATGATGCTCGCCGAGCGCCTCTGGACGTCACCACCGATGACATCGAAGACCAGGTCGACGCCTCCGACGTCTTCGAGATCCCCGTCGTCGAGGGCGAGGAACTCGTTCGCGCCGAAGTCGAGCGCCGCTTGGCGGTCCGCTGCCCGCCCGGTACCGATGACGTAGGCGCCGAACTCCCGCGCGAGCTGCGTCACCATGGATCCGACCGCGCCGGCGGCGCCGTGTGCCAGGACGCTCTGCCCCGCCTGAAGACGACCATGCTGGAACAGGCCCTGCCACGCGGTCAGGCCGGAGATCGGCAGGCTCGCACCCACCGTGAAGTCGACGTCCCCGGGCAGCGGCGCGAGGTTGCGCGCCTCCACGGCCGCGTACTCGGCCAGGGTTCCGTCGCGGTGCCAGTCCGTGATCCCGAACACTCGCTGGCCCGGCGAGAGTCCCGTCGTGCCGTAGCCGAGGGAGGTGACCACTCCGGCGAACTCGTGGCCGATGATCGCCTGGACCCGGTCGTGACCGGAGCGGTCGACCCACGTCGAGGGCCACTCCCACTCTGCCGGGACGAAGCCGGACGCATGGACCTCAACGACGACATCGTTGATCGCCGGCGTCGGCTCAGGCCGCTCCGCCAGCTTGATCCCGGCCGCTTCCGCAGACTGATCAGTCGCGACGATCGCCTTCATTCTAACCTCCGTCTACCTCGTGCTCACCCGCTCTATGCGCAGGTCCGTGACTGTGTGTTCCCCGCTCAGGCAGAACGCGACGCGTTTCAGTGGTTCGGTACGGGCGGCCGGAGCCAACCGCTCAACGCCCTGGGCCATCGAGGGGACAAAGCGTTACCGTCTCTTCATGGGCGAGAGGTTTGACCGGCTTGTCGAGCGCCTCCTGGACGCGGTAGAGCAGTGGTTGTACCGCAAGGAGATGCACCGGTCGCCCAGATCGCCGAGCGCGGGTTATTCGCGTTATCACGACTCGGCTTGTCTCCACGAACACGGCGTGAAGAAGCTCCGGGGGATGGATTCGGGAGTTCCGAACTGGATTTGTCGTGACTGTGGTCGCATTGTCGGACGCGGCGTGCATTGGCACCCGTGACCGGATCGGGCGCTGGTCGTTGACGCGCGGGGCCCTCATCTCGATCGCCCCCGCCGAAATGAGGACCTCGCGCGGCTGGTGCGGGCCGTTGCGCATGACCAGACGGCGCCGCTGCTCGTCGAGGAACCGGGCGACGTAGGCGGGCGCCTCGGCCTCTTCTCGGCCGATCCGCAGGTCTCAGGCGTGCGCCTGGACACCATTTACCCCCCCAGGTGCACACCCTCGCCGCGACAGTGGTGTCCAAGGCCGTCATGGTCCGGACGGTGTGACCGTTGACGGACGTCGGGGAGCGCTCGATCAGTTCGCCTGCCCGACGGGGCCGCCGTCCGCCGCCGGCACGAAACGGGGGAGCCGGGCCGGGTTGATGTTGGCGAGTTCGTCGAAGGCGGCCCGTTCGTAGGCCTTGGCCCAGGCGAGGTCCGCATCGGACAGCCGGCCGGTGGCCAGGCCGGCGATCAGCCGCTCGCCGTAGTCGGTGTGGTCGTGCGAGGTCAGGACGAGCAGTTCCGGGAGTTCCCGGCGCAGCCACTGAATGCGGCGGATCGAGTCGACGTAGCGGGTCTCGCCGCCGGTCTGGATGGCGCGCACCTGGTCGACCGCAAGATGCCGGATGGTGTACATCGCGTCCCCGGTCAGGAGGAACCGGTGATCGACCAGCACGCTGGTGCTGCCGGGGCTGTGCCCTGGGGTGGGCAGGGCGATGACGCTGCCATCACCGAACACGTCCGCCGAGCCGGTGAAGCCGCCGAGGGCCGGGCCGGTGAACTCGAGCGGGCGCCAATCGGTGATCGCCGCGATCGACGGCGGATAGGCCAACGGCACGAGGCCCAACACCTTGTCCTCGCGCGCCGCGTATTCGGCCGCGCCCAGGTACACCGGGGCGTGTGCGAACAGGTTGAGCGCGCCGACGTGGTCCTCATGGAAATGCGTGATGAATACTGCGCGGATGTCCTCCGGGCGGTAGCCGAGCCGCGCGACTTGGGCCGGCATGGTCTCCTCGTCCGGCAGGTCGTACTCGTCGGCGTCCATCACGTGCTCCATGATCGAGCCGCGGTAGTAGTCGGTGTGCGCGGCCTGCTCCGGGCTGATCCCGGTGTCCACCAGGATCGGGCCGGCGGTCGGGTGCTCGAGCAGGTAGGCGTGGATCGGCACCCAGATGAAGTGGTCCTTGTCCGCGGCGAACTCGCTGATGGAGAACCCTTCCAGGCCACCGTAGAACTGGCCGAACGGGACCTTGGTGCGGCCGATGCGCAGCGGGTGGATGTTCATGACCGACTCCCCCTCCCTCACGTTGGAACGCAACCGTTCCGTCCTGTTGTAGGCTGCGGGCATGCCACGCAAGCGCGAGCCGGCCGGCGCCGCGGTACTCCAGGAGTCCGTCACCACCGCGATCGCCGCCGCGATGTTCGACGAGTTGGCCGAGACCGGATATGCCCGCATGTCCGTCGACGCGGTGGCCCGGCGGGCCGGTGTCGGCAAGGCCGCCGTGTACCGCCGCTGGCCGTCCAAGCAGGCCATGCTGCTCGACCTGCTCGCGGCGGCGGTGCGCCGGAGCGTGCCGGAGGTGCCGGATTCCGGGTCTCTGACCGGCGATGTGCGCGGCTTCCTGGATGTGATCATCGCGCAGGTCGCCGATCCGCGGATCAAACGGATCGCGCTGGACATGATGGCCGAGGCCACGCGCAGTCCCGAACTCGGCGCCGCGCTCCGCGAGGCGGTGGCCGGACCGCGCCGCGCCGCTGCCGACGCCGTGCTGCGCCGGGGGATCGAGCGCGGCGAACTGCCCGCCGACATCGACCGCGAACTGGGTCTCGACCTGCTGATCTCGCCGTTGCTGGGCCGCCTGCTGCTGACCGGGAGCCCCGTCGACGACGCCTACCTGACTCGGCTGACCACGGTCATCGCGGCCGGCCTCAACTCAGCGTGATGGCTGCACCGTGAACGCCTGAGCCGGCGTCCGGCCCATGAACTGCGCCGTGGCGGAGCGGAAGACGAGCCCGGCCCAGGTGTCGTTCTCCCCGTGCCAGGCCAACGGCATGATCTTTGGGGAAGACGGCGTGCCTGACCGCCGCGACGACGCCGTCCGGCAGCGCGGCGATGTTGCGGACGAACTCGTCGAGCTCGCGCGCGGCGGGCGCGGCCGGCGTCCCGTGTCGGTTCAGACGGCGAGAAGGTCCTTCACCTCGTCGGTGTGCAGGTCGGCGGCCGTGCCGGAGTGCCGGACCGTGCCGCCGTCGAGGATCACGAAGGCGTCGGCCAGGCGGAGGGCCAGGTCGAAGTACTGCTCGACGAGCAGGACCGCGAGGTCGCGGTCCCGGTGGAGTCCCTCGATGGCCTCCTCGATCTCGCGGATGATCGACGGCTGGACGCCCTCGGTCGGCTCGTCGAGGATGAGGAGGCGCGGGCGGGGCACCAGGGCGCGGGCGATCGCGAGTTGCTGCTGCTGCCCGCCCGACAGGAATCCGGCCCGGCGTTTCAGCAGCCCGGTCAGCCGTGGGAAGACCTCCAGGGCGTCGTCGATGGCGGTCCGGTCGGTCCGCCCTGTGGCCTCCAGGGTCACCTGGAGGTTCTCCCAGACGGTGAGCTGCGGGAACGTCTCGTGCCCTTGCGGCACGTAGCCCATGCCCGAGCGGACGCGCTGGAAGGTGCGCATCCGTGTCACGTCGGTGCCGTCGAAGGTGACCGTTCCGGCGGTCGGGGGGAGGAGGCCCATGATCGAGTTGAGCAGGGTGGTCTTCCCGACCCCGTTGCGGCCCATGACGGTGACGAGTTCGCCCGGGCGTACCGTCAGGTCCACTCCGAACAGCACCTGCGACCGCCCGTACGCGGCCTGCAATCCACTGACCTGGAGCATCATCTCGGCCATGCCGTCTCCCCGCTCGTGCTGAGGCCGCCGCCCGTTCCCTGGAGCGGCGCCCGCTGCTTCCGGCTCACGTCGCTCATGGCGTCTTCTCGTCCCTCGACCGGCCGAGGTAGACCTCCTGGACGCGGGGATCGGCCTGGACCGCGGCGACGTCCCCTTCCATGAGCACGCTGCCCTCATGCAGGACGGTCACCTGGGACGCGTACCGCCGGAGGAACTCCATGTCGTGCTCGACGACGATGACCGTGTGGTCCTTCGCGATCTCGACGAGCAGCTCGCCCGTCCGCTCGCGTTCGGTGCGGCTCATGCCCGCCACGGGTTCGTCGAGCAGCAGCAACCGGGGCCGCTGCGCGATCAGCATGCCGATCTCCAGCCACTGCCGCTGGCCGTGCGACAGCACCCCGGCGGGCCGGTCCGCCATGTCGGCCAGCCCGGTCCGCTCCAGCGCGGTCGCGACGGCCTCGGACGTGCCGCGCCGCTGCCGGAGCAGCGTGGCCAGCGGGCGGCGGAAGCAGGCGGCCAGGTCGATGTTCTCGGCCACCGTGAGTTCCTCGAAGACCACGGAGGTCTGGAACGTCCGCCCGATCCCGAGCCGCACGATGCGGTGCTCCCGCCGTCCCAGCAGGGAGGTGCCGGCGAAGCCCACCGATCCGCTCGCCGGCCGGGTCAGGCCCGTGATCACGTCGATCAGCGTGGTCTTCCCGGCTCCGTTGGGCCCGATCAGGAAGCGGAGTTCGCCCTGCCGCACGGTGAGATCGACGCCGTTGAGGGCGCGGAACCCGCCGAAGACGACCTCCAGCCCGCGGATCTCCAGAAGAGCGGGGGCCGCGGGGTCCGTGTGGGCGTCCGACGCGGGTGCTTCGGCGGGAGGGAAGGGAGACGTCATGGAGCGGCAACCTCCTTCTGTCCGTGCGCGGTGGACCCCGCCGGTTCCGGGACGGAGGACGGACCGGGATCCTTCCGGCGCCGTGCGATCGCCTCGCCGGCCCATCGGGCGGCACCGGCGACGCCGCCGGGCGCCACCATGATGACGAGGATGAACATCAGGCCCTGCAGGTAGACCCAGCCGCTCGGGTACTGCTCGCTGAACGTGGTGTGCGCCCAGTTGAGCAGGACTCCGCCGAGGGCCGCCCCGGCCAGCGAGAACCGTCCGCCGATGGCGACCGCGACCACGAGCTCGATGGACGGGACGACGCCGAGCAGCGAGGGCGAGATGATGCCGACGACCGGTACGTACAGGGCGCCGGCGATGCCCGCCATGGCGGCGGAGACGGCGAAGGCCACGGTCTTGACGGTGGCGGGGTTGTAGCCGAGGAACCGGACCCGGTCCTCGCCGTCGCGCACCGCGACCAGCAGCCGGCCGAAGCGGCTCTTCACCAGCTGGCGGGCGAGGAGGTACAGGGCGCCCAGCACGAGGGCCACCACGAAGTAGAAGACGCGCTTGGCGCCGTCGGTCTCCGGGTCCCGGCCGAAGACGTCGTAGAAGTGGGTGAGCCCGTTGGTGCCGCCGGTGAGACCCTGCTGGCCGACCAGCCAGATCGTGAAGGCGGCCGCCAGCGCCTGACTGAGGATGGCGAAGTAGGCGCCGCGCACGCGCTGGCGGAACACCAGGAGTCCCAGGAGCGCGGCCGCGGCGGCGGGCACGACCACCGCGGCCGCGATGGCGAACACGGGACTGGAGAAGGGCTTCCACAGCAGCGGCAACCGCTCCACGCCGCTCCAGACCATGAAGTCGGGGAGGTTGCCGGGCCCGGCGTCGTGGAGCTTGAGGTACATCGCCATCGAGTAGCCGCCGAGCCCGAAGAACACGCCCTGCCCGAGGGTGAGCATGCCGCCCTGGCCCCAGGCGAGCCCGATGCCGAGCGCGGCGATCGCGAAGCACAGGTACTTGGCGAGCAGGCCCAGCCGGAACGGGTCCAGGACGGCCGGCGCGACCACGAGGACCAGCAGCGCGACGGCCGTGAAGAGCGCGGGTCCGCGCATCCGCGCGGTCATGTCAGCGCCCGGCTGCGCAGGACGAACAGCCCCTGCGGGCGTGCCTGCAGGAACACCACGATCGCCACGAAGCCGATCACCTTGGCCAGGCTGGCGTCGGTCCAGAACTCGGCGTAGGAGTCCAGCAGCCCGAGGGCCAGCGCGGCGATGACCGCGCCGCGGAGCCGGCCGAGGCCGCCGGCGACCACGACCAGGAAGGCGTCGACGATGTAGTAGGTGCCGAGGTTGGGGCCGATCGGGCCGATCAGCGTCAGCGCGACGCCCGCGATCCCGGCGAGGCCGGACCCGATGAAGAAGGTGAGCTGGTCGACCCGTCCGGTGTTGACGCCGCTGCACGCGGCGAGCTGGCGGTTCTGCATCACCGAGCGCATCCGCCGGCCCTGCCGCGTCCGGTTCTGGTAGCCCCAGATCGCGAGCGCCGAGACCGCGGCGAGGACGATGATGAACAGCCGGGTGTAGGGCAGCTGCGACCCGAACATCCGGACGCCGCCGTCCAGCCAGCCGGGGGCGCGCACCTGGACGTTCGGCGCGCCGAAGATGTCGCGCGCGAGCTGCTGGAGGACGAGGCTGACCCCCCAGGTGAGCAGCAGCGTGTCGAGCGGCCGGCCGTAGAAGCGGCGGACGGCCGCCCGCTCCAGGACCAGGCCCATCGCGCCGGCGACGGCGAACGCGACCGGGAGCGCCGCCAGGACCGCCTCTCGTCCGGTCCAGTCCTGCAGGACGTACGCCGTGTAGGCGCCCGCCATCATGAACTCGCCGTGGGCCATGTTGATCACGCCCATCTGGCCGAAGGTGAAGGTCAGGCCGAGGGCCACCAGCATCAGGACGGCTGCGATGCTGAGGCCGATCGGCAACTGGCTGAGCAGGGCTTCCATGCGACTCCTCGGTGCCCTTGGTCGGCGGGTCCGTCGGGCCGCGCCGTCATCGGGCCGGCCGGGGCCGCCCGATGACGGCGGCGGGACGGGTCAGGACAGGCCGGCGGCCCACGGGTAGCTCTTGAGGTAGGGGTCCGGTGCGATCGGCTTGCCGGAGTCCCACACCTCCTTGATCGTGCCGTCGGGCTGGATCACGCCGATGCGGGCGGTCTTGTACATGTGGTGGTTGGCGCCGTCGATCGTCACCTTGCCTTCCGGCAGGTCGAGGGAGATGCCGCCCGCGGCCTTCTTCACCGCCTCGACCTCGGTCGTCCCGGCCTTCTGGACGGCCGCCGCCCACAGCTTGACGGCGTTGTAGCCCGCCTCCATCGGGTCGGAGGTCACCTTGTCCGCGCCGTACTTGGCCCTGAACGCCTTCACGAACGCCTCGTTGGTCTTGCCCGGGGTCGTCATGTAGTAGTTCCAGGCGACGAGCTGGCCTGCGACGTTGTCCACCCCGATGCCCTTGACCTCCTCTTCGGCGATGCTCACCGACATCACCGGCAGCGAGGACGCCGTCGCGCCGGCGCTCTTGAGCTGCTTGAAGAACGCGACGTTGCTGTCACCGTTGAGGGTGTTGAACACCGCGTCCGGCTTCGCCTGCATGACCTTGTTGACG
Organism: Actinomadura sp. RB99; assembly: GCF_014706005.1. Lineage (NCBI taxonomy): Bacteria > Bacillati > Actinomycetota > Actinomycetes > Streptosporangiales > Thermomonosporaceae > Actinomadura > Actinomadura sp. RB99. The sequence continues at coordinate 33,181 of NZ_JABMCA010000034.1, read as the reverse complement.
AGCGTGCTGTACTCCGTCGCCCCCAACGGGGTGTACTCCTCGCCGAGAATGGTCATGCCATTGGCCTTGGCGTAGGCTTTGATCTCCTTGTTCGCGGTGCGCGGGAAGACGTAGTCGCTGCCGACGAGGAATATCTTCTTCTTGCCCTTCTCCTTGAGGTAGTCCAGGGCGGGCACGATCTGCTGGTTCGTGGTCGCGCCGGTGTAATAGATGTACGGCGAGCTTTCCAGGCCCTCGTATTGCACCGGATACCACAGCAGTGCCTTGTTGCGCTCGAAGACGGGCAGCATCGCCTTGCGGCTGGCCGACGTCCAGCCGCCGAAGACGGTCGCGACCTTGTCCTTGCGGATGAGCTTCTGCGCCTTCTCGGCGAAGGTGGGCCAGTCGGAGGCGCCGTCCTCGACGACCGGCTGGAGCTTCTTGCCGAGGACTCCGCCGGCGGCGTTGATCTCGTCGATCGCCATCAGCTCGGAATTCTTGACGGTGACCTCGCTGATGGCCATGGTCCCGCTCAGCGAGTGCAGGACACCGACCTTGATGGTGTTCCCGCTCGCCGCCGCCGTTCCGCCCGAGGATTCCGAGTCGCCGCAGGCGGCCAGGGACAGCAGCGTCGCGGCGGCCATGGCGGCCAATACCGGCAGAGATTTCCTGAGCACGTACCACTCCTTGCGGACAGGCCCCGAAACCGGTGGGCGGATCGCTCACCGTGTGAGTCGGGTTAATGCAAGCCGCGAGCTGTGTCCTCGGTAATTCTGCTTTGTATCCGGTGCGTCAACTGAACCTCACCGGCGGGGCATGCCCGGTGCCGGCCCCGGTTTACTCAGCCGGTCGCGAGGCTCTCGCCGTGGACGAGCCGGCGGCGGAGCGCCGCGGAGTCGGCCGCGAGCGCGGCGACCAGGACCCCCGGTCCCGCGAGCGGCATGACCGCGAGCCCTTCGGCGGCATGCGGCTCCTTCGCCAGCCCGGGACCGACGAGCAGCACGCTTCCGGTGCAGGTCGCGCCGCCCAGCACGGCGCCGCTGGTGTGCAGGGTGCGGTCGGGCAGCCGCAGCTCATGCCGCAGGACCGGGTCGCCGCCGCTGGTGACGTCGACGCGGGCGGTGTAGCGGCCCGGCGGTTCGCCGTGCCGGCCCAGGACGAGTTCCTCGCGCCACCGCAGGGTGGCGCCGTCCGCGAGCGCGATCTCGGTGACCGAACGGTGGTGGCAGCCCGCCGTCGCGACCGCCGGCTCCAAGGCGAGGTCAAGGTGGCCGCCCGGTCCGACCGCGGCCCGCACGTACGCTCGGGACTCGCCGGCGCCGGGGAGCAGCAGCGCGCTCGCGACGGACCGGACGGCGAGGGCGGCGCCCGCCGCGACGTCCAGTTCGAGGTGCAGCTCGTCCCCTCCGAGGGGTCCCGCGGCGGCCCCGACCAGGTAGACGGCGTCCGGGGCGGCGCGCAGCGCGTACGGCCCGTCGGAGCGCAGCGTCGCCAGCCGGGTCCGCCCGTCGGCGCCGAGCTCGACGTGGACTGCGGCGCGCGCCGTGTAGTGCCGGGTCACGGAGCCCCGGGAGCGACCGCCGGCCGCGCGGTGCCCGCCTCGGACCGGGCCGCGTGCGTCTCCTCGAGGACGGACCGGACCCAGCCGGCCACCTCCGGAGCACCGGGACGCTCCCGCAGCGAACTGAAGATCACCGGCTTTCCGCGGCGCACCTGCGCCGCGTCGCGGTCCATCACGCCCAGGTCGGCGCCGACGAGCGGGGCCAAGTCGGTCTTGTTGACGACCAGCAGGTCCGCGCCGCTCACTCCGGGCCCCCCTTTGCGGGGGACCTTGTCGCCGCCGGAGACGTCGAGGACGAAGATCTGCCGGTCGACGAGCCCCCGGCTGAACGTCGCGGTGAGGTTGTCGCCGCCGCTCTCCACGATGACGAGGTGGAGCGGCGCGTGCCGCCGTTCCAGCGACTCGACGGCGTCGAGGTTGGCGGAGATGTCGTCGCGGATGGCCGTGTGCGGGCAGCATCCGGTCCGGACGGCGGCGATCCGGTCGTCCGACAGGACCGCGTTGCGCCGCAGGAAGTCGGCGTCCTCGGTCGTGTAGATGTCGTTGGTCACCACGGCGAGGTGGAGTTCGTCGCGGAGCGTCCGGCACAGCGCCGCCACCAGCGCGGTCTTGCCACTGCCGACCGGACCGCCGACGCCCAGCCGCAGGGCCCGCCCGTGGGCCGACGGTGCCGGGTGGGGATCGTGATCGTGGTTCGCGCCCATTCGGGACGTCCTCTCCGGCGGCGTGTCCCGGTCGGGACGATCGCCGCCCTGCTCGTGTGGTGGCCGTGGGTGGTGGTCTCTGCCGCGGGATCAGGATTCGAACAGGCGCAGGTCCGCCTGGAGGTGCAGTTCGGCGAAGATGTCGAGGGCGGGTGCCGAAGCGGCCGGAAGCTCTCGGGGATCACCGCGCGCGTGTCCGGCGGCCTCGGCGGCGACCGCGTCCACCTGCGGAGCCAGGTCCGCGAGCGCGCGGTGCACGGCCAGCGGGTCGAGCCCGAGCAGGCGCACGGCCGCGGACGCGGGGCCGGCGACCGCCCCGTACGCGCCGATCGAGGCGGCGTCCGCGGGGGAGCCTCCGGTGACGGCGACGGCGGCGCCGAGGACGAGCGGGTGGTGCGGAGCGGAGAAGGCCGCGAGGGCGTCCAGTACCGGGTGCGGCGACATGGCGCGGACGGCGCGCAGCAGCGACCGGCCCTGGGCCCGTGAGGCCCGGCGGCCGGCGGGGGAGGGCATCCTGGCGTCGGCTTCGGCGTCGAGCACCGACCATGCCTCGTGCCCGCCAAGGCCGCCGTCCCCGTCGTCCCCGCCGGCTTCGCCGCGCGTACGCGCCGTCCCGTCCACGGTGCGGGCCGCGTGGGCGCAGGCGGCGGCCGAGAGCGCGGCGGCGACCAGTCCGGTGGTGGCGAGGCGCCCGCGCAGGAAGGCCGTGAGCGTCGGGAGGTCGGTGACCGCGCCCGCCTCCGCCGCCGGTTCCAGCCCGCCGGAGTGGGCGTGGCCGCCCGCCGGGAGCCGGGAGTCGGCGAGAAGCAGCAGCGGTGCCGGCAGCGCCATCAGAACAGGAAGTAGCGCTGCGCCATCGGCAGCTCGGTCGCGGGGGAGGGCTCCACGTCGTCGCCGTCGATCGACACCGTGAAGGTGTCCGGGTCGACGTCGATCCGGGGGAGCGCGTCGTTGAGCACCATGTCCGCCTTGCCCACCAGGCGCGTGTCCTTGACCGGCACCAGAGCGCGGTCCACCGCGAGCCGGTCGGCCAGCCCCGCGTCGATCGCGGCGGGGGCCACGAAGTGCACCGAGGTGGCGGCGGCGGTGCGCGGCGCGGCACCGAACATCGGCCGGGGCAGCACCGGCTGCGGCGTGGGGATCGAGGCGTTGGCGTCGCCCATCGCCGCCCAGGCGATGACCCCGCCCTTGACGACCACCTGCGGGCGGACGCCGAAGAAGGCGGGATGCCACAGCACCAGGTCGGCGAGCTTGCCCGGCTCCACCGAGCCGATCTCGCCGTCGAGGCCGTGCGCGATGGCCGGGTTGATCGTGTACTTGGCGACGTAGCGGCGGGCCCGCAGGTTGTCGGCCGGCTCCGCGGCGCCGCCCTCGCCCGGGGAGCCGCGGCGGAGCTTCATGACGTGCGCGGTCTGCCAGGTGCGGATCACCGTCTCGCCGATCCGTCCCATGGCCTGCGAGTCCGACCCGATCATCGCGATCGCGCCGAGGTCGTGCAGGACGTCCTCGGCGGCCATGGTCGTCGGCCGGATGCGCGACTCGGCGAAGGCCAGGTCCTCGGGCACCGACGGGTTCAGGTGGTGGCACACCATGAGCATGTCGAGGTGCTCGTCGAGGGTGTTGACGGTGTGCGGCCGGGTCGGATTGGTGGAGGAGGGCAGCACGTTGGGGTACGCGGCGATGGTGATGATGTCGGGCGCGTGCCCGCCGCCCGCGCCCTCGGTGTGGTACGCGTGGATCGACCGGCCGGCGATGGCGCCGAGCGTCGACTCGACGTACCCCGCCTCGTTCAGGGTGTCGGAGTGCAGGGCGACCTGCACCCCGGACGCGTCGGCGACCCGCAGGCAGGCGTCGATGGCCGCCGGGGTCGAACCCCAGTCCTCGTGCAGCTTGAAGCCGGACGCCCCGGCGCGCAGCTGCTCCCACAGCGCCTCCTCGCCGACCGTGTTGCCCTTGCCGAGGAGCGCGACGTTCACCGGCCACGAGTCGAGCGACTCCAGCATCCGGGCCAGGTACCAGGCTCCGGTCACGGTCGTGGCCTTCGTCCCCTCGGCCGGGCCGGTCCCGCCTCCGATCACGGTGGTGACCCCGGCGCCGAGCGCCTCCTCCAGCAGCTGCGGGCAGATGAGGTGGACGTGGGAGTCCACCGCCCCGGCGGTCAGGATGCGGCCGTTGCCCGCCAGCACCTCGGTGGACGGCCCGATCACCAGGTCCGGGTGGACGCCGTCCATCGTGTCGGGGTTACCGGCCTTGCCGAGCGCGACGATCCTGCCGTCGCGGACCCCGACGTCGGCCTTGACGACGCCCCAGTGGTCCAGCACCACGGCCCCGGTGACGACCAGGTCGAGGGCGCCGTCCGCGCGCGTGGTGCGCGCCTGCCCCATCGACTCGCGGATCACCTTGCCGCCCCCGAAGACCGCCTCGTCGCCCGCTCCCGCGCCGCGGCTCCGGTCCTCGGTCACCTCGATGAACAGGTCGGTGTCGGCCAGCCGTATCCGGTCTCCGGCGGTGGGGCCGTACAGCTGCGCGTACCGGGCCCGTGAGAGGTCAGCCATCCAGCGCTCCGGCCTGCTCGGGCCGCAGACCCGGCACCACCCGGTTCCCGGCCAGCGGCACCAGCGCGACCTCCCGGGTCAGGCCCGGCTCGAACCGCACCGACGTGCCCGCCGGGACGTCGAGCCGGTGTCCCCAGGCCGCGGACCGGTCGAACTCCAGCGCCGGGTTCGCCACCGCGAAGTGGTAGTGCGACCCGACCTGGACGGGCCGGTCGCCGGTGTTGACGACGGTGACGGCCGTGCGCGGGCGTCCGGGGTTGAGGGCGACCGGCGGCCCGTCTCCGGGGACGACCTCGCCCGGAACGAGAGGGCGCCCGCTCACGGGATCGGCCGGTGGACGGTGACGAGCTTGGTGCCGTCGGGGAAGGTCGCCTCGACCTGCACCGAGTCGAGCATCTCCGGAATGCCTTCCATGACGTCCTCCCGTGTCAGCACCGTCCGGCCGGACTCCATCAACTCGGCGACCGACCGCCCGTCCCTCGCGCCCTCCAGCACGTGGACCGCGATGACCGCGGTCGCCTCCGGATGGTTGAGCCGCAGACCGCGAGCGCGGCGCGCCTGCGCGACCGACGCGGCGACGTGCAGCAGCAGGCGCTCCTGTTCATGTGGGCTGATCAGCACGCTCCGGACCCTACTGGCCGGAAGGGAACACGACGCCGGGCGTATTGCGGATTTAACAGCGAATTAACGTGTTCGGCACAGGAGGGCCCGAGCCCTGCTTCAAAAAGGCAGAACAGAGCCATTCTGAGCTTCTGCGCGGAAAGTATCTCGGCGAAATCGAAACGGTCCGGTGTTCACCAACGTTCCCAGTGCAGGACCTGGTCGCGTGGAATGCGGGGTGCGGGTTTGAAGTCGGTGCCGATCGCGTAGGCGAGCGGGATGAACGCGGCGAGCATGACCTCGTTGTAGGGGACGCCCAGTGCCGCGGCGAGTTCGTGTTCGAGGGGGCCTTGGGCGGTGGTCCAGGTGGTGCCGAGGCCGCGGGCGCGGGCGGCGAGCATGAAGCTCCAGGTCGCGGGCAGGATGGAGCCCCATGTGCCGGATTGGACGGCCGCCGAGGCGTGATCGGTGCGTCCTTCGATGGCGGGGATGACGAACGCCGGGACGCGGTGGATGTTGTCGGTCAGGTGCCGCAGCCCGTCGAACACGCCCTGGGTGGAGCGCGGAGCGTGGTTCATGCGGCGGATGTCGTGTTCGTTGAGTGGCTGCCCCTCCGCGGCGGCGAGCGCGCGGCGGAAGATGTCGCCCACCTTGCGGCGCAGGCGCGGCTCGGTGACCACGATGAAGTGCCAGCGCTGCCGGTTGCGTCCGGTGGGGGCCTGGGTGGCCAGGTCGACGCACTCCTCGATGAGGCGGCGCGGGACGGGCCTGTCGAAGTCGAGCCGCTTGCGGACGGCTCGGGTGGTGGACAGCAGTTCGTCGGGGGTCAGGTCGAGGGTCATCGCGGTGCTCCTCAGGCGCTTGTGGAGGTCGGTGCGGAGGTCGTCGGTTCGTCGGCCGCTGGTTCGCCGGCCGCGGGTTCGGCTCGGGTTCCCAGGCCGAGGCAGGCGATGAGCGCGCCGAGCAGCGAGAAGGATCCGGCGGTCAGGAACGCCGCGCGGTAACCGTCCAGTGCGGAGGCCGGGATCGCCATCACGGCCGCGAGCACCGCCACGCCGATGCCGGCCCCGATCTGGACGGCGGAGGTGACCAGGCCGGAGGCCAGGCCCTGGCGGTCGTCCGGCAGGGCCCCGACCGCGGCGATGTTGAGGCTGGGGAACGACAGGCCGTTGCCCACGCCGTGCACGATGAGCGCGGGCAGCAGCACGGTCGCGTAGCCGCTGGACGCTCCCGTGCGCAGGAACAGCAGGATCCCGGCGCCCTGGACGAGCAGCCCGAGCGCGGCGGTGCGGCGCAGGCCCCAGCGTCCGATCAGTCGTCCGGCGAGGTTGGCGGTGACGACGATGGCCAGCCCCATCGGGACGATCCCCAGCCCGGTGTCCAGCGCCGAGTACCCCAGCACGCCCTGCAGGTAGAGGACGGCGGCGAACTGCCAGCCGATCGTCGCGCACGCCCAGGCCAGCGCCGCCAGGTTGGCCGAGGTGAGCCGCCGCGAGCGGAACACGCCCAGCGGCACGAGCGGGTCGCGCCGGCGCCGCTCGATCACCACGAACGCTCCCAGCAGCACCAGCGCCGCCGCACCGGCGGGCCAGTCGGTCTCGGTGAGGGCGTAGACCAGCAGCAGGACGCCGCCGGTGACGGCTCCGGCGCCCGCCGTGTCGAATCCCGTGCGCGGGCCGGTGGTGCGTCCGGCCGGGATCACCCTGGGGGCGACGGCGAGCACGAGCAGTGCGATAGGCACCGGCAGGAAGAACACCAGCCGCCAGCTCACCTCGGTGAGCAGCCCGGAGGCGATCAGTCCGGCGCTGTAGCCGGTCGCTCCGGCCAGCGCGTACACACCGAGCGCCCGGTTGCGGCGCGGTCCCTCGGCGAACGTGGTCGTGATCAGCGACAGCGCCGCCGGGGCGGTCAGCGCGGCCGCGACGCCCTTCACCACGCGGGTGGCGACCAGGGGCCAGCCGTCGGAGAGCAGGCCGCCCGCCAGGCTCGCCGCCGCGAACACCGCCAGCGATGCCAGGAACATCCGGCGCCGTCCGAGCAGGTCGGCCAGCCTCCCGCCGAGGAGCAGGAACCCGCCGTAGGCCACCGCGTAGCCGGACATCAGCCATTGCAGCGTGCTGTCGGGCAGCGCGAGGTCGGCGCCGATGGCGGGCAGTGCCACGCCCATCAGCGACAGGTCCATCGAGTCCAGGAACACCGCCGCGCACAGCAGGACCAGGGCCGCCGTCGCCCGGCGGTCGGAACGCATCACCAGATCACTCCATCTTTGAGCAGACGATCTGCAACGAGACGGAACCGTATGCTCGCAAACGATCTGCTGTCAAACAATTGTGGGTCAGATGGTTCTGGTAACCTCGGGCGGGTCGACAGTGCAGGAGACCCATGCCTTCCAAGCCCGCCAGGCCCGCGTACTTCCCGACGCTCGCGGCCGAACGCCCGGACATCGCGATGTGCCGTGCCTCGGCGTACCTGGCCCGCGCCGCCGACGCCCATGCCGCCCGGCACGGCCTCGGCGTCGGCCAGCACCTGGTGCTGAAGATGCTCGACGCCGTCGGCCCCTGCTCCCAGCAGGTGCTCAGCGAGGAACTGCGGATCGACCGCAGCGTCATGGTGAACGTGTGCGACGACCTGGAGCGGTCCGGCTTCGTGCGCCGCGAGCGCAACCCCGACGACCGCCGCTCCTACGCCGTCACCATCACCGACGAGGGCCGCGAACGCCTCGCCGGCGCCGAGAGCACCGTCTCCTCCTACCTGGAGGAGACGTTCGCCCCCCTCACCGCCGGCGAACGCGCCCAGCTCACCGCCCTGGTCGGCAAGCTCATGCGGCTCTGATCCCGAAGCAGGCATGGACCGCCGCCCTGCGACCGGAGCTGCAGGTGTGAGTCCGCGATCGAGGCGCCCTCATGACCGAACGCCACCTTGAGGGGCCTGCGGCTGAGCGGCAAGCGGACTTTGCTCAGGTCACGGGGCGAGTGCGTCCTCCAAGGCCGCCCGTGCGCCGCGCAGGGCGAGGCGGAGCTGGTCCGGTGCACGGCGGACCTGGGCCAGCAGGAGGCCGCCCTGGATCGCGGCCATGGTGAGGTCGGCCAGCTCGGTGACGTCCACGTCCGGGCGTAGCTCGCCCGACTCCTGCATCCGGCGCAGGCCCGCGATGAGGGGGGCCTCCCAGCGCGCGAAGGCGTCCACGAACGCCTGCCGGGTGAGGTCGTCGCTGCCGCTGAGCTGGCTGGCCAAGGAGCCGATCGCGCAGCCGCCGACCGCGTCCTGCCGGGTCCCGTTGGCCACGATCCCGTCGAACCAGCGGTCGATGCCGGCCAGCGAGTCGACCTGCACCAGCAGCGGCTCCTGCGCGGCCAGCACCTTGTCCACGGTGCGGTGGACCACGGAGCGGACGAGGTCGTCGCGGTCGTCGAAGTAGTGGTAGAGCTGGCTGCGGCCGACCCCCGCGGCGCGTTCGACGTCCTCCAGCGTCACCGCTGCGACGCCGCGCCGCTCGATGAGGTCCGCCGCCGAATCGAGGATGCGCTTGCGGGTCGCGCGACCCCGTGTGGTGGTCGGCGTGCGTCCCATGGGCCTCTCCCGTGTTCTGTACTCCGCAGTACAGCCCCGTTGTATTGACTGATACAGTCTGCCGCAGAACTTCTGTACTGGACGATACAGTCTGGTGAGGAGGCGGCAGAAGGACCGTGGTCGTCATCCCGCACCGTGGCCGCCCGACGTCGCCGGGTCCGCGCCCGCGATCCCGGCCGGCGCCATCGCCGCCCCTCTCCGTCCCGCACGACGGAAAGGAAAGCCATGTCCCTCGATCGCCCCGCCGGGGTGCGGCGGCGCGCCGCCACGCTCGGTCTCGTCGGCCTGCTCGCCGCGCTCGCCACGGCCCCGGCGGCCCTCGCCGCCCCGGACGCGACCGCGGCCTCGGCCGCCGTCCCGGCAGACCTTGATCACGCGGCCGGCGCCCGCCTGGGCGACGTGCGCGTCCTCGCCCACTTCGACCGGGCCGCGGGCCAGGTCGCCGAGAGCATCGCGCCGGAGCCCGGCGGCAGCGTGGTCATCGGCATGATCTCCGCCCGCCAGGTGGTGCGGGTCGGGCGGGACGGGGCCGTCCAGGTACTCGCCACCATGCCGCTGCCTCCCGGCGGCGGCGCCACCACCCCGGTCGTCGGGGCCCCCGACGTCACCGGGGTCGCCCGGTCGGACGGCGGCGCCGTCTACTTCCTCTACTCCTCCGGGCAGGGCGGGCTGACCGGGATCTGGCGGCTCGATCGCTCCGGTGAGCCACGGCTCGTCGTGCCGCTCCCCGCCGACACCTTTCCGAACGCACTGGTCATCGACCGGAGACGGCACCGCTTCCTGATCACCGACTCCGCCGGCGGGCGCATCTGGCAGGCCCCGCTGAGCGGCGGCGAGGCCTCGGTGTGGTCGGCGGACCCGGCCCTGGCGCCCGCCGGCTTCTTCGGCGCCAACGGCATGAAGATCCACGACGGCGCCGTATGGGCGACCAACTCCGACCGCGGCGGCATCGTCCGCATCCCGGTGACCAAGGACGGCGGCTCCGGCCGGGCCGAGGTCCGGGCCACCGGCCTGGAGGGCATCGACGACTTCGACTTCACCGGCCGGGGCACCGAGATCCTCGCCGCGATCAACCAGAGCAGCAAGCTCGTGCGCGTCGGCGCGGACGGCGCACACGAGACCCTCCTGGACGCCGACGACGGCATGCAGGGGACCACGGCCGTCATCGTTCGAGGAAACCGGGTCTATGTGACCAACGGCGCGAACCTCGCCGGAAACGACCCGACCCTGATGCTCGCAAAGCTCCAGCGCCGCTGAGACACCCGCGCGGGATGGGTCGACCGGACCGCGGCCCATCCCGCGACGCCGCATACGCTCCATGCAGCGCGCCGAGTGTTTTCTGGAGTGGGTTGCTCGACACCTCTATTTGTGCACGCACTTTCTGCGAGTGCCTCGAGCCATTGCACCAACTGGGCGTTGAAGGCGGGATCAACGAGTTCGTTCAGCACCGCGGTGATGTTGCGCAGGCAATCCTCGACACCGGCCGGGTTTTCGGTGACCTCGTCCTCCGCCAGATCCCGCCACCGCTGTACGGCCCGGTGTCGGTCGCCGCAGTACAACGTCCACACCGCGACCTCGAACCGGGCGTTCCGGTGCGTCCAGTGGTCGGTGCCGTGGACGCGGGCGGCGATATCGGCGATTTCGCGCGCCATGGCAAGGGCCTCTTCGGGGCTGCGCACGTCGCCCAACTATCGGATCAGCGTGATGTGGCTCTTCAACGTCAGCGGGTGATCGGCGCCGAGGATCCTTGTGCTGTCGGCGACCACGGTCTCGGCGAGGTCGTACGCGGTGTGGACGTCACCGGAGCCCTCAAACCGTCCGCCTATCCACCAGGCGATCTGGTCGCGCAGCAGAATGATCTCCTCGGGCGGTGCCCCGGCCTGTGTCGCCGCCCGCACCGCTCCCTCCAGCCAAGTGAGCACGTCCTCGTCACGGCCGGTCTCGCGCATCATGAAGGCGAAGTCGTGCGCGGCTTCCTGACGGCCGCCGGCGAGCGCTCTGGTCAACGCCCGCTCGGCGACGTCCAGGCGGTGGCGCAGGAAGGCCGCCCAAGCCACATCGATCGCGTCGGCGGGCGGCACGAAGGCGGTCACGGCCTCCCAGGCGTGCGACGGGACGCCCGGGACGGAGGAGGCGTCATCGGCCGCGTCCGCCAGATAGTCGAAGGCGACGTAGTGGCCGTCCGCGGCGGGCATGAGCAGGCTGCTGGTCGCGTGCAGCGGCTCCGTCGCCCACTCCAATGCCTCTTCCCAGGTCTCCAGCCGCAGGTGGGAACGAGTCGGCATGTCCAGGTACGACTGATGCAGCGCCTGTAGGAACGCGACGGGCAGCGGCAGGTGGTATCCGGCGCGGCGGACGTCGACCGCCGCGGTGACCAGGGCGGCCGCGCGCGGTCTGCCCTCCGGCCACGACCCCCAGGCGTCCTGCCATTCCTTGAACAACTCCGGACCGGCCGCCAGGTACTGCGCCACCCCGAAGTGATCGGCCTGTTCCAGGGCCCTCGCGATCCGGCGATCGTCGGCTCTGTCCGCCGCGCCCTGCCGCTCCTTGGACGACCACAGACGGTCGATTCGTACCTCTCGGGCCAGGTTCAGCGCTTCGCCGGCCCGCCTGAGCGAATGCCGCTGGTCGTCTCCCACGCGACGCGCGAATCGTGGGCTGTAACGGGCCCGTTCATGCGAGCGCATCGTCGCCAGCACGACCCGGTGACCCTTCGGCGCGGCCAGCAGCGAGCTGACCATCTCGGCCGTCAACCCGTTCGCGCCCAGGTACAGCTCCAGGTCGTCCAGCCACAGCACGCTCTTGTCATGCCGCGCCGCCGCGTCCAGCGCGCCCGCCAGCTCGTCCCGCGACAGGGGACGGACGAAGACGTGATCGGGCAGGCACACGCGCATCGCTTCGAAGGCCGCTCTCGTCTTGCCGGCAGTCGACTCACCGACCACCAACACGAACCCGCCGGACCGCAGCGCGTCCTCCAGGTCATCACTGCGGTCCCGCCGGACGAACGGCGGGCAGTCGTCGACCTCTCCGCTCTCCGTCACGAGGGCGAATGCGGGATGGACGCCCACGGCCAGCGGATCGTCCAGTTCCCGGACGCGCCGCACTGCGCCGCGGCGCACGCGCGGCGGCTCGAGCGACGACCGGCGGTCGATCGAGCGCTCCGCGCGAACGGTCAGCATCCCCGCCAGCCCGCTGGCCACGGCCACCATCGCCGACCCGGCCAGCGCGGGCAAGGACGAGGCCAGCAGCGACCCGAAGGCCCCGACCGCCGCCGCGACCATCAGCAGCCACCAGCCGTGCATGCGCCGCCACGCGTTCCACAGCCGCATCGAGCCGCCACCCTTCACAGAGCCCGGTCCCGGTCACCGCGACCGTAAGGGATACCGCCCCAATGTAACCGTGAGAAGGGGCACGCACCTTCTCCATGAATTCGGCTCTTCGTGGCCGCCCTCGGACGTGATCTCGCTTCAACTGATCATTTCCGTGAACCGCGCTAACTCCAGCCCAATCAGTGGTCTCTGCCGAATCGAGTTGGGGCTCGGGCTTCGGTCGGATTCAAGGATGGCTGATTTATCGTTGTGGCCGACGCGCTCCTGGACGACCAGGAAACCTCGCTCACGCGCAGCGAAGTCCGGCTGGAGAACCAGGGCCTCGATGATCGGTGCCGCCGGACCGCCAGCGGCGCTGTAGGCGACTGACATGCGGCGTCCCGCTCGACTCGTCGGCCAGTTGGTGTACGCGCACGGCGACGGCGTCGCGGATCGCGGTGCGGGCCGGAACTGCCCATCGCCGCTCCTGGGACGCCGACCTGACCGGCGTTCTGTTGCAGGTCTACCGCCACATCGTCGGCTCGCGCTGTGACCGGGATGGTCCGCAGTGATCGGCAGGCGGCTCGCAGGACGAGCGCATGCGCGACGGCTGGTATTACTGGGGCATGCAGGAAGAGACGGCACGCTCCGCGATCGACACGTTCATCGCCGCGTTCAACGCCTCGGCCGACAGCTATGTGACCGACCTGCTCTCCCAGGCCCTGACCTCAGACGTGGTCTTCTGGGGGCCTTTGGGGCGTAGCGAAGGAATCGCGGCGGTCGAGCGGTTCGTGCTGGACATCCGGCGCCACCCGGCGGGGCCCGGCACGATGGCGCGCTGCTCAGCGGTGGACATGCCTGACGAGTGGGCCCGGTACCAGTGGGTCTTCACCACGCCGGATGGAGGCCCCCGCCTGACGGGAACGGATGTCGTCCATCTGCGGCGGAGCCTCATCGACCAGGTCATCGTCTTTGCGGGGGAGATCGAGCCGTCCGCCTCCTGAGCCGTCCTTCTGCCGCTGTCCTTCTCGTGAAGTCGCCACCGGCCGCTTGATCAAGACGGACTCCTCTTTCGGTTCGCGTACTGGGAGCGGCTGCGGGCGTGCTCAGTAGGTGATGTAGATGTGGGAGACCCGCAGCGCGTTCCAGGCGCGGAACAGCGGGGTGAAGGCGTTGTTGCCGATGGGTACCTGGCAGTGCCCTCCTCCCGAGCCGCACTTGACCCAGTAGGCCTGGCCTCGGGTGTTGTAGGTCCTGACCTGGAGAGCTGCGTAGGAGTCGGTCGCGGTCCAGCGGAAGCTGTGCCACGCGCCTGGTCTGCCGAGAAGTGCGCACGTGCCCCGCGCGTAGGTCCATCGCGCCGGGGTGGCGGGGAGGTTGGCTCCGCAGCCTTTTAGCGCGGCCGGCGCTTCGGCCTTGGTCCTGGTGGTGGCCGAGGCGGCGTTGCTGGGAGCGAGCGCTCCGGTGGCCGTCAGAGCCAGAGCGGACGCCAAGGCGGTGGCCTTCTGCGTGGTCGATGACATCTCATTCCTCCCGAACGGATTCCGACACGAGCCGAAGCCATCGAAAGCGTACGGTGAACGAGTCGTCACATTAAGGAGTCGTCTGACGGCTCTGGCCCGCGGGTCACAGCTATCAGGCCGCAGGAGTCACAGCGGCAAGCGCATGACCTCGCCGATCGTCCTTGTCAGCGTCGACTCGGATCAGGAGGCCGCCGACCTGCGGTCGTTTACCCTGGCGATGGCCACGGTGGATGCCGCCGCGCGGCTATTCGGGCTGTGGCTGGGCTGGCAGCAGCGCGCGCGGGCGAGGTGGCGACGCGGGTGGCGGTCCGGGGGCACGATGAGGTGTAGGACGATCAGATTCGTGCGGCCACGAGCGCGTTCGCTCCTCTGATGGCGAGTGCCACGGTGCGCAGGGTCTCCGCCGCGTGGTCGACCACGTGCGGGCCGGTCTGCTGCATCCGCAGCCGCACTCCCGGCGCCCGCCCGGCCACCAGCCGCGCGACGATCGGGCCGAGCACCGCCACCGCGTAGTCGGACGTGATGATCGTGAACTCCCGCTCGACCCTCGCCGGGTCGAACTCGGCCCGGACGTCGAAGACACGGCGTATGCCGTTCCCGGTCGGCGGTGTCCGCGCCGCCACCTGCACGGTCAGCGGCGTCAGCTCGTAGCGGCCGCCCGTCCGATGCAGCAGCTCGTCGCCGAGTGCCGGCGCAGCCGCGCCAGCGCGGCACTGACCGTCGGCTGGCTGCGGCCGAGCTGCTCCGCGGCCCGCGTGACGTTGCGCTCGCGCAGCAGCACGTCCAGCGTGACCAGCAGATTCAGGTCGAGATTGACCAGCAGGCGATCGACGGACATGCGCCAACTCAGGCATCCGTAATGGAAGCCAAGGAGAGATCGTCCAAGCCGATGACTCCAGGCTTCGAGGTCGCATCCGGGGATCTCGCCGGAAGGATGCAACAGCGGGAGGCTTTCCGCGTCTCTTGGCGTGAACTCAAAACCGGATCTTCTGCCCGATGCACGCCCGGCCACGGCCGCGCGCCCCGGCCCGCCCACCGAAGACGCAGGTCGGCGCGGGGAGGCGAGGCGAGAGCGGGGGAGTGCCTGGCTCCTTCCCTCGGTGCCGGCTCTGCTGGCGCTGGCGATGGGCGTCTGGGGAGCCGGACGGCTGCCGTTGTGGCGTGACGAGGCGATCACGTCCGAGATCGCCCGCCGCTCGGTCCCCGACATCCTGTGGTGCGCCCGGCACATCGACGCCGTCCACGCCGGCTACTACCTGCTCATGCACTGCGTCGTGCAGGTCTTCGGGGCCGGCGAGTTCGCGCTGCGGCTCCCGTCGATCGCGGCGTTCGCGGCCACGGCGGCGGGCATCACCGTCCTCGGCCGCAGGATCATGTCCGGGCCCGCCGGGCTGGTCGCCGGCCTGCTCTACACCGCGGCTCCGTTCGCCAGCCGCTACGCGCACGAGGCCCGGTCCTACTCCCTGGTCGCGGCGCTCACCGTGTGGCTGACCGTGCTGTTCGTGGACTTGGCGGAACGGGGCTCGCGGCGCCGGTACGCCGCCTACGGCGCGGGCGTCGCCCTGCTGGGACTGGTCCATCTGTTCGCACTGCTCATCCTTCCCGCCCACCTGGCGACCCTGCTGCAGGCGCACCGCACCAGGACGATGCTGCGCCGGTGGTCCGCCGCCGCGGCGGCAGCGGTCGTCGCGGTGAGCCCGCTGATCGCGCTGGCCGTGACCCAGCGCAACGCACTGGACTGGCTGACGCGCCCGGGATGGCGCGACGCGCTCTTCCTGGCCGAGGCGTTCACCGGCCCCCCGAAGGCGGCGTACCTGCTCGGCGCGGCGATGGCGGTGGGCCTGATCAGGCCCGGCGCCGCGGCCCGATCGCCCCGCAGGCCCTGGCCCTGCCGTGGCTGCTGCTGCCCGCGACGGTGCTGCTCCTGGTCTCCCAGTTCCATCCCTTCTACACGGGCCGCTACGTGATCGGCAGCCTGCCCGCCATGACGCTGCTGGCCGCCGCCGGACTCGCCCGCCTGCCCTACCGGACGTGGATCGCGCCGCTCGTCGCGATGGCCGTCATAGTGGAACCGCTGCACGTCGCGCAGCGCCGTCCGGAGAACTGGTGGGACGACCTCCGCGGGGCCGCGGCGATCGTCAAGCGGGAGGCCCGGCCGGGTGACGCGATCCTCTTCCTCACGGCGGACCGGCGTTCGATCGCCGAGGCGTATCCGGAGGCGTTCCGCGGGCTGCGCGACATCGCGCTGCGGCGGACGCCCGCCGAGGCGGGCAACTTCGGCGGCGCCGAGTTCGACCCGGCCGAGATCGGCCGCCGGGTGGCCCGTGCCTCGACGACCCGGGTCTGGCTTTTGGAGGGACCCTGGCGCACGCCGTCCCTGGTCCCGCAAGACCGAGCGAAGGTCGACGCCTTGCAGCGGGGCTTCCGGCAGGCCGGTGTCTGGCGCGTCCGCGGCGTCACGCTGTCGCTGTTCCAGCGGTAGACGGCCCGCCGAGAAAGATCGGCCGCCCGTGCAACATCGGCGGCCCGGAGGCGTCTCTTCCCCGTGAGCCTCCTCAACTTCCGTCAGGAAGGCCCCCCGGATCTGGTGGAGCACTCTCCCGAGAGAGCGGTGACGCAGTTGTACGAAGCGCACGCCCTGGGCCTCGTCAGGCTGGCCCTGGTGATGGTCGGCGACCGGGCGACGGCCGAGGACGTCGTCCAGGACTCCTTCCTCGGCCTGTACCGGCGGTGGGGCCGGCTGAAGGACCCCGGCAAGGCCCTGACCTACCTGAGGTCGTCGGTTCTCAACAACTGCCGGTCCGTGCTGCGCCGCCGGGGCCGCCGCCTTCCCGGCGCCCAGGACCCGCCCGCCGCGTCGGCGGAGAGCCGGGTCCTGGACATGGAGCAGGGCAAGGAGATCCTCGACGCGCTGCGCCGCCTGCCGCACCGGCAGCGGGAGACGCTGGTGCTCCGGTTCGTCCTCGACCTGTCCGAGGAGGAGACCGCGCGGATCATGCGGGTGAGCCAGGGCACCGTCCGGTCCAACACGTCCCGCGGGCGCACCGCCCTTGAGCGCATGCTGGGAGAGACACCGTGAACATCGAACGGCTGCTGAAGGACGCGGCCGCCGCCGAGACGCGCGAGGTGACGCGCGAGTCGCTGCCGCCGTTGACCCTGCCCGCCGCCCGCAGCCGCCGGCCGGCGGGACGGTGGACCGTGCCCGTCGCCGCCGTCCTCACCGTGATCGCGGTCGTGGCCGTGACCGTCGCCCTGCGCGGGGCCCTGCGCGGCCCGGACGCGCTCGGCGCCCACGAAGGCCCCCCGTTCTTCCTGGCGACCCACCGCAAGGGCGGCGCCGGGGTCTTCGACTCCTGGACCGGACGCATGATCGCCGACATCGAGCCGCGCGCCGGGCACTACGCCGCGCTCGCCGTCTCGGCCGACCGGCGCACCGCCTTCCTCGCCGACGAGACCGGCCCCTGCCGCACCCGCATCGACAAGGTGACCCTGCGTGGCGACGGCACCGTGGCGAGCAGGACGACCCTGCCCGGCGGGTTCGCCACCCAGGTGGACGAGATGGCCGCCACCGGGGACGGCGCCCGCGTCGCGCTCACCTTCAACAACGTCCCCGGGTGCGGCGGCGACGACCTGGCGGTCGTCGAGTCCCCGTCCGGTGCCGTCCGAGGATGGCGTCTGCCGCCGCCGAGCGCCGACGCGCCGGGGTACGTGCTGGCCCCGGTATGGGCGGCGGACGGCCGCACCCTCTTCTTCGCCGCCGACGATCCGGAGAGCACCGGGAGAGGGGAGGCCGGGATCGTTCTTCGCGAGTTCGACACCCGCGCGACCGGCACCAGCCTCGTCCACGCCCCCGCCGCCCTGAGGAGCACCGTCGACCTGTCCTCCTTCAGGCCCTCCCCGGACGGCCGTACCGTCACGGCCATCGAGGAGGACACCGGCGACGACGGGACGTTCAAGTCCTTGGCGATCGTGGAGTTGACCGTGCCCGGCAGGGGTGGGGCCCGCAAGGCGCCCGCCCGCGAACTCGCCCGCATGACGGCCCGGCAGATCGCGCCCGCGGCACCGGTGGATTTCCGGACCGCGCTCGACGCGACCGGCAGGCACCTTCTCGTCAGCTCGCGCCACGACCGGGCCGTCTTTCGCATGGATGACGGCGGCTTCCGCCGCCTCCCCGACATGCACCGCACCGATCTGGGGCTGATCGCCTGGTGAGTCCCGCGTGCAGACACCCGCACCGGGCCGCGACCGCCGAAGGGGCCGCCTCGCCGGACCGGGCGAGGCGGCCCCTTCGTCCTACCGCTGCCCGGCCCGGTCGACGAGCTTGGTGACCACGCGGGTGAGGGAGTACATGACGGTCCCCACCGGGACGTTGTAGCGGGGGTCCTTGCCCTTCGTCGCGGAGATCGGGGCGTTGCGGCCGGTGTTGACCGTCCGCTGCGCCACCATCTGGTAGGTCGCCGGGTCCAGCAGGAACTGCTCGCCGGACCCGTGGGACAGCGCGATGGCGGACCGTCCGGCGCCGTCCTTGACGTTCCGGTCGACCTGGACGCCGGGGATCGCGGCCAGCACCCGGTAGAGCGCGGCCTGCGTCGCGGGCGGCATGGTGACCGGCGCGTCCCACAGCATCTGGGCGGCGACGCGGAAGGCCTGCCCGTCCCGGTCCTTGATCATCCGCTCCCGGGCGGGCGTGGCGTCCACCTCCTTGTAGACCAGGGCGCGCAGCTTCCGGGGGTCCCCGGGCAGCGACATCAGACGGTCGGTCTCCGCCTTGGAGCTCTTGGCCCCCGCGCCCGTGTGGCGGTAGATCACCAGCTTGCCGTTCAGCAGGCTCGCGTCCTGCGAGCCGTCGAGCTTGATCCAGTCCTCCGAGTAGTGCGGCTTGGAGCCGTGCTCGGCGGTGGGCCCCATCTCGACCGCCCTGGTGTACCACCACTGGCCGGGGCGCGGCCTGACGGGCGGGCGCGCCTCGGCCGTCTGCGCGGCCTTGCCCAGCACCTGCGTCGCGCTCACCAGCTGGACGGCGGGCGGCCGCGGCGGGGCCGTCCCGTCACCACCACCGCCGACCACGGCCACCGCGCCCGCGGTGACGGCCGCGACCGTCACCGCCGAGGCGGCGATGCCCGCACGGTTGCGGAACCGTCGCCGCCGCCCCCTCGCGATGCCCCCGGTGATGAGGCCGTCCAGCGGCGGCTCCAGTCCTTCGGCGGTGCGGCGCATCGCCTCGGCCAGCCGGTCCTCCACCGCGTTCATTCCCGCTTCCCCCTGCATCTCGGCGTCCCCTTCCCGCGTCATCGGATGAGCTCCTCGAACTCCTCGCCCAGCGCCTCGCGGAGCCTGCCCAGCGCCCGCATGCTCCGGTTGCGCACCGCCCCGCCGCTCAGCCGCAGCGCGGACGCCACGTCCTCCACGCTCATGTCCTCCCAGTAGCGCAGGACCAGCACGGCGCGGTCCTGCGGAGGAAGCTGCGCGAGGCCGTTCAGCAGCGTCACGCGGAGCGCCTGGTCGGCGTCGGCGGAGGCCGTCTCGGGCAGTCGCCGCGACGGCGTCTCCTGGTTGCTGTGCTTGCGCACGTGCGACATGTAGGTGCGCATGAGCACCGTCCGCGCGTAGGCGGCCGGGTTGTCGGCGCGCTGCACGCGCCGCCACGACGCGTAGAGCTTCCCCAGCGTCGTCTGCACCAGGTCCTCGGCGAGGTGCCGGTCCCCGCACATCAGGCAGGCGGTGCGGAACAACGAGGCGCCGCGCGCGGCGGCGAATTCATGAAATCCATGCGGATCTTCGGCCATCGGGCCTTCCCAGCGTCGTCCATCGGTTCCGTCCCTACAGACGCCGCGAGCCGATCGCCTTGTCACAAACGAGATGGGAGGGATTCGCCGCCGGCGGGCCCGCCCCCTTCGTTTCGCGAGCTCAACCGGCGAATTCGATCCGGGCCTGTGGGGCGCGGTCGTCGAGGAGAGGGCGCCTCTTTGATCAAGACCGGCATCGTCCGCCGTCCCCATGCCAGGGGCGGCGTTCCGCCGTCATCCCTGGCTTTCCCCCGGGTCCGAACCGCGCAGGAAGCGCTCGCCGAGCGGCGTCAGTGCATGGTGCACCGTCTTGCCCCGGCGCTCGCTGGTGATGAGACCGGCGCCGCGAAGGGCGGTGGCATGCTGGGACGCGGACGCCGCGCTGATCCGAAGCCGGGCCGCCAGCGCCCCCGTCGTGAGCTCCCGCTGCGCGCCGACCACCTGGATCACGGCCGCCCGCGTCCGGCCGAACACCTGCGGCAGGGCGTCGCGCCCGCCCGCCGCGCCGAACGGCCGCGACGCGGGCACCACCACGGCCGCCGGATCGTCGCCGGCGATCAGGACGCGCGGCTCGGTGACGAACGGCGAGAGGACGAACTGAACGCCCCGCCCCTGCAGGCGCACGTCGCCGTCGCGCAGCGTGTCGATCTCCAGAACCGGCGGCGCCCAGCGGATGCCGGCGTGCAGGCTCCCCAGCAGGCCGCCGATGCCACGTTCGGCCATCGTCCGGGCATGACCACCGGCCTCGGCGGACAGGTGGGCGCCCATACCGGACCACAGGTCGGCCAGCGCGACCCGGTGGAAGTCACGGAGCCCGCAGATGAGCGCCCGCATCGCCTCCGGGTCTCCGGCTGCCAGGCGGGACAGCCACGAAACCGGCGGCCGCGGACCGTACGTCCGCTCCAATTCCGCGCGGATGCGCCGCACGGGCGTGGACGCGACGGCGTCGAGCTCCGATTCGAACCCCGGCACATGCGTGTACGGGGTCAGGAAATCGGGGAGCAGGCGTCCGGGCGGGACCAGGTCGAGCAGCAGACGCGACGGGCCGGTGAGCCTCGTGCGCGTCCGCGCCCGCCACGGCCCGGGAACCGGTTCCGGCCCGGCGCCGCGCAGGGCCTGGGCGCCGAGAACGGTCTGGGCGATCGGCGAGAGGCCCGGGGTGATGCGGATCCGGGTGAGGTCCTCGTAGTCGAGCCAGAGCCGCAGCATGGCCGGAATTTACATCATTTAAGCTATTTCCAAAATCATTGCACCCGGGCCGGAGCCTCCTGGAAGGTGCGGGCATGAACCGCCTCCGCCTGTTGTGCCGCACCGTTCCGCTGATGGTGTTCGCCGCCCTTACCGCGATCGCGCTGCCCGCCCGCGCCGATGTCCGTGAGGGCGAGATCGACGGAGTTCCCTACCGCGTCGAGATCCCCGCCCACTGGAACGGGACGCTTCTCCTGTGGAGCCACGGCGCTTACAGCCTGGAGTCCCCCGCGCCGTCGGACATCGCACTGACCAACCACCCGGCCACAAAGCAGTGGCTGCTCGACCACGGATACGCGCTCGCGGGCTCGCAGTTCCGCGTTCCGCGCGGCTGGGGCGTGGTCGAGTCGGGCCTGAAGGACCAGATGGACCTGCTCGACTGGTTCACCGCGAACATCGGCGAGCCCCGGCGCACCATCTCGGCGGGCGCGTCCGCCGGCGGCCTCACCGCCGTCCTGCTGGCGGAACGCAACCCACGCCGCTTCGCCGGCGTCGCCTCCGTCTGCGGAGTCCTCGGCGGCACGACCGGCCACTTCAACAGCGCCCTCGACGCGAACTTCGCGGTCAGGACACTGCTCGCGCCCGCGCTCGACCTGGTCCGTATCAAGGACCCGCAGACGAACACGACCAACGCCCGCCGCGCACTGGGAGCCGCCCTCGACGACCCTCACGGGCGCGCTCGCCTCGCCCTCGCCGCCGCGCTCGCCGACATCCCCGGTCGCTACGCCTCGCGCGCACCGGCACCCGACACGGTCGCCGGCCAGGTGGAACAGCAGACCTACTACGCCGCCTACGACCGAGGCGCCTTCTGGGGCCTCAACCGCACCGACATCGAGCAGCGCGCCGGCGGCAACCCGTCCTGGAACACGGGTGTGGACTACCGGACGCTCCTGGCCCGCTCCACCCAGAAGCAGCTGGTGAAACGCGCCTACCGCGAAGCCGGCCTGAGCCTCCGCCAGGACCTCGCCCGCCTCAACGCAGCCCCCCGGGTCGAGGCCGACCCCACGGCCGTCCGCTATCTCGACCGCTACGGCACCCCCACCGGCCGCACCCCCTGGCCAGTGGTGACCCTGCACACGACCGGCGACGGCAACGTCCCGCCGGAGAACCAGAGCTGGTACGCCGCCCAGGTCCGCCGGGCGGGCAACCCGGCCGACCTGAAGCAGCTGTACGTCGACCGCGGCTACCACTGCGCCTTCACCGCCTCCGAAGAGATCACGACCCTCCGGACCCTCCTGACCCGAATGAACACCCGCCACTGGCCGACCACCCGGCCGGCCGCGCTGAACAGCGCCGCGACCGAGCTCGGCGCCGACTACCAGACCGTCTTCGACACAGACCCCGAACCGGGTCTGCACTCGACGAGCCCGTCCTTCACCCGCCACCACCCAGGCCCGTACCTACGCCCATAGCCACAAGTCAGAGGCCATGATCCGCGGGGGCGAGCCATGGCCTCTGACCTGCTCCCGGCCGCGGACCCGCACATGCAGGTCCTGGTCCCGGGAGGCATCGGCGGCGTGGCGAGCGGTCTTCCACCGGTCGCGTGCCTGTCGGCGCTCGCCCAGCGTCGACCAGGTCATCGCCATGAGCTCGGCGAGCGTGCCCGCCGGGGGCGCTCACATCAGGAAGAGGTGGCTCGGTCTGTCGGCGCGGCGTTCTCCAGGGTGCGGCCATAGGATGGCGCGCCGTGGACCTGACAGCCGAACACCGTGATTCGCCCATCACCGAGGCGGGGCACTCGCCCGTTCCCGCCGTCTCCGGACTTGCCGGTCGGCCCTGCCCGCTGTGCGGCGAACGCGTCAGCCAGGCGACGCAGGCGGCCGACGACCTTCAGGTGCTTCGGCCCTGCGGGTGCGTGGTCTAGCGGCCCCGGGCGGCCACCGGGGGGCCGGATGAAGGCCGGGTTTTCTTTGGCGCGGGCGGGGCGCCGCGTGGAGCCGCTTTTGCGTGCTCGGGGTAGACGGTCCATGTGACCGGGCTTGACTATTCGGCCGCGTTCGATGCGTTGCCCGTTGCGTGCGCGGTGCTGTCGCCGAAACTGGTGTACGTCTCGGTGAACCGGGCTTATGAGCGCGTTGTGGAGCGCGAGCGGGGGCAGCTATTGGGCCGTCGGATCTACGAGGTGTTCCCCGGCGGGCCGTCTGGAAGCGGCGTCCAGGAACTGCTCGCCTCGCTGGAGCGCGCGCTGGCCGAAGGCGACGTCGACGTGATGCCCTTGGTCCGCTACGACCTCGAAGTGCCCGACCGGCCGGGGACGTTCGAGGAGCGGTACTGGACCGCGGTGAACGCGCCGCTGCTCGGCCCGGACGGCCGGCCGATCACGTGATCAACCGGGTGGAGGAGGTCACCTCCTGCATTCAGCAGCTGCGGTCGGCGGGCGCGGGCGGCGGCCGGTCCGCGGCCGATCAGGTCGAGGCCGCCGAGGCCCAGTTGTTCCTGCGCGCGCAGGAACTACAGGAGATCAACGGGCGGCTGCGCCGGGCGCGGGTCCGCGAGCGGCAGGCCACCGACGCCGCCCGTGCGGCGCTGAGCCATCAGCGGCAGGCGGTGGCCGATACCTCCCATGACCTGCGGCGCCCGCTGACGGGCCTGCAGACCAGGCTGCAGGAAGCGCTGACCGACCCGCAGGCCGACTCGCGCAAGGTCCTGCACGCGGCCTTGCACGACGCCGAACGCCTCGGCGACATCGTCGGCGACCTGCTGGAACTGGCGCGTCTGGAGGGCGGCGCGCCCTTTGTGACCGAACCGGTCGACCTGTCGGCACTGGTGGCCGCCGAGGTCGAACGCGCCGACCCGGCCTGCCGCATCGTCGTCGACATCGCCCCTGCACATCACCGTGATCACTTGGCGACCCGTCTTCTTCCGTTGCGCGTCGGTGCATAGAGATTCCGTTGGTCAGGCTTGGCGCACTGCTGTTTCATCCCGGTGTCCTGCGTCCTTTGACGGCCTCTCATCCGAAGCGCGACCCACTACTGGCCGAACACCGGCCAGGTCGGTGCCCCTGCCGGACCTGCTCGTCGTCATGGCAGTGGTCGTGGGTGCCGGTCAGTTGCTGGCGTGGGCGGTGTTGTCGAGCCAGTGCTGGGCGAGGTCGGCGTCGCCGTCAACGCTGATCTTGTCGGCTGGGCCGTCGGCGAGGGGGAGTCGCCGGGGCAAGGTCAGCAGCAGCGCTTGCGCCGGGCCGCTCACCGTCACATCGGCCTGCCCGGTTCCGGGCCGCCACCCGGCTCCGTCGGGGCGCCTTTCGACGAACCAGGCGTCCGCGCCATCGGTGGCGTCGGTGGCCAGCCACTGCAGGGTCTGCCCGGTGCCGCGGAGGGCGTGGGCCGACTTCGGCCGCTGCATCGCCCACGTGGGCGAGGTGAGCATCGTGAGGTGGTTGCCGATGAGCGCGGCTGCGATGTCGGGGTCGACCTGGGTCGCCCGGTCCGCCGCGGTGGCCGCGTCGAAGCCGTGGACGACCGCCTCGTTGAGCATGCTGGACATCCAGAACCGTCCGCCGGACCGCTGGTCCCCGGAGGCGTTGAACACCGGCGCCGCCAGCGCCTCGTCGGAGCAAGCGTCCGCGACCCGCTGCGGACCGCCACGGGGAGCCGGCTCGGGTTCCGATCTGGACGCGGCGCGGACGAGACCGGCACGCCCGGGCTGTTTCCTGGAATGATCACGGGTGACAGACACGCTTGTTCTTCTGATCAGAGGTGTGCCGATGGATCCGCTGCAGCCGGGTGATCCGCGCCAGGTCGGGCCGTACCGGCTGACCGGCCGGCTGGGTGCGGGTGGGATGGGGCAGGTCTACCTGGGGGTTTCCCCCGGCGGCCGGAAGGTCGCGGTGAAGGTGATCCGGACCGAGCA
Source organism: Actinomadura sp. RB99 (assembly GCF_014706005.1). Lineage (NCBI taxonomy): Bacteria > Bacillati > Actinomycetota > Actinomycetes > Streptosporangiales > Thermomonosporaceae > Actinomadura > Actinomadura sp. RB99. The sequence continues at coordinate 8,495 of NZ_JABMCA010000034.1, read as the reverse complement.
CGTTTCCAATCCGCGGTTCCGGGCGCGGTTCGCACGGGAGGTGCAGGCCGCGCAGCGGGTAGGCGGATTCCATACCGCGCCGGTGGTCGATGCCGACCCCGATGCCGAGTCGCCGTGGCTGGTGACCGCGTTCATCCCCGGTCCGTCCCTGCACCAGGTCGTCGGCCGCCAGGGCCCGCTGGAGGCGGGGGCGGTGCGCGAGCTGGGAGCCGGGCTGGCCGAGGGGCTGGCCGCGATCCACGCCTGCGGGGTGGTGCACCGGGACCTGAAGCCGGGCAATGTGATCATGGCTGAGGACGGGCCGCGGATCATCGACTTCGGCATCGCCCGCCCGGCCGACGCCGGCTCCCTGACGTCGGCCGGCGTCGTCATCGGCACGTTCGCCTACATGTCGCCCGAACAGGTGCGCGGAGAGCGGGCCGGGCCGGCCGGCGACGTGTTCTCACTGGGGTGCGTGCTGATCTACGCCGCCACCGGGCGGGGGCCGTTCGACGCCCCGACCATTCCCGCGATCGTGTACCGCATCATCAACGAGGAACCCGGCCTGGACGGAGTCCCCGGCGACCTGCGCGAGCTGATCGGCGCGTGCCTGGCCAAATCGCCGGCCGACCGTCCCGGAGCCAAAGAGATCCTCGACCGGCTCGGCACTCACGCGACCGACCCGACAGCTGCCGTTGCGGCTGCCGACGCACGGACGGTGACGGCACCGGCCGACCGGCCGGTCACCGCGGAAAGGCCGGCCTCGTCCCGACCGGCGCTTCGTCACCCGCCGACGGTTCCGACGGCCACCGCCACCCGCACGGAGACCGAGGACGGCGGTGCCGGGCCGGTCGCCCCTGCACGGACACCCGCGCCCGCACGCAGCACCCTTCCGCGACGCGTCTTGATTCTCGGCGCGCTCGGCACGGCCGGCCTCGCCGCCGTGTCCTATCCGGTGATCCGCCGGCTCGAAGCCGATCACCCCATCGCCACCATCGACAGCGACAGCTTCCCGGTGGTGTTCAGTCCCGACGGCCGCACCCTGGCCACCGGCAGCACCGATGGTCCCCTGCGGCTGTGGAATGTGGCGACCCGACACAACACCGCGACCCTCACCGGCCATACCGACATCGTCGGCGCGCTGGCGTTCAGCCCCGACGGCAGGACCCTGGCCAGCGGCAGCGCCGACCGCACCGTGCGACTGTGGGACGTGGCGGCCAGGCGCAACACCGCCACCCTCGGCGACAAAAGCGACGCGAGCTCGGTGGCGTTCAGTCCTGACGGCAAGCTCCTGGCCACCGGCGGCACCGAGGAGACCGTGCGGCTGTGGGATGTGGCGACCGGAAGAACCACCGCCACCCTCACCAGCGACCCCGGCAGCGTCGACTACGTCCAGTCGGTGGCGTTCAGCCCCGAGGGCCGGACCCTGGCCAGCGGCAGCTCCAAGGGGACCGTGCAGCTGTGGGACATGGTGACCCGGCGCAGCATCGCCGCACTCGAGCACGGAAGCGGCGTCAGCTCGGTGGCGTTCAGTCCGGACGGCCGCACCCTGGCCACCGGTGACGACAAGGGCATCGTGCGGCTGTGGGACGCGGCGACTCGACACAACACCGCCACACTCACCAGCCATCACAGAAAGCCCGAGAACATCGACTCGGTGGCGTTCAGCCCCGACGGCCGTACTTTGGCCACCGGTGTCGGCGGCAACCAAAGAACCGTGCGGCTATGGGACATGGCGACCCGACACAATACCGCCACGCTCGGTCACGAAGATGGCGACGTCGTCTCGGTGGCGTTCAGCCCCGACGGCAAGACCCTGGCCAGCAGCTGTCCCGCCGACAAGAAAGTGCGGCTCTGGAAGGTCGGGTGATTCTCATCGCGCGAACCTGTGCCGCCCTTCCGCCAACCTCATAGCCCGAGTCACGGGCCGTCGCTCAGCGCACGTCCACGTAGTCGGTGGGCTTGTTGGAGGCGAGGTAGGCGGAGCTGCCCTTGTAGGCGGCCATCCAGGTGCCGTCCTTGGACGCCTTGAACGTCCTGCTGAACCATCCGCTGCTCGCGGTCTTCACCACGGCCACCTGCGTCCAGGTGCCGGAGCCCTTGGATTGGAAGTACAGGTAAACGGACGCACCCGGCCCCGGCAGCTTCTTGTCCAAGTACCGGAACAACTGCCCCTTGACCGTGATGGTCTTCCCCTTCATCGCTGGCTCCGGAGAAGCGTTGAAGCCGGCGATGGACGTCCCGTACCGCACGTCGACATAGACCGGGTTGCTGGTGAGCGCCATGTAGGCAGAGCTGCCCGCGTACCGGACCCGCCAGTACGCGTCTTGCTTGGCCGCTCCAGTGGTCAGGCGGAACAATCCGTTGGACGTCGTCTTGCCGCTTCCAGCCGCAGCCCACCCCGTCTTTCCGTTCGCGGAGAACTCCGCGACGAGCGGTGCGCCCGCGATCGCCAGCGCGTCCGGAAGGGAGCCCAGCCTCCCGCTGATGGAGAGCGCCTGACCGTAACGCCCCGGGTTCGGCGTCAGCTTCAGGTCGTTGATGAAGCTGGCGCGCCGGACGTCCAGCGTGCCCGCCGCGGCCCGGGCGTCCTCAAGGAAGGGATCGCCGCTCGCGACGACCGTGAGCGGCCCCGTCCTGTCGGCCGCGAAGCGTGAGGTGAACGTGCCGTCCGCCGCCGTCGGCCCCAGAGGGACGTTCTCCACGGTGGTGCCCGAACCGACGACCGCCGTGAGCTGCACACCCGGCGCGGGCACCAGGCCCGCCGCGCCGTGCCTCAGCAGCGTCCCCTGGACCGTCACATCGGTGCCGGTCGCCACGGGTTGCGGCGTCGTCAGTCGCGCGGACAGCTCCGTCGCCTGCTTCGCGACGGTGACGCCGGTCACCTGGCCGGTCGCGCAGTTTTGCCCGTCCGCCACGTAAGAAGCGGTCACCGGGAATCGGCCTTGCGACGTGAACGTGAAGGACCCGTCCGGGCCCGCCTGCGTGGTGAAAGCACCGCCGTCGCCGTTGATATGGGCGTCGGGCACCGGTTCGGGAGTGGCCTCACGCGACTTCTGCACCATGAGGCGACCGTGGACGGTCACGTCCGAGTGGTCCGCGTCGATGACCGACGGTTCGGTGACGAGGTCGGTGATGCTCGTCTCGTAGCAGTCGTTGAAATTGGCCCACGTGCTCGCGGTCGCCCCGTCCGCCGTCTTGACCTGCGCGTTTACGTAGTTGGCGCGCGGATGCCGCACGATGTCGGTGTGGTACTCGGCCTGCCACGTGCCGTCATGGTCGGTCCCGGCGACCCGCGTGAACCGGACGGTGTCGTACGCCGCGCCCGCGGTGGTCAGGTAGTGCAGGCTCGCCGTGACGTCGGTGACGCCGCTGGCGGACTTCGCCGTGAGGGTGAGCACGACCACCCGGTCAGGGGCGAGGCGATCGAGGGTCGCGGTCAGCTTGATGTCCGTCGCGTCCGCGCGGGCGGCGGCCGGGACGAACGCGGTCGATGTCACCAGCACGGCGGCGACCAGGAAGGACGACTTACGGTGCACGGAAGGTACCTCTCCCCGAAGCGATCAAGAAATGACCGGCGAGGAGGGGACGCCCAAGATCCTCGACCGGTTGCCCGGTGGAGGAGTCCCACTGATCACATTTCGATCACCGGCTCTTGATCGGAAGCCGTCCGCTGCCATGCGTGGCCGAACGGATGCGGCCGCCCTCGGCGACGTCCTGAAGACCGAGGCGGTCAACACCGGCGAGCCCGCCAAGGGGCGCCCCCCGGCCGAATGACGGCGGGGCGCATCGCGTTTCCACAGGTGGCATTCAAGTGATCTGCGGAAAGGCGACACGTTTTGTGGTGCGCGGAGCGGCCGGACGTGCCGCCGATCAGCTACCTGTCGCCGATATCGAATGGGTGGCGCTGGCGAGGACGGCTGCCGGGCCGGTGGGCGGGACGTGGGTGGCGAACTCCCAGAGGCGGTCACCTGAGAAACGCGTGTAATAGCGCTTGGGGCCCAGTCCGAAGAAGACCTGGTCGGGCCGGAACCAGACATCGGGGCGTATCGCCGTGTAGGTCTCCGACTGGATGGAGACGCTGACGACCAGAGCTCCACCGTCAGCCGTTTTGAGCGCGTAGACCGGTTGGGGCCGGGCCTTCCAGCTCGTGCCGCCCGACCACCGGTTTCCGCCGTTGGTCCTGTTCACCGACTTGGCCCAGCTCTTGCCGAGCTGGGAGGTGAGCGGTCCCGGGGCGAACCCGGGGGCGGGACGCTTGCCGAGCGCCGCCGCGCTCAGGTAGTCGGAGATCTTGGTCCCGACACCGAGGGCGGCTCCCGTCGTGACGGCCGTCGCCGAGCCGTCGGCGTTGCGGGCGATCGCCGGGAACTTCTGGCCCTTCGCCAGCCACGGGCCGGCGGTCGCCTTGTACGAGCCGCCTCCGGTGTCGAGGAACACGAGCATCTCGGTCTCCCCGCCATCGGTCGACTTCGCCGTCACGGCGAACCATGCGGGGCCCGTGGTGTGCGGAATGAAGAACTGGGCGTCCCGGTAGAAGAAGGCGGGAATCTTCTTTTCCTGCTTGGCCCGGATGCGCTTGTTGCCCGCCAGATCGACTTCGAGCATGGGGCCGGTCTCGTTGGAGCGCAGCAGCGCGTCGGAGACCCGCGCGTTCGCCTGGTTGTTGACCTTCTGGTAGTTGGCGAAAATGGCCTTGGCCTGAGCTTCGGTAACCGGCGTGACCGCGGGCGGCCGGCTCGGCGAGGTCGGGGAACCGGTCGCGTGCTTGTGCCCGTCGGCGGCACTGGTGCCGCACCCGGCGGCGAGCGTTCCGAGGACGGCGGCCCCCAGCACGACATGAAGTCGAACTCTCGGCGGCTGCTTCGCGTCTGGCACCTCGTGCTCCCGTCTTGCCGGGCCGCACGTGGTCGCCGGCCTCCAGGGATGACAGTGCGCGTGTTGGAGCAGGTCGCAACCGGTGAGGCGTCGTGGCCTCCCTCACGAACCGGCCCCTCGTCGTCCGCCAAGCCATGAATGGCGCTGGCCGACTGCCCGTCCCCACCGCTCGATTGCTCGCAAGCGTCGATGGGGGAGGCGATCGGCGCGATCGTGAGGGGCCGCCGGCGTCTCGACGCGCAACTGGTGAGGTTCGTTGGACGAATCCACTTGCGCAATGGTCAAGAGTCGTTGACCATTGGGGGCGTGTCCACCGATGATCTTCCTGAGACGTTCCACGTCACCACTGAGGAGCAGCTGCGCGCCGTCTCCAACCTCACGCGTCACCGGATCATGGCCGTGCTCCGCTTCGAGCCGGCGACGATCACTCAGATCGCCCAGCGAGTGGGCCTGGCGAAGGGGAGTTCCAGCTATCACGTGCGGCTGCTGGAGCGGGCCGGCCTGGTGAAGGTGGTGCGGACGCGGAAGGTGAGAGGGGTCACCGAGCGGTACTACGCGATGGCCGCGCGGTCGATCGAGCTGCCCGACCCCGGGCCGGGGCAGCCGGATGTGCTGCTGCGCAATGCGGTGGCGGACCTGGAGGCGTCGCCGGCCGATGGCGAGCGGCACGTGCGGATGGCGCATCTGCGGCTCACCGATGAGCAGCTCACCGAGCTCGGGGCGCGGCTGCAGGCCCTGGCGGACGAGTACCGGGCGCTGTCGGATCCATCGCTCCCCGACGCGTCGCTGGTGTTCGCACTGTTCAGGCCGGCTCAGCGCCGGCAGGTCGAGGGGGACGCCCAGTGACACCGGACCCGACCGATGACGTGACCAAGCCGCCGACCGGGTTCGGACGGCTCTGGACCGCGCAAACGGTGTCCTCGCTCGGTGACGGGGTGACGCACGCCGCGCTGCCGCTGATCGCGTTGACCACGACGCGTGACCCGATGGCTCTGGCCGTTGTCACGGCCGCCGGGACGCTCCCGTGGCTGCTGTTCGGAGTGCTCGGCGGTGCGCTGGTGGACCGCTGGGACCGCCGCCGGACGATGTGGGTCACCGACACGGCGCGCGCGGTGCTGCTCGCGGTCTTGGCGGCCGCGGCGGCGCTCGACATGCTGAGCGTCCCGCTGCTGTCGGCCGCCGCCTTCCTGCTCGCCCTCGGCGGGCTCTTCTTCGACACCGCCGCCACGGCCTATCTGCCGGACCTCCTCGGCCGCGATCCCGCACTCCTCGAACGTGCCAATTCCCGCCTGCGCGGCGCCCAGACCGCCGCGTCAGGCCTCGCGGGACCACCTGCGGGCAGTGCGCTGCTCGCGCTCGGGCGGGCGGTTCCCCTGCTTGCCGACGCGGTGTCATTCGCGTTCTCCGCACTCCTGGTGCGGTCGCTGCCCGTCGTGCCGCGGCCTACCGCAGGTGCTCGCGAGTCACTGCTCCGCCAAGCGCGGGCCGGGGCCGCCCATGTCTTCCATGATCGGCTGCTGCTCGGCCTCGCGCTGCGTCCGGCGGTCGGGAACGTCGCCTTCCTCGCCGTGGAGACCGTCCTGGCTCTGTTCGCCCACGAGCGCCTCGGCATCGAGACCTCCGGTTTCGGTCTGCTCCTCGCGGCGGAGGCCGCCGGTGGCCTGCTCGGCGCCGGCATCGCCTCCCGCCTCGGCCGGCTGCTCGGCACCGGTACCGCGCTGACCTGCACGGCCACGGTCGAGGGCCTGGCCATCCTGGGACTCGCCGCCGCCCCGAACCCGTACGCGGCCGGGCTCGCGCTCGCCGTCTGCGGGTCGGGAATGGGCGCCACGATGGTGCTCGGCCCGTCGCTCAGGCAGGTGATCGTCCCGGCCCACCTGATCGGCCGGGTCGCCTCCACCTCCCGCATGCTCGCCATGTGCGCGGCCCCGTTCGGCGCCTTCCTCGGCGGCTGGCTGGCCACCACCTACGACCTGCGCACCCCGCTCTACGCCGCCGCCGGCCTCCTGCTGGCCATGACCGCCGTCACGGCCACCATGACCAGCAACCGCCGAGTCGAGACGGCACTTCGCAACGCCGCCTCGAACAGCGGACCGGGCCACCCGGAACCCGAGGACCCCCTTCGGGAAAGCGCACCCGAACCGCAGCACCCCACGGAGGCGACGGCGCACTGAAGCTCGCGAGCACGAAGCGACGGTGCCGACCGTCGTCGGTGCCGTGGGGCAGGCCCCAGCGGCCCTCTCCCAGACCCGCACGACGTCGAGCTACCGCCTCCGCGAAGCCGGACACCCGATCAGCGCCGCAACGAGGCTGTATGGGTCGCGTATCCCGTCAGCACCCTGCCGGACTTGGACCGAGTGGGCCATCCCCCCGGGCCACCGGCGCCGCCGCGCATGCCATGCTCAACGACCCGCTCGCCCCCGCTCTGCTAGTCGTGTTGCGAGCGGTCGGAGAGCAGCAGGTCACCGCGCTGGCGGAACGGCTGCCGGGCCGCGGACATGTCCAGCCAACTCCCAGAGAGTGGCCACGGCTGATCGCAGAGCGCGGTATCCGTTCGGACGGGACTCGATGGAGTTCCGCTGATCGTTGGCGCCCGAGTCTGTTACCTCCCCGGAGCCGGGCCGCTGTCAACCAGAGCGTTGCGTGGCCGCCTGCGTTCCCGTCCCTTGACGCGACGAACCCCGCTCTCGTCGGGGGACGGGGGCGGGGTTCGCGAGTTGGGGGGATGTCGGGGGGAGCCGGGGGGGCGTCTGGTTAGGGATCGCCCTGGCGGGGTCGGGTCATCCGAGGGGCTTGGGGGCGCCCTTGGTGCCGGCGCCGTGGCCCCAGGACAGGACCTGGTACTTGACGCCCTTGAGGTGGCCGGCGGAGGTGCCGGTGTCGTACTTGCTGGCGGGCTTCTTGCCGTCGACCAGGTGGCGGAAGGTGTAGGTGTCCAGGTCGAGCATGACGCCGCGGTGGGAGGGCTCGCCGGGTCCGCGGTCGCCGACGAAGCCGGTGACGCTGCGGCCCTGGTAGGTGACCTTCACCTTGGTGTTCATCGGCCAGCTGGGGCTGGCGAACATGCCCTTTTGCATGGGCTTGCCGCTGGCGGGGGCGCCGGTGTCGCCGTTGACGCCCGACCCGTCGTCCCAGAAGTAGGACGCGGTGGTGCTGCCCGACAGCACGGCGCGGGTCTTCGGCGCGGCCTTGCCGATGGTCTTGTGGCCGGTGTTCTTGCCGGTGGTGGTGCTGTGGTGCCCGGTCACCTGCTGGGAGGTGGCCTTGTGCGCCATCGGCTTGTCGGCCGGGGCGCCGTGGGCGCTCTCGACCGCCACGCCCGCGACCAGGACACCCGCGAGGGCGGTACCGGTCAGGGCGGTCAGGGCGGTGTCGATGGCTCGCTGCTGCATGTTCATCCTTCGCTCGGTGGTGCTGGCGCCGGCCTCAGGCCCGTTGGGGCATGCGAGGTGCGGCGCACGGCACGCGGACGTGATCGCGCGGGGGATGGAAAGAGGAAGGGGGGAGCACCGCTAGGCGGGTGCGGAAAAGCGGGGGGAGGGTGGGGGCCTGGTGTGGCCCCCGGTGGGTCACCGGTATTCGGGGTAGCCGTAGCCGGCGACGGTGGAGGTGTCGCGGACCTTCTGCTTGACGGCGTT